>NZ_BAABJH010000002.1:0-524767 GCF_039543205.1 Flaviramulus aquimarinus
CTACCTATTTGAAACATAAAAAAACCACTGCAGAAAAACAGACCTTAATCCTAGGAAGGGGAAACCCATAATAAAAATTACACCTACTTAAATATTATAAAAAGAAATTCCAAACAACACCAAAACGTACTGTGAAATCTCGATATGGATTGTGTGGTGCCGAATAGTAGTTATAGCCTGTAAATGATGAATTGAAATGTTCTGCTTTTAAATAGATACGTGTTTGGCGGATTTTTGCATTTATAAAGAAATCTAAACGCGGGAAGTCTCCAAATTCCCTATCATTTTGCACATAGAATTCTGCCAATAATGGATTATAAGCATTCATATAATACTTAGTAAAGTAATTAAAGGTTATTCCTGTTTGGAGATATAATGCTTTTTTGAATATATGATTGGAATAATACAAGGTGTTTCTGGTTGTAAACTCGGGAACATTTAATGTGTTATTTTCATCATCTACTGTTTGATAGAGCACGGTATTATTGAGTGCTAAATTCCCAAACTTGATTTCGTTTTCTAATTTAAACCTTAAATAGTTAATTGTTTTATTATTTTGGAAAGGCTGAACTTGCAGTGTAGTTTCATGTCTTTTAAAATACACATAGTCATTTATAGTATTAAAGTCTGCCGTTAACTTGACGTACTCTTTATATTGCACCTTAAGTGCGAGTTGCTGGGTTTCGATATTATTAAAATTATTCTGCCAATTATAATTCAAATAATTATTTTGATACAATAGGGTATTGTAATTTGGCACTTTAGAGCTATGATTGATGGATACTGTTGCCCCAATTTCATCATTCAATTTAAATATGACATGTGCTTTAAGGAAATTACCATCAAATTCGCCCGATATATTGACTCCTAATTCACCTTGCAAGTCAAAGCCTTTATAGCGTTTATGATATTTACCTCCTGCCGCAAAGATATTACCTTTTAACCTATTCGTTATAGTGTTTCCGTTTAGAATCACCAACTTATCATATCCATAATTATAATTGTTGTTACTGATGTTAAACTGAAAATTACCTAATACATTATTAAAGTAATCGACCTGTACTTGATTATAAAAATTCTCTAATGTGGCTCTATCTTGCAAACCAGAGTTTCTAAAAGCTTCTCCAAAAAAATTGGTGCTTGCTGATGTTTGATCATACTGGAAATACTTATCTTCAAATGACATAATATGCCTTACAGCCAACCTACTTTTTGAGGTTGAGTCATTTAATGTTTGTGGAAGATATTTCTCAACAACTTTATTAAACACCTTATAGTTATGATCTAAATGAAAACGTTTCCCTTTTAATATACTTTCTGCGTTTTCAAAATTTACCTCTAAAATAGAACGATCTAAAAATTCTTCTTCTCCAGATTCGAAAAGTTCAACTTGATCATCTTGAAGCCCACCATTTTCTTGATTTAATAGATCTTGCATGACAATATGCCCTCTAACATTATAACGATCATTTTTGGTTCTATAATTTGATGTTACTCTAAAGTTACCAGTACTTGTTAATATGTGTTGGTATTTTCCTAAAGAACGTAAGCCTTTATAGGCTACTGAAAAATTAAACCGAGGTGATGTATTTACGGTAAAAAACGAGTCAGCCAGCTGTCCTTGCTCAAAGGCTGTTTTAAAAAAAAGTTCGGTTAATGGTGTTGGTACGCGATAATAATTTATATCTTCAATTTCCATATAATTGAAATGTCTGGCTTGTGCAGCAAAACCAGGCATTAGGCTTGTACTTTCAAAACTATAGGTTAAACTATTATAGGTTTGCCCCAGGTTTGAAAATGGTATTAAACCAAAATCATCTTTTCGCAAATAATTGAATTTATAATCTTTTTGTATGGTTAATGTGGTGTCTACATAAGTCGTATCGTTTTTATGTGATATGATTAGATAGTCTTCTATTTTGGCTTTAGGGTTTTTTAAGTTTTTAATACTCGTACTAATTTTTGAACTTGTACTTAAACTATCTTGTGTTACTGAAGATCTATTTGTAATAGGCGAAGGTCTATCGGGGTTTATTTGTGCAACAATACTATTTGTTAAAAAAAGAAACAGGCATGTTAATAGTATTTTATTCATCTGTTTATTTCTGTTTCCTTTTTTAGGTTTTGATGCTTTTCTCATATTAAGCTTATAACAAATAACAAATTTTAGTTTATGGTATTTGGCAACTCTTTTTTTACGAAGCAAAAGTAATTATTTGAACGTAAAGTGCGAGTAAATATTTTAAATAAAGAAAGCCAGCTAATATTGCTGGCTTTCTTTTAAATATTAATCATCTTGTTTAAATGATGAATTGAGAATATTTATTTTGAGTTAGTCAGTTACAAACATCTATATATTATATTTAAAAAACAAAGAATTGCAAGAAAAAAAATTAAGACTAGATAAATTCTAGTTTTTTAAGATTATTAAATCAATAAAATATACGCTATTTAATATATTATTTTTTAAAGCGTTTACTCAAAACAGGTTTTTAGTTCGGGTTATTATAAAAAACAGAGTAAACATATTATATAGGTATCGCAATTCTATTGCTATAATTCTAGATTTATCGATATTTTTGCTTTATGTTATTATTAAATCATTCAAGTTCTATATTGGAATGTGGCACAGATGAAGCTGGACGTGGCTGCATTGCAGGGCCTGTAACAGCTGCTGCTGTTATTCTTCCAAAAAAATTCAAAAATTTAATTTTAAATGATTCGAAGCAACTCAGTGAAAAAAAACGTGATATTTTAAAGCCTATTATTGAATACCAAGCTTTGTGTTTTGGGGTTGCTCATGTATTTCAAGAAGACATTGATAAAATCAATATTTTAAATGCTTCTATTTTAGCCATGCACCTTTCTATTGACAAATTAAAACCCATACCTAAATTTATAATTGTTGATGGTAATAAATTTAAACCCTATAAAGATATTCCTTTTGAAACCATTATTAAAGGGGACTCTAAATATTTAAGTATTGCTGCAGCTTCCGTTTTGGCAAAAACGCACCGCGACCTATATATGCATAGCATTCACAAAGAATTCCCTATGTATAACTGGAAACAAAACAAAGGTTATCCTACTAAAGAGCATCGGGCTGCTATAAAAAAATATGGTATAACTAAATACCACAGAAAATCGTTTAGATTATTACCTAAACAATTAAAGTTAAACCTATAATACCATTTCAACTTAAAAACAACCCTAAAAATTGTTCTTTTCTGTTTATACTTCAAAATAAAAATTACTGCTTTTTATTTGAGAGCTTTTTAAGTTGAAATGGTATAAGTTTTTATATTTACAGAAATTTATTAAATCCATGAGGTTCTTTTGCTTTTCCCTTCTACTTATTTCCTTTTTTAGTTGTTCTAATACGAAATCTAGCCGAACCACACTTATTGATTTTGTTCCAGAAAATGCATCAATAATCATAAAAACATCTAATCTTGAGAGTTTAAAAAGCAGTATAAATAATAGTGATTTTCTACAAAGACTTTCCAAAAACAATACATATAAAAATTTAGAAAACAAGCTAAAACCCTTATCTTATATAAATCCTTTAGGTGAAATTTTAATTTGCTTTTCTGAAGATTTAAATGACAGCGTTCAGTATTCCATAATTACAAAATATAATGAAGGCCTTCTTACAACGGATTCTTTACCAAATTTCATAAAAGAAACACTTAACTATAAAAACAAAACGATTACAAAATCTACAATCAACAAGCATATATTCTATAGTACATTAATTGACAGCACCTTTTTTGCTTCGTCTTCAAAGACTATTATCAACAATCTGTTTGATAATTCAAATAAACACCAAAAATTAAATAAGATATACAATACCACTAGTCATGACAAAACATTTTCCGTTGTTTTAAAACCTAATAACACTTTTGTAAAATCTTTTTTTATTGAAGATTCGCTTTCGCTAAAAATGTTTACAAATTACATAGCTGCTGATGTTGAAATAAACCAAAATGAGTTTTACTTTAATGGTATTACAAAAGCTACAGATTCTACAAAAAGCTTAATTAATATTTTTAAAAATACCATACCACAGGATACTCAAATTCAAAATATAACACCATCTAATAGTGATGGCTTTATGAGTTTTACTTTTGACAACTTTAAAACTATTGAAACAAATTTAATGACGTTCAACAAAAAAGATTCTATAACTAATACCACCACGGTTTTTGATGATATTATTGAAATTGGTGTTATCTATGAAGGTAATGACCGCGCTATCGTTTTAAACTCAACTGATGTTATTGCCACCAAAGACGCCCTTTTAAATGAACAAAACGTTATTAAAACATATCGTGAAACTGATATTTTTAGCTTTAACCAACCAGTAGTATTTGCAAAAACGTTTAACCCTTTAATAACATATAATAGCGCAAACATGTATTGTGTTTTAGACAATTTTTTTGTGTTTTCTGATCATTTAGAAATGCTTCAAAATATTATTGTTAACTATCAAAACAAAACCACTATTTCTGATAAAAGTTACTTTAAAGACATAAAAGAAAAACTAAGTAACGCTGCTTCGCTTACGCAAGTTGTTAGTCCTTCAACTTTAAAATCTATATTAAATAAAAACCTTAAAGAAAAGCAAATTTACAAACTAACAAATTACAATGCCTCTGCTATTCAATTTGTTTACGATAATAATTTTGCCCACATAAATGGTATTATAAAAAAGAGTAAAACCAGAGCATCTACAAATTCTGTTTCAGAAGAATTGAATATAAAACTAGATAAAGCACTTTTAAATGACCCCCAATTTGTAAAAAACCATATTACTAAACAGAAAGAAATCGTGGTTCAAGACATAAACAATAATCTATACTTAATTTCCAATAAAGGAAAAATTCTATGGAAAAAACAATTGCAAGGCTCCGTTTTAGGACGTATTAAACAAATTGACATCTATAAAAACGGTAGGCTTCAACTTGCTTTTGCAACCCCGAGTAGAGTTTATGTGATTGATAGAAACGGAAAGAATGTAGGACCTTTTCCAGCAAAATTCAATGACGAAATTACAGAACCATTAGCGGTTTTTGATTATGATAAGCGAAAAAACTATAGATTATTAGTTACTCAAGGTAAAAACCTTTTAATGTATAATGTAAAAGCTAAAATTGTGAAAGGTTTTTTATTTAAATCTGCTAACAGCCGTATTGTTTGCCAGCCAAAGCATTTTAGAATGGGAAGCAAAGACTATATTGCTTTTAAAACCCAAAACAAGTTTTACATTCTGGATAGAACTGGTAAAACCAGAGTGACGCCAAAAACATCAAACAACTACTCCAACCAACCTGTTTTCCTTTATAAAAATACTTTTACAACAACAACCTTAACTGGTAATTTAGTATCTATTGATACTAGAGGAAACGTCACAACAAAAAACTTAAATCTTTCTGAGAAACACAATATTGAAACGACAAGCAAAACCCTTGTTACCCAAAGCGAAAACCGCCTTACCATAAAAAACAAAACGACTGAGCTAGATTTTGGTGATTACTCAAACCCCAAACTCTTTTATATTCAAGATAAAATTTATGTTTCAACCACAGATTTACAATCACATAAAATTTATCTCTACGATAGCCAGTCAAAATTACTTTCCAACTTTCCTGTATATGGAAGCTCTTCTATAACACTTGACAATATTGATAAAGACCGAAATTTAGAATTTATTACTAAAGGTGAAGATAACTCCATAATACTTTATCAAATTAATTAGGTGTTAATTTTTATTTCCAGACTTTTAACGCATTTAAAAAAAATAATTTTTATATTTATACCAGCTATTAATCAATTCTTTACACATGAAATTTTCAAAAAATGCATTAGGCATCCTAACTTTTTGGATGGTTGCATTATTGATAATACCACCTATTAAAGCACAAACAAAATCCTTAAAACAACCGAAAAATAACGTTGAGATTTTTAACGTTAATAATATTCTTATAACAAAAATCATAAACCATGAGATATCCTAAACTTACAGGTTTTAATAGATAACGGTTTTTAACCATCAAAAATAAGTCCTCGAATCTAGAGTGCCAAAGTGTGATGCTTTGGCGCTCTTTTTTTGATGTAATTTCAAGTTAATTTAATAGTATTGCATATTAATTAACGCTGTGTCCGCTCGAGCGCAATCGAGAGGTTCTTAAATAACAACAAATCAAAATAGGTGTCGACTGCGCTCGACCTAATATCTAGATAGAACAAACATGATTTCAAGAAAAAACGCCTCTATTTCTCAATTCATTATTCATAAGGTTGGTAATAAATTCAACGATACTAAAAATGCTTTTTCAAATAAGACCGTCGATTTTGATGAAGCTAGCTACGATTTAATGTTACCGTTCCTATTAAGACCTTTTGGTAGTGTGGTACAGAGTTATCGTTTTAATCATCATGCCAACATATCTCTTAACGAAATTAACAGTTACAGTGCGCAAATGTTTAATGATGAAACGGGTTTTGTTGAAATTTCAAAACATATAGTCACACATTTATATGAGCAATCCAGTTCTGCACAAATAAAAACAGGCGATGTCTTAATTGTTATGTTTGAAGGTATTGAGTTTAAAGATATAACAACCAATGCTATTGGTATTTTTAAAATTGAAAGTAAAGTTAATTTTTTCCAAACCTATTTAGAAAATAACAGTTATGATGTTTTAGTGCAAAAAGGTATTAGCTCTAAAAAAGTAGACAAAGGTTGCTTAATTTTAAATCAATCGGATAGCGAAGGCCATATTGTTTTAAGTGTTGATAATAATAGTTATGATGCGCAATATTGGATTAACCATTTTTTAAATATTAAATATGCCGATGATGCCAATAACCACACACAACAGTATATAGAGCTTTGTAAAGACTTTTCTACTGAAGTCTTAAAAACCAATTATGGTCCACAAGAACAAAACACATTTTTGGCAAAGACCATTGATTTTTTTAAAGAAAATGAAGTGATAAACATAGAACGTTTTAAAGATGAATTGTTTGAAGACGATAAACACAAAAGGGAGTTCGACAACTATAAAAAAGAATTTGAAGACGAACAAAGCCTAATCATTAGAAACCAATTTGACTTAGCAGAAGCTGTTGTAACTAAAGAAAAAAGAAAAATTAAAACGGATATTAAACTTGATACCAACATACAAATAAAACTGGACATTGATGCGCCAGATGCTTCTGCCGAATATTTAGAACGTGGTTATGATGATGAAAAGAAAATGCACTATTACAAGGTGTTTTTCAATGCTGAAGATTAATAAAATTATATATCCTTTAAAAAAAATAGAATATACTTTTTTTTTAAAACCTTATTCAAATTAACTGTAAAAGCTTCGTAACTTAAAAGAAATAAACTTACATTTGAATAAGAAATAACATCAACCAAAACATGAAAATTAATAACGCTCTATTTACAATAGCTATCTTACTTAGCATCAATACATTCTCTCAAGTATCTTTTGAAAAAGGTTATTACATCAACAACGCTGGTAAAAAAGTAAACTGTTTAATTAAAAATTTAGATTGGAAAAACAACCCAACAGATTTTGAATATAAACTCACAGAAAATTCAGAGCCTGTAACCACTACTATTACTAACATTAAAGAGTTTAGCATTCTAGGTAAATCTAAATATATCCGACATCATGTTAAAATTGATAAGTCACGTGAAAGTATTAATTATTTATCAATAGAAAAAGGACCTATTTTTGTTGAAGAAACTCTTTTTTTAGCAGTTTTGATAGAAGGGAAGGCTAGTTTGTTTTATTATGAAAAATCGAATTTAAAAAGATATTTTTATGAATCTGATAATCATAAACTTGAGCAATTAGTCTTTAAAAGTTATTTAACATATCCAAACTACGAAAAATACGACAAGAGTGAAGTCGCTGAGAATAACCAATACAAACAGCAGCTTTGGAGTAATTTAAAATGTAAAGCTATTTCTTTAAGCCAAATAGAAAGGCTGAAGTACAAAAAAAGAGATTTAGTTAATTTCTTTACTAAGTATAATAATTGCGATAAATCAAACTTTACAAACTTTGAGAAATCTAAAAAATTAAATAGAAAAAAACTTTTAAGTATATCCGTAAGACCTGGCTTAAACAATTTATCTTGTGAGTTAGATAATAACGTTACTAGTCTTTTTGATTTAGACACTGAATTTGATAACCAATCGAATTTTAGATTAGGAATTGAAGCTGAGATTATTATGCCTTTCAATAAAAACAAATGGGCCATAATTATTGAACCCACTTATCAATATTTCAAAACAGATCAAGAAATAACGTATTTAATATCACCAATAGAAAATAAAAAGTCTACAGTAAACATAGATTATTCATCAATAGAAATACCAATTGGTGTTAGGCATTACATGTTTTTAAATAAAAGCTCAAAATTATTTGTTAATGCTGCATTAGTTTTTGATGCTCCAATATCAACAAAAATATCTGCAAAAAGAGAGGAAGGTGGTGAATTAATTAATTTAGACATCGTATCCAATATGAATTTAGCATTTGGTATTGGTTATAAATTCATGAACAAATTTAGTTTAGAGTTAAGATTAGGAAATAGTAGAGAGTTACTGAATGATGATCCTTCTTGGCATTCCGATTACAAAAGCACATCCTTTATTTTTGGCTATACACTCTTTTAGTAATGGCTTATAACTGTTCAAAAAAATAGACTTTATTTTCTATTGATAGAAATTGGTATTATTGAGCTGATGTTAAAAAAGTGACTAAAAACACTAAAACCTATAAAAACTCTGCCTCAAAAAGCTTACTAAAATGCTTAAGCAGTTTATCTTTAACCTCAGCTTCATCAACTACTTTTTTGCCTAACTCAATATTTAAAGACGTTACCGCTTTACCACGAATACCACAAGGAATCATTAAATCAAAATACCCCAAATTGGCATTGATGTTGAGTGCAAAACCATGCATCGTGACCCAACGACTGGCACGAACGCCCATAGCACAAATTTTACGAGCAAATGGCGTTCCAACATCTAACCAAACACCAGTTTCACCAAGACTACGTTCTGCCTTTAAACCATATTCGGCAAGCGTTAGAATAATCATTTCTTCTAAAAAACGCAAGTATTTATGAATATCGGTAAAAAAGTTATCCAAATCCAAAATAGGATAACCTACAATTTGACCAGGGCCATGATAAGTAATATCCCCTCCACGATTCACTTTATGAAAAGTTGCGTTTTTAGCTTTTAGTTGAGCTTCATCAACCAACAAATTAGACATATCACCACTTTTACCTAAAGTATACACATGCGGATGCTCAACAAACAAGAAATAATTATTGGTTACTAAACCAGCATCCTCTCGCCTATTTTTAATTTTAGTATCTACAATACCTTTAAACAATTGCTCTTGGTAATCCCAAGTTTGCTTATAGTCCTTAAGCCCTAAATCCTGAAGCTCTATTTTTTTATTCATAGGCTGCAAAATTACGATATTTTTATGTTTTAATTTTTAGGGTTATTAAGTATAACCAGTGCGGCAATGACTCCAGGCACCCAGCCACAAAGCCATAATAAGAAGACAATAATAATAGAACCGCAACCTTTATCAATAACAGCTAAAGGTGGACAAATAATAGACAGTAAAACTCTCCAGAAACTCATTTTTGATTGATTTTAATTGATGATTTACCTATTTGACGTAAAAGTATGTTGTTTGTTACATTTTAGCGCTAGGAATTTAGTCCCAAAAGCTATCAGGAGCAATAACCTACTAGAAGGCAAGTTCCAAAAAAAAATCGTAAATCAATAATCGTAAATCGTTAATCAAATGTTTATCTTTGTGCCTTTAAAATTCACAGCTAGAGCATAGATTATGTCGCAATTATCAGAGCAAGAACTTGTACGAAGAGAAAAGTTAGTAAAATTACGCGAATTAGGTATTAATCCGTACCCAGCAGATTTATACCCCCTAAATTACACCTCTAAACAGGTAAAAGACCAATTTGAGGAAGGTAAACAGGTTACTATTGCTGGTCGTTTAATGATGATAAAAGTGCAAGGGAAAGCAAGTTTTGCACAATTACAAGATGCCGAAGGTAAAATACAGGTGTATTTTAACAGAGATGAAATTTGCCTTGGCGAAGACAAAACCAAATACAATGATGTTTTTAAAAAGCTATTGGATTTTGGAGATTTTGTTGGAATTGAAGGCGAATTATTCACTACTAAAGTAGGAGAAAAAACGGTAAAAGTTAAAGACTTCACACTGTTAAGCAAATCTTTAAAACCATTGCCACTACCTAAAGAAAAAGATGGTGTGATATATGATGCTTTTACTGACCCAGAGCAACGTTACAGACAGCGTTATGCTGATTTGGTGGTGAATCCACATGTAAAAAATGTATTTGTAAAACGCACCAAATTATTTAATGCCATGCGTTCATTTTTTAATGATGCTGGATATTTCGAGGTTGAAACCCCTGTTTTACAACCCATTCCTGGAGGTGCTGCAGCACGCCCGTTTATTACACACCATAATGCTTTAGATATTCCGTTGTACATGCGAATTGCTAATGAGCTATATCTTAAACGATTAATTGTAGGTGGTTTTGATGGCGTTTATGAGTTTTCCAAAAACTTTAGAAACGAGGGTATGGACAGAACTCACAACCCAGAATTCACGGCTATGGAAATTTATGTAGCCTATAAAGACTACAACTGGATGATGGACTTCTGTGAACGTTTACTTGAGCATTGTGCTATTGCTGTTAACGGAACTACCAAAGCAACGTTTGGCGAGCATGAAATAGATTTTAAGGCGCCATATGCCAGAGTAACTATGGCAGATTCCATAAAGCATTTTACCGGTTTTGATATTACTGGTAAAACTGAAGATGATATACGACAAGCGGCCAAAGATTTAGGGATTGAAGTAAATAACACCATGGGAAAAGGCAAGCTTATTGATGAAATATTTGGTGAAAAATGTGAGGGTAATTATATACAACCAACTTACATTACAGACTACCCTAAAGAAATGAGTCCCCTATGTAAAGAGCACCGCGATAACCCTGAATTAACAGAGCGTTTTGAATTGATGGTTTGTGGTAAAGAAATAGCTAATGCATATTCTGAGCTTAACGACCCAATTGACCAACGCGAACGGTTTGAACACCAATTAAAACTGGCTGCAAAAGGTGATGATGAGGCCACTGAATTTATAGATCACGATTTTTTACGCGCTTTAGAATATGGCATGCCACCAACATCAGGAATGGGCATTGGTATGGATAGATTGATTATGTTTTTAACCAACAACCAATCGATACAAGAGGTATTGTTCTTTCCGCAAATGCGACCTGAAAAAAAAGCATTAGCTATTAGCGATGATGCCAAAGCTGTTTTTGAAGTTTTAAAGAAAGCTGAAAAATTAATGCTAGTTGATTTAAAAACACAATCTAATTTATCAAATAAAAAATGGGATAAAACCATAAAGGAATTAACCAAAAATAGTCTTGCAAAAGTTGAAAAAACGGATGATGGGTTATTTGTTAGCATCTTATAAGTATTACTCAACAATGAAAAATTAAAAAGCCAGTAATTTTAAAATTACTGGCTTTTTTTAACTAACCAACTAACTAAACTTATTAACTAAACTCTGTGCAAATAGACTCAATTATTTTCTTCTAAAGAAGCCTTTTAGAAATGTTTAACAGAGATCTACAGTTTTTTATAGTTTCTTTTAGAGAATAGCTAAGTTTTGTTAATTTTTTAAGAAAATTTAGATATTATTAAAGTTAATTTTACTTAAAGCACACGTGTTTAAATAAGGGTTAAAATTTGTTGGCAGATAATCTTTGGAATCAAAACCTAACACAACTTCTTCTTCTATTTCAAATAACTCAATTTTACTCCAGTCTAAGTCATGCAAACCCTTTAATGGGTTAAATCCTTGTGGCAAATAGGCTTTGGTATCAAAACCTAAAACAACTTCTTCTTCTATTTCAAATAACTCAATTTTACTCCAGTCTAAGTCATGCAAACCCTTTAATGGGTTAAATCCTTGTGGCAAATAGGCTTTGGTATCAAAATCTAAAACAACTTCTTCCTCTAATTCAAGTAATTCAATTTTATTCCAGTCCAAATCATGCAAACCCTTTAATGGGTTAAATCCTTGTGGCAAATAGGCTTTGGTATCAAAACCTAACACGACCTCTTCCTCTATTTCAAACAATTCAATCTTATCCCAGTCAATATCTGTAGGTTCTTTATCATAGTTAAAAATAAATAGTGGTGCTTCTAATTTGTTTTCTTCTAAAATTGAAGATTCACACTCAGTAATAGGGTATTCTAAGTTTTCGTTCGTAATTGTTGTTGAGCTTACCGCAAACAACGCGCTAAAAATAAATGCTAATTTGATCATAATTGTTATAGTTTTTGATTTGATTATATATAGCAATTGACGTACCCAAAACCAAATTGTTACATCTATTTATGAATGTTTAACACTATTAGTCAATGTTTTATGCTTTGTTTAAGATAAAAAAAGAGATATGTTAATTTTTTAAGACACTTATGGAAGTATAACTTTTATTGTAGAATGATATAAATCAAAGTTTATTAAATCACCATGGTTTCCATTTTCAATAGAAATAAAGGTTGTTTGTTCCTTTATAGAAACATCATATAATTTTTCAGCTGAAGCAAATGGCACCACTGCATCCTCTGTTCCATGAAATATCAAAATAGGACAATTAACTTGTTTAAGATATTGATAACTTGGTAGCTTATATTTTAAAAGTCGATTTACCGGAAACATAGGAAATCTTGATTGCGCCACATCTAAAACACTATGATAAGGTGTTTCCAAAATAAGTTGTTTCGGTTTGTTTTTTGAGGATACATAACAGGCAATTCCTGTTCCTAAAGAACGACCATAAATTGTAATATCACTTTCAACATAACCATCCTTTAAATAATCATAACAATATTGGGCGTCATTATAAAGCGCTTGTTCACTTAACTTTCCAATGCTTTTTCCATAGGTTCTATAGTCCATAACCAACACGTCATATTGTTTTTCAACAAAATATTCGGCAATAATCCCCCAACGTGACAAATCACCTGCATTTCCATGAAAATAAAGTATCACCCCTTTAGGCTTTTCTACTTTAAAATGAATAGCATTTATAACAGTATCATCTTCAGTATTAAAAAATAATTCTTCAAATGGATATGAAAATTGAAACTTATAATCTTGTGCTAATACAGTTGGTAAAAACATCAATTTCTCTTGAAAAAAACATAATAAAGTTCCAACCATAAGATAAAGGCTAATTAAAACAATAACTATTTTTTTAAGCTTTTGTTTTATTTGGTTTCGAGGTGTGTTTAACATGAATACTAGTCGTTGATAAATCGATATCTTGAGATTTGCTATTTAATATATCTTGAATCATGTTATGATACGATTCAAAGTTATTTAAATTTTTGTGACCACCTCCAATCACAGTATGTAACTTGGTGAGCTTAGGCTTTACTTTGGATAATTTTACACTGGTTTTATAAGGGATTAAATTATCATTAGTTCCATGAATAATATGAATAGGACACTGTACATATTTCAACCATTTATAAGTAGGTAACGGATATTTTATAAGCAAAGATAACGGCATAAAAGGCGCATAGCGAGCAGTAACTTTAGTTAAACTATAATACGGTGCATCTAAAACCAACATTTTAGGATGATTCATAGACGCCAACTTTGCCGCAAATCCTGAGCCTAATGAACGTCCGTATAAAATAATTCTATCCTCAGTGGTACGTTCTTTTATCTTATTATATACTTCTTGTAAATCTCTTTTAATGGCTTTTTGAGAACGCCTACCTGTACTTTTCCCAAAACCACGATAATCAACCATCAAAACGTTATAACCATGTCTGGTAAAATCGACAGCAAACTTCCCCCAGCCTTTTATGCTTTTAGAATTTCCTTTAAGATACAGCACAATACCCTTAGATTCGCTTTTAGGTTTAAAAAGAATCCCATTTATTACTGCCCCATCTCTAGTTTCAAGATTATGCTCTTCTATATTTTGGTTTTCGTAATAAAACTTAAAATCCTTAGGAAGCTTTTCTGGCTTAAACAACATGTAATCTTGTAAGTAATACAAAGCAATACTAATAACTATATAAACTATTAGAATACTGATAACAATGTTTAACCAATATGGCATCTTGTAAATTTGTTAGAATACTAATATACAATAAATGGGTTTAACACTTTAAGGTTAGTAATAATCTACAAAAACAATGTTAATGTAGCTATTATTATATGTTTAAGACATACTAGCATAGCAAGAATTAACAACTAGATAATTATTTATATTTCAACTTTACTTATTTTTGCGCGATGCTAAAAAAAATACTTTTTATTGTAATCTGTATTCACAGTTCATTTATAATAGCGCAAGAAAAAGATAGCTTATCGATTAAAAATGGGATAGAAAACCCTAACCTTTTATCGACCCATCATTTTGGTATTTTTAGTTCTAGAATAAGTACCAATTTTAAACTTATACCTTTAAAAAAGACAAGCTTAACTTTTAACTCAACTAGCGGAAATAATTTCCACCCTTTTGTTGAAGCATATTTTCCTAAGGATCCTCAAGTAAGAGAACAACTAAGTCAAGTTATTTGGCACGATAGGCGTTTTAACTTTGTTGACCAGGAAACTACTCCTGCTGATTATATGAACATTGTTATTGATGCCGTAATTAAAGAGTTTAGAGTCGGTATTAATATACCATTAGCAAAACAACACGAATTGGGCATTACCTTACGTTCTTATTTAATTACTAAAGGAAAATACCCGTTTTCATTTTTTACTGGTGATGAAAGTATTGAATGGTTTCACAGCAATATAGCTGGTGGTGAAGACCCTTACGGTAGACGCTATTATGGATTGAATCAAGTTAATTTTAAATATATTGACAGAAACGGCAGAACACTTGAACTTAACAATAATGATTTTTTTATTGGAGGTTTAGAGTTTAACTATTATTACTACCCCACACTTTCAATAAATAAAACTAGAAATATATTCATCAATTTTGGAAGTCATTTTGGGCTTAACACCTCTAAATTTAATTCATCGGTAGACTTTGGACTTTCGGCAAACGCTATAAAAAAAATACACCTAAAAAATAATTATGAACTTAATATCGCTTTAGGAACAAACCTGTTACGTAAAAACTTAATTAATTTTAAAGAGGTTATAGATTTAGGGAATAATCCATACTTAGGCACTTTAGAAGCCAATATTGAAATAACAAAATATACCAAAAAAGGAAATTATAATGCCTTTGGGGTTAACTACCAGGCCCAATCACGTTATAACAAAAAAAAAGAAGCTGATTATTACAAATTACTTGGCAAATGGCGCGAAATAAACGGGGGTTGGTATAATGGCGTAGGCACATTATACAATGCCCAATCTACATGGAATTTCGTATATACTTATGGTCGACCAAGATTAAAATTATCAATATATATTAAAGAAGATTTTTTGGTAAACAATGCTCCCGATTTTCAAACAGGTATAAGTCTTACCTTTCCAATTTCAAAATAGCAAAACATCTGTTCTTTCATTCAAATCTATAAGATTTGTTAATGTGTCGTTAAAATCCAGATCGTTTTTAAACCATTATAAAGTTTCTATGTCATACTAGTAATTAATTTAAATTTTTATTAAAAATGAAAAAGCTAATACTAATTGCCATAGCCTTTATAGGGATACAAGCAATTGCTCAAGAACAAAACAATGAAAGACCAAGTAAGCAAGAAAGACATCAAAAAATGATGAATCTTTCTGCGGAAGATATGGCAACCCTTAAAACGAAAAAAATGACTTTGTTTTTAGATTTAAATGAGTCTCAGCAAGCTGAAATTAAAAAAATAAATCTAGAAAATGCCACAAAAAGAAAAGCAATGATGGCAACACGTAAAGCAAAAAAAGAAAGTGATGAAGCTCAAAAACCATCGCAAGAAGAAAGGTTTAAAATGGTTAATGCTAAATTAGACCATCAAATTGCCATGAAAGCTAAAATGAGAAACATTTTAAATGAAGCGCAATATACTAAATGGGAGAAAGCTTATATGCAAAAGGCTATGAAAGAAAAACACAAAAAGCAGGGCAAGAAACAAAAATAAATTAGTTAGTTTTAGTTTATTGATTAGAGTTTATTGATGAAAAACGCATCTCAAAATATCGGGATGCGTTTTGGGTTTTATATCTGTAATTAAAAGTTTTTAATTATTGCTATCATTGTAAATAACTTCATTAGAGAAATCTGTTCCATCAAGAGACTGTTGAATCGTTATCGTATTGGTTTGTATGTTAGTTAATTTATACCAAATAGAAGATAACACTTGTCCACTCCCTCCAAAATTATCTATCTTCATTATTCCTGAATTTTCATCTTCCCAAGTCCAAGCACCAGTTCCTTTAATTTCATTTCCTTGGAATGCTGTTCTTTGCTCATAATCACCATCAGAATGAAAATAAATATCCGCAGTAAGATCATTGGAATCATACCACCATTTGTCAAAAAAGAAAACATTTACAAAATTAGTATCCGTATTACTGTCATCGTCACTACTACAACTTGTCATAATAATCAATCCAATTATAAAAATCCCGAGTAGTTTTAAAAGGTTATTGCTTTTCATAGTTACTTTTTTAATGTTTACTTTTTTGTTAATGATTTTATATGTGAAAAGTAGCGTTTTTTTATGGTATTATCTAAACGTCTTTTAATCTTGTGTAAAATCTTGAAGAATTAGATGCATGAATAAGTAATTAATTTCTTAGTAAACAACTAAAAGAAACGCTTAACATTCAAACTACTATTTATAGCGTTTTGGCAACCTTATTTATAGTAGCTATGGTAAAATCTAAATCCTCATAAGTCAATGCGTCTGTTATAAACCAAGTCTCAAAAGCACTTGGCGCTATATAAACACCCTCATTAAGCATACCATGAAAGAATTTTTTAAAAGTTTCATTATTGCCTTTGGCAGCAGTATCAAAATCTACAACATCACCTTCATCAAAATGAACTGAAATCATAGAACCTGTCCTATTAATGGTATGCGTAATATTATTCTCAATTAAAACTTTAGAAATACCTTGGTGCAGATATTCGGTTTTTTTGGCTAATCGGTTAAATATCTCGTTATCATTATTCAATACCGTAAGCATGGCTAACCCAGCTGCCATAGCTAAAGGGTTTCCACTTAATGTCCCAGCTTGATACACGGGTCCTAATGGTGCTAAATGATTCATAATCTCATTTCTAGCAGCAAAAGCACCAACAGGTAAACCTCCTCCAATAACTTTACCAAAGCAAACAATATCAGCATTTATACTGAATAATTCTTGTGCGCCGCCTTTAGCTAAACGAAAACCAGTCATGACCTCATCAAAGACCAATAATATACCATTTGCATCACATAAACCCCTTAACCCCTTCAAAAAACCCGCTTTAGGAGGAATACAACCCATATTACCTGCAACTGGTTCAATAATAATACAGGCTATTTCGTTTTTATTTGCTTCAATTAAAGCCTTCACATGTTCTATATCATTGTAACATGCCAACAAGGTGTCTTTTGCCGTTCCTTTGGTAACACCTGGACTATTTGGTGTTCCAAACGTACTGGCACCGCTTCCTGCTTGAATTAAAAATGAATCTGAATGCCCGTGATAACAGCCTGCAAATTTTATAATTCTATCTTTTCCTGTAAATCCACGTGCTAAACGAATGGCACTCATACAAGCTTCGGTTCCAGAGTTTACAAAACGTATTTTATCAACATTAGGCACCATAGAAACAGTCAATTCCGCTATTTGAGTTTCAATTTCTGTTGGCATTCCAAAGGATGTTCCTTTTTTAGCCTTTTCAATGACTGCATTCACAACAGGCTCATAAGCATGCCCTAAAATCATCGGACCCCAAGAATTTATATAATCAATTAAACGGTTCCCGTCTTCATCATATAAATATGCACCTTTTGCTTCTTTAACAAAAATAGGTGTTCCGCCTACTCCTTTAAACGCTCTTACCGGTGAGTTTACACCTCCAGGTATTACTTTTTCTGCTTTGGCAAATAACGCACTGCTTCTTTTATAAATCATTAATTAGTTTTTTGATGTTGGCTTTACGACCAATACTTGACCAATATCAAGTGCTGTATCATTTAAGCCATTTATGTTTTGAAGTTCTTTTACTGTAATATTATATCTTTTTGAAATGGAATATAAAGTATCTCCTTTAGCAACTGTGTAAGTAATTCGCTGTTTTATTGGGTTTTTAAATTCCTCATAATTATTACCCAAAACGGCTTTATCATACTTGAACAACTTGTACCGTTCAATCAAGCTAATAAGTTTTTGCGGATATTTTTTATCTGTTGCATAACCTGCAGCTTTCAATCCCCTAGCCCAACCTTTGTAATCTTCTTTTTTTAATTTGAAAAGTTTTGAATAGCGCTTTCGTTCACTAAGAAACAACGAATGATCTCTAAATGAATATTTGGCATCTTTATATTTTCTGAAACATTCTTGTTTTTTATCATCATCATGATAAATCTTTTTACCGGTCCAACCATGGCATTTAATCCCAAAATGGTTGTTTGCTTGAACTGACAACCTTCCTTTTCCTGACCCAGACTCAAGAATACCTTGAGCTAAAGTTATACTTGCAGGAATGCCATATAGACGCATTTCCTGCTGTGCTGTGTTTTTATGTGTATCGATATAACGTTCGGTATTATTAGCATAAACTTTATGTACTTCTTTGTTAACCGTTTTCGGTGCTTGTTTTGAGGTACCACTAGGCCTTTTAGTTACAATGCTTTTTTTAGACTTACAACTAAAAACAAAACACACAAGACATAATAATAAAAGTATTCTATTCATGTAATTACTCAATTATTGGTAAATTTTTCTTTTTTAAAACCACATTCATTCCTTCTATTCCTTGTAAACCACCCGTATGAATGGCTAAAATTTTAGAGTCTTTCGGAAAATATGCCTTTTCAATCAAATCGAAAATACCAAACATCATTTTTCCTGTATAAACAGGATCTAATTGTATTTGATAATCCGCTTTAAACTGATTGATAAAACTGATTAATTCGGTATTTATTTTAGCATAGCCTCCAAAATGATAATCGGTTATTAGCTTCCAATTGCTTTGCGTTACAAATTTACTAATATCTTGTTGTAAAAAATTGCCTTTTAAAGCAGGAAAACCTAAAACTTGTTGACTAGGTTTTGAACAATTTACTAGACCAGAAATTGTTCCACCTGTTCCAACTGCACAACAGACAAAATCAAAATCATCATCTTGATCTGTCAAAATTTCTTTGCAACCTGTTATGGCCAAAGAATTTGTACCACCCTCTGGTATAAGATAAAAATCGTTAAACTCTTCTTTTAAATGGTTTAAAAAAGCTTCGGAAGTTTTATTTCTGTATACGTCTCGAGATACAAACTTAAATTGCATGCCATTTTCCTTTGCAAAACTTAAAGTTGGGTTATCAAAAATTTTATCTTTCAACTCCTCGCCTCTTATAACGCCTATGGTTTTAAAACCTAAAATACTTCCAGCGGAAGCTACCGCCGCAATATGGTTTGAAAACGCGCCTCCAAATGTTAATACCGTTTTAAAACCTGCTTTTTCAGCATGTAAAAGATTGTATTTAAGCTTTCTGTATTTATTACCAGACACAAAGGCATGCAACTGGTCTTCACGTTTTACAAATAGCTCTACACCCTTTTCTTTAGGGAGATCTACCTGCTCATTAACTGTTTTTTCAAACTCAAATATCATTAGGCGCGAAGGTACTTCAAAAAAGTCCATAATGGGCGATTATTGATATATTCTAAATGATGTTCATTAAAGTAAGCTTCTCTTTCAAATGAAATATTTCTATAAGCTTTGTGCCAATTTTTATATTGAAACCATCGAATTATAAATTCAATCATATAAAACAAATAAAAAGGAATCACCAATAGTTCTATTTGTTGTTTCAAATGAATTTTCTCATGGTTTATTAGAACACGATTATCTTTTAAATGTTTCGCTTTCAAAAAAACAAAAGGAAATATGGTCATTCCCGTATACCCTTTAGGCACTAAATATTTTGAAATAAAAATCATAACTATAACACTTCAAAAATCAATCCAAGAAAACTTTTTTAAAACTTTCCTTTAGATTTCCGTCCTGATAACCATCGGGAGCTACCAGCATCTTGGAAGTAACAATTTATGGAATTTTGATATAAAACATCAAGAAATAATATCTTCAATTTACACTATCTTTGTTATATATGAAGAAAATTGTCCCCATTGAAGAAGGTGATTACTATCTAACACCCGAAGGTTACCGCTGTTTTACAAAGCAATACCATTTAAAACGTGGGTATTGCTGCGAAAGCGGATGCAGACATTGCCCTTATGGGTACAACAAAGCAACCAATTCCATTACTAAAAAATAGGTTTGGACATACGTTTAATGACATATAGAATTAAAGTTGCGAATACCTACCACCGTGTAGATATTCGTTACCCATAGTTGATGCCGATTTACAAGATAAATTCGTATTAATTAACATATTCATAAAATGACATTTAAAAATCAAATACTTGAGGGCATCCCTTCCACATTACCACCAGCCAAGCCTTTTGAAGCTGACATTAATCATGCACCTAAAAGAAAAGATAGTCTTTCAGCAGAAGAAAAAAAGCTAGCGCTGCGCAACGCTCTAAGGTATTTTAACAAAAAACTTCATCCCGAATTAATAACAGAATTTAAAAGTGAGCTAGATACTTACGGACGCATTTATATGTATCGATTTCGTCCAGATTATAAGATGTATGCACGCCCTATAAATGAATATCCAGCAAAATCAGAGCAAGCTGCTGCCATTATGCTTATGATTCAGAATAATTTGGATTATAAAGTGGCACAGCATCCGCATGAGTTAATTACGTATGGAGGTAATGGTGCTGTATTTCAAAATTGGGCGCAATATAGATTGACCATGAAATATTTGGCTGAAATGAATAACGAGCAAACCCTTGTTATGTATTCCGGACATCCTATGGGGTTATTCCCTAGTCATGCTGAAGCGCCAAGAGTTGTTGTAACCAATGGTATGATGATTCCTAACTACTCCAAACCGAATGATTGGGAAAAATTTAATGCTTTGGGTGTTACCCAATATGGGCAAATGACAGCTGGTAGCTATATGTACATTGGTCCGCAAGGCATTGTTCATGGAACAACAATTACGGTTTTAAACGGTTTTAGAAAGATAAACAAATCGCCTAAAGGCCATTTATTTCTAACCTCTGGATTAGGTGGTATGAGTGGTGCCCAACCCAAAGCTGGAAATATTGCGGGCTGTATTACGGTCTGTGCAGAAGTAAATCCTAAAATCACACAAGTTCGATTAGACCAAGGTTGGGTTGACGAAAAAATTACGGATTTAGACGAATTAGTCACTCGAGTTCGTAAAGCTAAAGCTGAAAAAGAAACGGTTTCCATTGCTTATTTAGGGAATATTGTAAATGTTTGGGAAAAATTTTATGATGCTCATATTTATATTGATTTAGGAAGCGATCAAACCTCGCTACACAACCCTTGGGCTGGAGGCTACTATCCTGTTGGGCTTTCTTATGAAGCATCTAATGATTTAATGGCTGATAATCCCGAATTGTTTAAAGAGAAAGTTCAAGAAACCCTTTGTCGTCATGCCGATGCCATTAATAAGCATACTGAAAAAGGCACCTATTTTTTCGATTATGGAAATGCGTTCCTTTTGGAAGCCTCTCGGGCTGGTGCAGATGTTATGTCCAAAACTCCAAGCTTAGGAAGGGAATTTAAATACCCCTCTTATGTACAAGACATTATGGGACCTATGTGCTTTGATTATGGCTTTGGCCCATTTCGTTGGGTTTGTGCTTCAGGAAAACCAGAAGATTTAGAAAAAACAGATACCATAGCTTGCTCCATTTTAGAGGACATAAAGAAACATGCTCCTGAAGACATCCAACAACAAATGGCTGATAATATTCAATGGATAAAAGGTGCTCAAGAGAACAAATTGGTCGTTGGTTCGCAAGCCAGAATACTTTATGCTGATGCTGAAGGTCGCATGAAAATTGCCCAAGCTTTTAACAATGCTATTGCAAAAGGCGATATTGGTTATGTTATTTTGGGTCGAGATCATCATGATGTTTCAGGAACCGATTCGCCTTACAGAGAAACATCTAATATTTATGATGGGTCACGTTTCACAACAGATATGGCTATTCATAATGTTATTGGCGATAGTTTTAGAGGTGCTACATGGGTAAGCATACATAATGGTGGTGGCGTTGGATGGGGCGAAGTAATTAACGGAGGATTTGGTATGGTTCTTGATGGTACTAAAGAAGCTGAAAAACGCTTAAAGTCTATGCTATTCTGGGATGTAAATAACGGTATATCCAGACGAAGTTGGGCAAGAAATGATGGTGCTATTTTCGCAATAAAACGTGCTATGGAAACGGAGCCAAATTTGAAAGTAACATTGCCAAATACTGTTGATGATAGTTTATTGGATTTACTATAACCATTAAAAAATTGTACTATGAAAAAACTTTTAAAAACCCTGCCAATCTTAGCATTACTAATAGTGGCTTCCTCTTGTAGTTCTGTTAGAGTTGCAACTGATTATGATAAAAACGCTAAATTTAGCGAATACAAAACCTTTGCCTTCTTTAAGACTGGTATTGACAAAGCAGAAATTAACGATTTAGACAAACGTCGAATTCTCCGAGCGATTGAGGCAGAACTTTTAGCCAAAGGCTTTACAAAATCTGAAAACCCGGATATATTGGTTAGTCTATTTACAAAATCACAACAACGTGTTGACGTTTACAACAACTCTTGGGGCATGGGCGGCTGGGGCTGGGGTGGCTTTGGCCCAGGTTGGGGTGGTTTTGGTCCAGGCTGGGGTTGGGGTTGGAACCAACCGACTGTGTCTACAAGTACACAAGGCACCTTGTATTTAGATTTGATTGATGCCGATAAAAAAGAGTTAGTATGGCAAGGTATGGGTACAGGCTATTTAAGCAGAAATATGGAGAAAAAAGAAGAACGTATCAAAGAGTTTGTTTCTAAAATTATGGAGAAATATCCTCCTGGAGCTACAAAATAATTTAGCAACATATCATAAACTAAAAGCGATTCAAATTTGAATCGCTTTTTTATTACATAACAATATCATTCTTCCATTCATAAGGTTCTGGAATATCTGTGTCATCTATAAGTTGTCGAATATCTATTTCTATTCCTCTACTCATATCTGTAATAGGCACATCGTTTGGGCCTCCTTCAAAAGGGTTTTCTGTATTTTCACCTATAGCTTCCATAGTATGGAATACCCAAGCTATTAATGCACTAAATGGCACAGAAAACCAAACAAAATGTTTTGCAATAAACTCTTGTATTTTATGTGTTAAGGAACTATGGGATTCATGGGTCATTAAATCTTCCAATATATGATCGCCAATAACTTCAAAACCTTCCATAATACCAAACGGCAATAAAATGATAAATATCCAAACAAACATATAGTTCAGTGTTGCAAACTGTCTTGGGTATGGAAAGTTTTTAATGCGTTCGCTTTTACCTTGAAGGGCATAAAACTCAACTAATAAATTAGCCATTTCCATGTGCCTAAAATCTTCAATCAATCCATCATTCATCAATTCTTTTAATCGTCGTGATTGAATTCCCAAAATCTGAGAGGCTTGATTTCCTTTTGAAAAAATGGTTTTAAATTCATCATCTGAGAGGTATTCTTGTATAGCATCTTCAACTGTAATTTCATCCTCACAAACCCTAAAATGGTTACTTCTAAATTCTTCATTCGACTTTCCTTTTTTCAAATGCATTTCCCAAGGTTTGTCTTGTCTTAATTGATACCGGAGCGCTGTTAACCAAGCTACATGTCTATGTACCAATTCGCGTTTTACAGATTGCAACTCATCCTCAGTTCTTATTTTTTTAGCGTGGTCATTGGTTATAAAATCTTTTACCATAATCGTCCAAGACCGCGATGCATTAACAATACCTCCCCAAATTTTTCGGGCTTCCCAAAGCCGATCATAGGACGCATTATTTTTAAAACTCACAATAAACGCTACGGCTGTACCCAACACGCCTAATGGCAACCACGGCACATGTAACCACTTTAAACCGACAACATCAAATAACACAACAGGAATAAGTGCTATTAATAGAAATAAAAAAATGTGTCTGCGTGTCCATTTTAAAACGCCTCTTACAGGAAATATCCGTCTTGTATACATGTTTTTGAATTGAAAAGTTTAGTGTTCTAAATATATGTAAATCTTTAATAATTATTTAACAGCATTCAAGAATAGAATTATTGAAAGAAACATTAAATTATTCGTATTTTGATGAATTATTCGTATTTTTATACAGGTTTACCATATAAAAATTAACAATGTCGAATTTATTTGAATCTAACGAAATACTACAAAAGCTACCTAAACACTTAAAGCAGTTTATAAAGCCTCAAAATTATGAGGACTATTCAGCTATTGACCAAGCGGTATGGCGCTATGTTATGCGAAAAAATGTAGACTTTTTAAGTACTGTAGCACACAACTCCTATTTAGAAGGTTTAAAACAAACTGGTATTTCTATTGATAGTATTCCTAATATGTACGGCATGAATCGTATTTTAAAAGATATTGGTTGGGCCGCAGTTGCTGTTGATGGCTTTATCCCGCCTAATGCCTTTATGGAATTTCAAGCTTACAATGTATTAGTCATTGCTAGCGATATTAGACAATTGGAACATATTGAATATACGCCCGCCCCAGATATTATACATGAAGGCGCAGGCCATGCGCCAATTATTGCCAATCCAGAGTATGCTGAATATTTAAGACGCTTTGGAGAAATTGGCTGTAAAGCTATTTCATCGGCTAAAGATTACGAATTGTATGAAGCCGTAAGACATTTATCGATTATAAAAGAAGCTCCTAATTCTTCTGAAAAAGAGATTGCTTGCGCAGAAAAAAAAGTAAAAGATTTGCAACAAAATATGGGTAAACCCAGTGAAATGGCACTTATTAGAAACTTACATTGGTGGACGGTTGAATATGGTTTGATTGGCACTGTTGAAAACCCAAAAATATATGGCGCAGGCTTATTATCATCTATAGGCGAAAGTGCTTGGTGCATGACTAATGATGTTAAAAAACTACCATACAATATACAAGCTACATACAAAGATTTTGATATTACCAAACCGCAACCTCAACTATTTGTAACACCTAATTTTGCGCATTTAAGCTTAATTTTAGAAGAGTTTGCCAATACCATGGCTTTACGCAAAGGTGGGCTTTCTGGAGTACGCAAGTTAATACAATCCAAAGCCTTAGGAACGATTGAATTGAGTACTGGACTTCAAGTTTCTGGCGTGTTTAGCAATGTTATTGATTCTGACGGAAAAGCTATTTACATTCAAACTCAAGGCAAAACGGCTTTATCATATAGAGAAAAAGAATTAGTCGGCCATGGTATAGCATATCATGCTAAAGGATTTGGATCTCCTGTCGGAAAATTAAAAGGTATTAACCTTGCTATTGAAGATATGAGTCCACGTGACTTAACGGCTTATAATATTTATGAAGAAAAAACAGTGACCTTGGAATTTGAAGGTGGTATTATTGTTTCTGGTGAAATTATTACCGGCAAGCGTAATCTTCAAGGAAAAATAATATTGATTAGTTTTAAAAATTGTACCGTTATTTACAACGAAACCGTATTATTTAAACCTGAATGGGGCATTTATGATATGGCGGTTGGCAAAAGTATTGTTTCGGCATTTTCTGGTCCTGCCGATTTAAACAGTTTTGATTTAATAACACATGTCCCTTCCTCACAAACCATTCATGTACAAAAATCCCATGAACGCTTACAGCTTGAAGCATTATATCAACAAGTTAGGGATTATAGAGACAACAAAAATAGAACCATATCTAGAACTAAAGTTTTAGAACAGCTTATAGAAAGACATCCTAATGATTGGTTATTACCTGTTGAGCTTTATGAGTTGGCTCATTTAGGAAATGAAAGTGTATTGTGTAAAAAAATATGGAATCATTTAGAAACCATTAAACAAAATAAACCTGAATTAGGTCAGTTAATTGATGATGGGTTAAGAATTATAACTAATTCTAAGATTAGTATTTAAACTCCTTTATCGCCTAAATTTGTCTTAGAAGTTAATTATTTAAATAGATGAAATTCTGGAATGCCAAAACCTTGAGATAGCATGAATTATAGATTACTTGAAACGTTTCAAAGTGTTTTTAGTAAATGTACTCAAAACAAGTTTGCCACTTTTTTCTGCACGTTCCGCTAACAAACTATCCCAATGCTCAGTGTTTTTCCAAAACACGGTTTTCATTTCTTTTAAAGCTTCGGGGTTATAACTTGCTAATTTTTCTGCTAGAACTTGAACAGCTTCGTCTAGTTCTTCAACAGTTTCAAACACATCAGAATACAGGCCTTTAGTTTTCGCAAATTCAGCTGAAAAAAAGGTTTCGGCATCAATAGTCATTTGGGACATCGCTGTTGTTCCTATTTTACGCGAAACTGCTGGTTCTATAACAAACGGCCCAATTCCTATACTTAATTCACTTAACTTAATGGAAGCATATTGTGTTGCTAAACAATAATCTGTAGCTGAGGCTAAGCCTACACCTCCTCCAACTGCTTTCCCTTGTACTCGACCTATAATTATTTTTGGACACTTACGCATGGCATGTATGACATTAGCAAATCCTAAGAAAAACTGTTTACCTACAACCGCATTTTCAATAGCAATTAACTCATTAAAACTAGCACCAGCACAAAAGGTTCTATTGCCACCACTTTTTAGAACAATAATTTTAATGGCATCATTTTTTCCAGCATCAATTATAATTTGCTCTAATTTCGATAAAACCTCACTGGGCATAGCGTTTCTATTAGGGTGAAAGAACTCGACATATCCAACTTTGTTTTCAACATTAAGAGTAACGTAGGGGTGTTCCATGGGTTATAATTAAATAGTAATACTTGAAAGGTTGAAGATACAAATTTACTTTTTTAAATCTATTTCAGTAATTTTAAAAAATGAATAGTACAGTATTATAAAATTACAACTATGGGATTTTTAGAATTTATTTTTGGAGCAAAAAAGCGTCAGGTTGAAAACTATTTAAAAAAAGGCGCATTAATTTTAGATGTTAGAACACAAAAAGAATGGGATAACGGCCATATAGAACATGCCATTCATATCCCTTTAAACGAACTTAATAATAGAGTGGATGAAGTAAAAAAACTCAACAAACCTTTTATTGTTTGTTGCGAAAGCGGTGTGCGTTCTGCTAAAGCTGCTAAGTTTTTAAACTTAAATAACATAGATGCCACTAATGGTGGTGGTTGGGTAAGTCTAAATAATAAGCTATAGCTTTATTTGATATAACGCTTCATTTTTAATTATGGGGGAGTTATTATATTGCAAGGTCCATCCCAATGAATTGGTCAGTATATAAAATTTGGAAAGTTCACTAATCAATCTGTTTTTTGCATTTGTTTTAATATCCGAAGCTTCTATTTTTTTATTCAAGGATTGTTTCACGATATGTTTAATGGCGTTATAATCTTTGGCTTCAAAAGGGTTTAAAAAATCGGCTTGAATATCATAGTACTCAAAATCTGGACTGATTTTTATATCTTCTTTGGGAATATTTAATATGTTAAGGGTTTTAGTTTCTTCATTGACTTCAAATTCAATTTGACTTAAATCATAAGCAATCGTAACGTCTGCATTAACCACAACAAGAGCTTTTTTTTCAGAAGTAAAATAATCCCCAAAAATATCTTTTGAGTTTTTATAATTGAAAACCTCACTAAAATGGCCTTCGGTAACTATTAACTTTCCAACATTTTTAATTTGTTCTTGAATGAGTGTCGAATTTTCTTGAAGTACCAGTTTGTTTTCTTGTTTATCGCCACAATATTTGAACGTAAACAAAACGATTAAAGTGATAATAACACCAAATAGAATTTTTCGCATATGCTAAGTAAAGAAATATTTTAGAATCTACAATTTCTTTATTAATGAGGGAGATTAAAAATAATTAAGTCAAAACATAAGGTTTTTTTCAAAAGTTACATTAATTTAAGTTTAAAGGAACATTATATCAACTTATTCTTTTTTGCTTTTTGTACAGCTTCTAACTTATTATGTACTTGCAATTTTTTATAGATATTTTCAATATGTTTTCTAACAGTGCCTACTGATAAAATAAGGTTATCAGCTATTGAGTTATAACTAAGTCCTTTGCTAAGTTGTTCAAGTACATCAACTTCTCTAGCGGTGAGTTTAATGTCTTCTTTTTCTTGAGCATTATCAATTTCCAAAGGATTTCTTAGTAATTTCAACGTTTTTAAGGCTATTGAAGGATTCATGGCGGCACCTCCACTTAAGGTTTCTAATATCCCGTTGTTTAAATCTTTAGCATTAACTTCTTTTAGCAAATATCCATCGGCCCCAGCTTTTATGGCGTTAAAAATATTCTCATCATTATCAAAAACAGTCAACATTATAATTTTAATATGCGGATATTTTTGCTTAACAATTTCAGTGGTTTCTATACCATTTAAAATAGGCATTTCTATATCCATTAAAATAACATCTATATTATGGTTTTTTCCTAGTTTATCTAATAACTCAGAACCATTCATAGCTGAATATTTCACATTTAAATCTTCGAAAAACGACAATTTCTCCTCAACTGTTCTTATCAAAAAAGTATTATCGTCTACTATTGCTATTTTAATATTCATTTACTTTGGTTTACGAATGTAAAAGTTAGCATTTTATTCATATTACACCATACGTAATTTATCGTATATTTTATACGATTAGGGAAATTACTGTACCCTTGCCTAAATGGCTTTCAATACTGATGTTTGTCTGTAACTCTTGAGCCCGTTTTTTCATATTGTTTAGTCCATTTCCAAAACTGGAATTTTCAGGCTTAAACCCTTTTCCATTATCCTTTATTTCAATTTTAACCCCTTGATTAACTTTAGAAATATTAACCGATACTGATTTTGCTTCGGAATACTTAATTGCATTGTTTATGGCCTCTTGAACTATTCTATAAATATTCATACCTTTTACTGATGTAAAAATGAGTGCTTTTGAAACAGATTTATCGACATTAAAACTGAAAGCCATATTATTAGAATATGTATCGGCTTTATCAATAAAATTTGAAATTCTTGCTTGCAAATCCTCAAGTGTGATTTCATTTTTATTCATGGCCCAAATGGTATCGCGCAGTTCATAAATAGTCTCTTTTGTAAATGCGCTTATACTTTGCAATTTATTAGTAAGTTTTTTATTGGTGATTTTAAATCCGTATTGTAAATTCTCAATGGATGAAATGATAAAGGTCAGCTGTGCTCCTATATTATCATGTAAATCTCTGGATATACTTAAACGCTGTTCTTGAAGTCTATTTTGGGTTTCTATTTTAATTAAAGCATCTTTAAGCTCTCCTTCTCTTTGAAGTTGACGGTTTTTAAGTTTCTGTTGATTAAAAAGCAAATAGCCCAAAAGTGAAATAAATACAGCCAAAATACCTAAGCCTATTAGTTGGGTATTTTTCTTATTTAATTTAAGTTCTTTCTCCGCTAAATTGGCACGTTGTACTTGGATTTCTTTTTCACGTTCTGCGGCATTATATTTTTCTTGGACTTCGGTTACTTGTTTCGTTATTCTATTATTAAATATGGAATCTTGAATTAGATTGTAACGCTTCTGATAATAAATTATACTGTCTCTATCTGTATTTTTTTTTAAGGCTTGATATAATAAAAGTGCTTCATAAGCCTTCATCTCTAATTCCTTGGCTGCCGTTTTTTTAGAAATATTAAGGCCTAAGTTCAATTTATCCTTTGCTTTCGAAGTTTCACCAGTAGAAAGGTATAAAACACCAAGGTTTATAGCTGCACTCGATATGCCATAGTTGTCTTTAAGTTTAGATCGTAATACAAAAGCTTTATTAAAAGCAATAATGGCTTGTTCAAATTTTTCTTGGTTTTTAAATAAAGATCCTAGGTTGTTATATATAGTGGCCAACTCTCTTTGATACCCATTCTCTTGAGCTATTTCAATGCCTTTCTGATAAAATTTAAAACTATTTAATGTGTCTTTTAAAAACAGATAGGAGTTCCCTATGTTGGTATAAGAACGTGTTAGCCCTACATAATCATTAATTTTTTTGCATGTTTCGGCTATTTCAAGATGCGAGCTAAGTGCTTTTTTGTATTGCTTTAAATCTTGATGAATATTTGCAATATTGTTCTTTATAACAGTTGCATATTTTATATGGTTTTTTGCTTCATATATTTTTAGTGCTTCTGTTGCATAAATTATTGATGAATCTAACTTAAAAGTTCGTTGGTAAGAAATGCCCAGTTTATTATAAGCACTAGCCATCCCCATAGAATCTAGCATTTGTTCTCGAATATTTAATGTCTTTTTATAATATCTAATGGATTTATTAAAATCTGCTAATCCGTAATGTATTATACCAATATCATTATATGCTTGGGCTTCTCCAAGCTTATTTTGGGTGCTTTTTGAAAGCTTTAATGCTAAATTCCCATAAGCAAAAGCAGAATCAGTAGATATATTTCTATAATACCAACATAAGTCGCTATAGGCTTTAATTTTTATGGAGTCTTGAGGTTTTGAAGCAATCACAAGCTTTAAACTATCGATAAGTTTTAATGGGTTTTGAGAGAAACCATAAAGACTAAAGAATACAAATATGATGGATAGAAACTTATGCTTCATAACAATTAAGATTACTTATCAAATATAAGTTTTTGTAACAAAAGAATGTCTTTGGTTATTTTGAAAAGTCTTTTAAAAACAGACTTCTGTAAATTGTCCGATAAATAGAGTTTTTCTATATTCATCTTAGATTTATTGTTTTCTAATACCAACTGTTCTTCCAATAACAAGTGATTTCTAAATGCATTTTCTTTTATTGCTTGTGTATCCCAATAAGCTTTAACTATAAAAGCAAGTAATACAGCTAACAGCAAATAAATTAATATGCTAAAAAAATCAAAATTCATTATTATAGACGTTTTCAATACTCTTTAAAATCAAAAATAGATGCAAAAAAAAACACCAATTGCCAATCATTTTATAGATTGGTCATTGATGTTTTTTGATATGAACTGATTAATAGCAGATTCAATTTATAAATATTTGTAATATGATGAGCAATTTATCGACCAAGTGCTGTTAAAAAAAGATTAAGCGCAATAATCTGATTATCACGCCTAATCAAACAAATCTCAACAACAAGATTTATTTTTTAAGATCATAAGCGTATACACTATTGTTGTTTGCCAGGTAGTACAAATATCCTCCAAAATCATCAACTTCATAGATAGGCTTCTTGTCTTTTAATATAATCTCTTTTTCTACAATGCCGTTATCTTTATTAACTTTTACCAAGCCTACACCATCGTCTAATTTTGTTAAGATAAATTGCGCATTTTCAGTTGCTGCTGTTGCTCTAAAACGCTTAGCCATTTCATTAAATGATGCTGTTGCTATAGCTGCATAAGCATCAGCCTCTCTCTTTTTTTGAGCGCCGTATTGATTGTATTGCCCTAAATGATTTCTATTAGCGCCTGCTTGAAAGCTTGACTCCGCCATAGCTGCGGTAGATGCCAAAGCTACTGCACTTAAAGCTACAATAGCAAAAGCACTTTTTCCAGGAGATCTGTAATACTCATGAAATTTTGTTGAACCATCAAAATCTAGCATCATTAGGTTTTGATCTGACGCTAATAGCAATCCGCCATCTCTTACATCAAGACTTGTTGGGTTTTCCTTTTCATCAAATTTATAGGTGGCAAATGTGTTAATATTACCAGAATTTTCATCTATAGCAATCATTTCATCACCTGTGCTAATTAAAAAGCGACTATGGGCTTCATCATAAGTACTCGTAACTGCTTTTGCCTTTTTGTATTTAATGGGTTTGCTCCAAATAGACTCACCTGTATCCAGATTAATAATATCTGCATCACTATCGGTTATATAAATCATACCCTGCTTGGTTAATGCCATAGTATGAATGTTTTCGCCTGTTTTTAACGGCTTTTTGAACAAGGGTTTTCCTTCATAAGAAATTTTATTTATACCGCCTTCTCCTACGCCAAACAAAATACCATCATCCATAATATAAAAATGTTGTACATATCCTTTTGTTTTTGGTGCCTTTTCCCATAAGTCTGCGCCAGTACTTGAGGACAAAAAAGAAATATTACTTTGTGCTTTGGCAGATGCCAATTTACCTAAGCCTTTTTTACCTGAATCTGCCACATCACTGACTATAGCTAAACCTTTAGGGGTTACTTCAAAATTTGACACAACACCTTTAAGTTTATTACCTTCCCCCCACATCTGAGCTCCTGAAGGGCTTATTTTATGAATCATATGATTCTTTCCTTTACCTTGGACGGCATACATAGCTTTTCCATCTTCAGCAGGAATAACATACGCTACATTTTTTAGGTCTACAACCCAATTTTCTGCTCCTGTGTTCATATCTATTCTATAAATACCTTTAAACGTAGGTAGTATAACACCTCCATCAATTATACTTGGCCTTCCTGTAAGTGTATTAGCGCCTTTTAATTTAAAAAGTTTAACTTCATTACCAGTGGCCATATCATAAATACCAACGGCTTGCGTATATTTTTCTTTAGCTGTACGCTGTCCAGAAACAATTAATTTATTTTCTGGCATTATTAAAGTTGGTCTTCCTGCAGCTTTCCAGCCATTTGCTTTAGTATCGAATAAACGTTTACCGGAAACAACATCAATAACACTTTGTTTTGCAGCAATACCACCAAAGCCTGCTTGACCTACCATAACGTATGGCGTATTTGGTACTATAAATATTTCTTCTTGTTTTACTTTTCCGTAATCATCAAAGTTAAATACTAAGCCTTTCTGTCCAGGTTTTATACCTGCTAAACCTTTGCCATGGGTTATTAACATGACTCCAGAAGTTGTCAAAGTCATTTGATCTATTTTCCCTCCTAAGTTATATGTAAAATCAGGAGTTTCTGCTTTTTGTGCTTGTCCAACGCTTACCATTAGCATACATACTAATAGCAAACTAAATTGCTTTATATGTCTCATTGTTGACTTGTTTTTTGTTAATAATAACAATAGAGTTATGCAATATTTACACAACTCTATTTATAAAATTTATATGCTTTGTTTTGACAGATCGAAAGAACCTTCTATAACATCTTTTATAGAACCATCGCCATTTACATTCTTGCACTTAAAACTAAATGTGCCTTTTACATTTGAATCTGTTTCTTCAGAAACTGAGATTGAACCAACCTTGGTGTCATCATAGGGTGCTTGCCATATTTCTGTTGTAGAAGCTTGCGGATTACTTAAGTTAACATCGGTTTCAGTATAAGAAGCCGTTACGCCTTCTAGGCTAGCGCCTGAAATATCGTAAGTTCCTTCGCCTGTATAACCAAAAATGGTAATGGCAAAAGCGTTTCCATCGCTGTTTGAAGCAATAATGACTAAATTAGTAATGCCTCCAGCATTGGCTAGTGTTGCAGATGATGAAATTTCCATGGACTGAAAAGATGCACCTCCAACGTTTGCAACTAGAGTTCCTGAAGCAGCACTTCCTCCACCTCCTCCATCATCACTTTTTGAACATGATGTAATGGTTAGTAATGACCCCACCATTACGAATAGCATAATTTGTTTTAAATGTCTCATTGTTGAATTATTTATTGATTAATAGTTAAACAAAACTGCAACAATAGGAAGGACTAATCAATACGATGAATTACGTATATTTTTATTTACGATTGTGGAATTACGGTTTACTAAAAGTAAATTCGTTTAAAATTTAATATGTGGAAATTGATTTTGAAGCTTATTTATTTTGACTTTTAACTTTTGAACGAAGTTTTGATGTGCTTTAGATTCAGCATTAAATGCTTTGTGCTGAAGTCCTTTTTGAATGGTTTCAACGTTGTCCATAATCTTGAATGATTCATCAGAAATCCAAACACTTTTAAAGGTATCCCATATATAATTTATGGCGGTTTGGTTTGGGTGAATCATATCGTCATTATAAAAACGATAGTCTCGAAGTTCGTCCATCATGATTTCATAAGATGGAAAATAATAAGACTGACAATTACTAGACGGTTTTTGATTTAAAAACTGATGAATAGCCGAAATTAAATGCGCTTTGCTTTGCGTATTTTCAACAAAACCATCTTTTAAGTGACGAACTGGCGACACCGTAAAAATTATAGATGCTTCTAGATTTATCGATTGAATTAAGTCTGAAATATTCGTTAATGTGTTTAACATCTCTTCAGCAGACAATAGTTCTTTTTTAAATTGCTTTTGAGGGACTTTATGGCAATTGGCAACAATATTATTTGTTTCAATAAAACGGTACACCCATGATGTTCCTAAAGTAATAATGATATGTGTTGATTCTTGAATTTGTTTAGTTGTTAATCTGATTTGATTGTTCAACTCATTTAATAAATCTTTTTTTGATGTATTGCTTAATTTTGAATGTGCATCAAAACAATGCCACTGCTCATTATGAAAAAAAACATCCTTTTCTAAGTATTCTTTTTTATTTATAGCATTAGTAATTAAAGTTTCTATAGCCTTTGGATGGAATAAAATCCCAAAAGGATTTTGAAGATTTTGAAACTTAAAATAGTCTAACTTTTTACCTATGTTTTCTGAAAAACAGGAGCCTAATAATAGCGCATTTGAGTTGTAGTCTATTACGTTTTTAGACTGCTTATCTAATGGCATTTTGGTTTGTAGTTTCATCTCATGATTATTTTTTCACGCAAAGGCGCTAAGACGCAAAGATTATGGAAAACCTATAATCCGTTTACTATTCTTGTTATTCCTGTTTTTATTAGTGGACTATTGAAATTGACTAATAATCCTAATTTTAGCCCTGATAACTTTAAGTAAGTTATTAATTGTTTTGGGTGAACTGGATGAATCTCTAAAACTGATTTTATTTCTATAATAACTTTATTTTCAACTATTAAATCCGTTCTAAATCCTAAATCTAATTTCTTATTCTTTCAAATAACAGGCAATCGTTTTTGTCGGTCTACTTTTAGTCCTCTTTCAACCAATTCCGTAAATAAAACCTCTTCGTAAACAGACTCCAATAATCCTGGTCCTAAACCAACATGAATCTGGTAACAGCAATCAACAATTATCGAAGCCAAATAATTTTCAAAAGATTCATCTTTTTTATTCATACAGCTTTGCGTCTTAGCGCCTTTGCGTGATTATTTCAAATATTCATGTACCTTCTTAAGAGCCTCATCAATCCCATTAGGATTCTTCCCTCCTGCAGTCGCAAAAAATGGCTGTCCGCCACCACCGCCTTGAATGTATTTGCCAAGTTCTCGAACTACTAGACCAGCATTTAAACCTTTGCTAGCTACCAATTCTTTTGAAATATAGCACGACAATATTGCTTTTCCTTTTTGTTCTGCACCAAACAATAAGAATAAATTATCAAACTGACTACCCAACTCAAAAGCAACATCTTTTATTCCCCCAGCATCCAAATCTAATTTTTTAGCTAAAAACTGAATATCATTAATAGTTTGTAATTCACTTTTAAGTTCTCCTTTTATATTTTTAGCTTTATCTTTTAATAAGCCTTCTATTTGCTTTTTAAGATTGGTGTTTTCTTCTTGTAAATTCTGAAGTGCTTTTACAGGCTCTTTAGCATTATTAAGCAAATCTTTCATTTCAAAAAAGGCACGATTATTTTCAAAATAGAAATCTTTAACAGCATCATTAGTAATCGCTTCAATACGTCTAATTCCTGCTGCTACTGCACCTTCAGATACAATTTTAAAATGCCAAATATCAGCAGTGTTTTTTACATGGGTACCTCCACATAATTCAATAGATTGCCCAAAACGGATGGAACGTACTGTATCGCCATACTTTTCGCCAAACAAGCTCATAGCACCATCTGCAATTGCTTCTTCTTTAGGTGTATTTCGTTTTTCTACCAAGGGCAATTTCCCTTCAATTCTTCGATTTACAAAGTTTTCTACTTCGCGTAACTCATCTACGGTTAGTTTTGAAAAATGCGAAAAATCAAAACGCAAATTTTTTGAATGTACAGCAGACCCTTTTTGTTCTACATGTGTTCCTAAAACTTCTCTTAATGCCTGATGTAATAAATGTGTTGCAGTATGATTACACTCCGTTCTATGACGCTGTTTTTCATCGACAACGGCCTTAAACGTTTCATTTATATGCTCTGGTAAATTTTTTGTAAAATGAATAATAATGTTATTTTCCTTTTTAGTATTAAGAATATATACCACATCACCATGCGAGTCTTCTAAATATCCCTTATCACCAACTTGCCCACCGCCTTCTGGATAAAACGGTGTTAAATTGAATACTAATTGATACATATCGCCATCCTTTTTAGAAGTGACTTTTCTATAACGGGTTAATTTTACTTGGGCTTCTAAAGCATCATAGCCTACAAATTCTTCTTTAGTATCGTCAATCAGAATCGTCCAATCATCAGTAGAAATTTCGCTAGCGACACGCGAACGATTTTTTTGTTTTTGTAATTCTTGGTTAAAACCTTCTTCATCTAACTTTAATCCTTTTTCAGAAAGAATCAATGCGGTTAAATCTATAGGAAATCCATAAGTATCATATAATTCAAAAGCTTTTTCGCCTGATATAGTATCGGCTTTAGTTTCTTCAACAATTTTGTTTAATAAAACCAAGCCTTGATCTAGGGTTCTTAAAAACGACTGTTCTTCTTCCTTTATAACATTTTCAATCAGTTGCTTTTGAGCTTTTAATTCTGGGAAAGCAGCTCCCATTTTTTTACTCAATACATCTACTAACCTATAAATAAAAGGTTCTTTTTTATCTAAAAACGTAAAACCGTAACGAACTGCACGTCGCAAAATTCTTCTAATCACATAACCAGCACCAGTATTACTTGGTAATTGCCCATCGGCTATAGAAAATGCTACTGCACGAACATGATCAGAAATTACACGAATAGCAACATCTACTTTTTCAGTTTTACCATAATCTTTATTAGTTATGGTTTCAATTTCTCTAATTAATGGAGCAAACACATCAGTGTCATAATTTGATTGCACACCTTGCAATACCATACATAGGCGCTCAAAGCCCATACCAGTATCAATATGCTTATTTGGTAAATTTTCCAGCTCACCATTTGCTTTTCGGTTATACTGCATGAAAACTAAATTCCAAATTTCCACAACTTGTGGATGATCCATATTAACCAAATCTTTTCCAGAAATTTTAGATTTTTCTTCTACTGAACGAATATCAACATGTATTTCGCTACATGGGCCACAAGGGCCTTGCTCGCCCATTTCCCAGAAATTATCTTTTTTATCACCTTTTAGAATTCGATCCTCTGAAATAAATTGTTTCCAAAAATCATAAGCCTCTGTATCCATTTCAAGGTTATCGGCATCATCACTACCTTCAAAAACGGTAACATATAAAATATCCTTATCAATACCGTAAACTTCGGTTAGCAACTCCCACGCCCAAGCAATGGCTTCTTTTTTAAAGTAGTTACCAAAACTCCAGTTACCCAACATTTCAAATAAGGTATGGTGGTAGGTATCATAACCTACTTCCTCTAAATCATTATGCTTACCAGAAACACGCAAACATTTTTGGGAATCGGCTATTCTATTGTTTTTTGGTTTTGCATTGCCTAAAAAATACTCTTTAAAAGGCACCATCCCTGCATTTACAAACATTAAGGTCGGGTCATCTTTTAAAACCATAGGAGCAGATGACACTATACTATGCTTTTTTTCTTCAAAAAAACTTAAAAACTTAGACCGAATATCTTGAGACTTCATATATTAATTACGCTCTTTTCTGTTATATTACATTAATTACAAAACAATTTTTATCTTTACTCACCAAAATTTTTTTCGAATTTTGTAAAAATAAACCAATACCTTAAATATCATAACTAGTTTTGTTTATAATATATCTTTGGTTTTAGTCGTTTAATCACAAAATCCATAAACTTTTAATTAAAGTTTATAAAGCGCAAAAATAGCATAATTTAAGAAATGAGTAAGGTAAAATATTATTACGATTCTGATTCGCTCTCATATAAAAAAATAGAGCGCAAAAAACGAACAACTTTTAAGTATGCTTCTATATTTATTTTAGCGTCTGTATTTTTTGCCTTTATATTCGTTTTTATTGCTAGTCAATATGTTGAATCGCCTAAAGAGCGTGCTTTAAAACGTGAATTGCATAATATGCAATTACAGTTTGAATTAATCAATAAAAAAATGGCGCATGCTGAAGCCGTTTTAGGAAATGTTGCCGATAGGGATAATAATATTTACCGTGTTTATTTTGAAGCCAACCCTATTCCTGATGAACAGCGTAAAGCTGGATTTGGTGGTGTTAATAGATATAAAAGTTTAGAAGGTTTTGATAATTCTAAACTAATTATTGAAAGTAACAAACGTTTAGATATTTTACAAAAACAAATTGTGGTACAGTCTAAATCTCTTGATGAAATTGCTAATCTTGCTGAAGAAAAAGAAAAGCTTTTAGCAGCTATACCTGCTATTCAACCTGTTAGTAATGAGGATTTAACGCGTATGGCATCAGGTTACGGATTTCGTTCTGACCCTTTTACTAAGGTTAGAAAAATGCATTGGGGCATGGATTTTACCGCTCCAAGAGGAACACCTGTTTATGCTAGTGGTGATGGTCTTGTTGTTCGTGCAGATTCTGGTTCTAGTGGTTACGGCAAGCATATAAGAATCGATCATGGTTATGGTTATACTAGTTTATATGCACACTTATACAAATACAATGTTAGAAAAAACCAAAAAGTAAAACGGGGTGATTTAATTGGTTTTGTGGGAAGCACAGGGCGTTCTGAAGCACCACACCTACATTACGAAATATTTAAAGACGGAGACCGCATTAACCCCATAAACTTTTATTATGGTAGTTTAACTGCGGAAGAGTTTAATAAACTGTTAGAGCATGCTTCATTAGAAAATCAATCCTTAGATTAATGTATATAGATTTACCTGAAAAACGATATTATGGTATTGGCGAAGTTGCCAAAGCGTTTAATGTAAACACTTCATTGATTCGCTTTTGGGAAAAGGAATTTGATGTTCTTAAACCTAAAAAAAACGCTAAGGGTAACCGTAAATTTACGCCTGAGGATATAAAAAATCTTAAATTCATCTATCATCTTGTAAAAGAACGTGGCTTTACGCTTGAGGGTGCTAAAACACATTTAAAAGAAGAAAAGAAACAGGCACTTAATAATTTTGAAATTATTAATAAGCTTGAAGATGTAAAAAATCAGCTTATTAAAATAAAACAGCATCTTTAAAGATTCTTAATAAGATATTGAGGACATTTTATTGAAAATTAAGTAACTTTTTTTTCAATTCTGTGTCTAACAAATAACACTAACATTTATTAAATTTATTATCATGAAAAAATGGATTATACCAGTTGTAATTATCTTAGCTCTTGCTTTATTTGGAATTAAAAGCTATAATTCTATGGTTGGATTAGATGAAAACGTCAATGAAGCTTGGGGAAAGGTAGAAAGCTCATATCAGAGACGTGCAGATTTAATCGATAACCTTGTAAAAACAGTACAAGGAGCAGCAGACTTTGAACGAGGCACTTTAAAAGATGTCATTGAAGCCAGAGCTAAAGCCACATCCATGAATATAGACGCGTCTAATTTAACCCAAGAACAAATTTCCAAATTCAGTGAAGTTCAAAGCGGCTTAACTGGAGCTTTAAAAAGTCTTTTAGTTACCGTTGAAAGATATCCTGATTTAAAAGCTAATAAAAACTTTCTAGAATTACAGTCTCAACTGGAAGGTACTGAAAATAGAATTAACGTCACTAGAGATCGATTTAATGAAGCTGTAAAACCATACAACGAAGTAATAAGATCGTTCCCAAATTTTTTGTTTGCTGGAGTTATGGGGTTTGATAAAAAAGCTTATTTCGAATCAGAAGCTGGTGCTGAAAAAGCTCCAGAGGTCAATTTCGATTTTAAATAATTTAACTCGAAAAGAACACGTTATAAATGTCAAATAAAATTGAAGATTTTCTTTCTGCTAAAGAAGAACAGGATATTGTTGAAGCTATTAGATTAGCGGAATTAAATACTTCTGGCGAAATACGTGTTCATATAGAAAAAACATCTAAAGGCGATGCTACTAATCGTGCATTAGAACTTTTTCACACTTTAAAAATGGACAATACTAAACTTCAAAATGCTGTATTGATTTATGTGGCTGTCGAAGATAAATCTTTTGTTATTTATGGCGATGAAGGTATTAACAACGTGGTGGCCAATGATTTTTGGGATAGCACTAAAGATCTTATACAATCCCATTTTAAGCAAGGGCATTTTAAACAAGGTCTTGTTGATGGTATTTTAAAATCTGGTGAGCAACTTAAACACTATTTTCCTTATACAGATTTAGACACGAATGAGCTTTCTAACGAAATTTCTAAAGAATAGGTTTTTAGTATGCGGTATTCAGTAATCACTTTTCAGTCTCAGTCTCACTTACAGTATCATTTAAAAAAGAATATTATACTTACGCTACTGCTTGCTATTTTATCTTTAAGTTTTTCCTATGCTCAATTTGACATTCCTGAAAAACCAAAGTTTCAAACTAGTGTTTACGATTATATTAATCTACTTTCCGATACTCAGAAATCCAATTTAGAACGGAAACTGATTAAATATTCGGATACTACTTCCACTCAAATTGTTGTAGCTATTATTAATTCTACTGAAGGCGAAAATATTAATTTCTTGGGCGCTAAATGGGGCCAAGAATGGGGCATTGGCCAAGAAAAAGAAGATAATGGTATTTTAATCTTACTTGCGAAGGGCGACAGAAGAATTGCCATTAACACAGGCTATGGTATCGAGTATTTATTAACTGACGCCTTATCCAAGCGTATTATAGAACGTGATATTATTCCCTACTTTAAACAGAACGATTACCATGGCGGATTAAACAGAGGTGCTGATGCTATTTTTGAAGTGCTAAATGGTGAATATAAAGGCTCACGTAAATCAACAAATGATGAGTTTCCAATCGGATTTATATTTATACTCATTTTTATATTTATTGTTATTCTAATTTCTATTTCTAAAAACAGACGTGGTGGCGGCAGAAATGGTGGCCATAGATCTAACGGAGGTAGCCTTTTAGAAGCTATCATCCTAAGCAATATGGGTCGTGGTAGTTACAGACGTGGTTCTTCTGGTTGGGGCGGTAGTTCTAGTGGTGGTGGATTCTCTGGCGGCGGTGGCTTTGGTGGTGGCTTTGGCGGTGGTGGTTTTGGTGGCGGTGGCGCTTCTGGAGGTTGGTGATTCAGTCACAGTTTACAGTAAACAGCATCTCTCAAACTCGCAAAGCAACCATTTCGTTATTGCAAAGTATTCGACTTAATAACTAACAACTCTATTTTTTTCGCATATAAATGCTAATAGGAACACCCTTGAAATCAAAATGCTCGCGTAGTTTATTCTCTAAAAAACGTTTGTAAGGGTCTTTTACGTACTGCGGTAGATTACAGAAAAATGCAAATTGCGGTTGTGGTGTTGGCAATTGCATAACGTATTTAATTTTAACATACTTAGCCTTATAAGCTGGTGGCCCAAAATTTTCTATTATTGGCAGCATCACCTCATTAAGTTTGCTTGTTTTAATTTTCTTGGCTCGGTTTTGATATACTTCGACAGCTGTTTCTATGGCTTTAAAAATACGTTGTTTTGTTAATGCTGAAATAAATATAACGGGCACATCTGTAAACGGCTCCATTTGCTTTTTTATAGCTTTTTCATATTCTTTCATTGACTTATGGTCTTTTTCTACTAAATCCCATTTATTTACCAAAACCACAATACCTTTTCTGTTGCGTTCGGCCAACCAAAAAATATTTTGCACCTGACCATCAAAACCTCTTGTGGCATCTAAAACAATAAGACATACGTCGCTATGTTCAATAGCACGGACACTTCGCATAACCGAATAAAACTCTAAATCTTCTTTTACTTTAGATTTTCTTCGTATTCCTGCGGTATCTACTAAATTAAACTCAAATCCAAAACGATTGTATTTGGTATCGATGGAATCACGTGTTGTTCCTGCAATATCTGTAACAATGTACCTATCTTCTCCAATTAAAGCATTAATAAACGATGATTTTCCTGCATTAGGACGACCAACTACCGCAAAACGTGGTAACGATTCAACTTCTTCTTCGTCTTCTTTTTCTGGTAAAGCTTCAATAAGTGCATCTAATAATTCACCAGTTCCGCTACCATTTATACTGGCAATGGTATAATAATCGCCTAACCCTAATGAATAAAACTCTACAGCATCTTCCGCACGTTTTCCATTGTCCACTTTATTAACAACTAAAAAGACTGGTTTGCTAACTTTACGCAACAGTTCAGCAACATCTTCATCCATTCCGGTTACGCCATCTTCAACATCAACCATAAAAATAATAGCATCTGCTTCATCAATTGCTAATTCTACTTGCTTATCGATTTCGGCTTCAAAAACATCATCACTTCCTAAAACATAGCCTCCTGTGTCAATTAATGAAAATTCTTTTCCATTCCAGTCACTCTTTCCGTAATGACGGTCTCTAGTAACTCCACTTACAGCATCAACAATAGCTTCTCTTCGTTGAATTAATCGATTAAAGAATGTTGATTTTCCAACATTTGGTCTTCCTACTATTGCTACTATATTACTCATAATCTTTATATTGTATGTTACACCTTATCTGATGCCTTTATTATTTCTATCCGAAATATTTTGCAAAAATAGGAAATATAGACGACGCAAAGTTCTTTTTTAGTAAAGATTAAACGGGTTCAGTATTTTAAGTTTAAAGAAAAAATAGTAATTTACTGTGCTCAAACCAATATTTGATGCCACTACCTAACGACATTGTTTTACGACCTCGTTTTAAAATAGAAATCCCACGGTATAATCAAGCTATTTTAAGCGATTTTAGGAATGCTAAAACCACACAATCCGATTTTATTGTCACACGAGTTGATGACCATGTTTTTATAAGGTTTCCTAAGGAGAAACAAAGTTTTTGGTCACCACAATTGCACCTAGAAATTAATGAGGTTGATAAAAACAACAGTATCATTCATGGTTTATTTGGACCAAATCCAACGGTTTGGACCCTTTTTATGTTTCTTCATTTTATGGTTGCCGGTGTTTTTATTGCCTTTGGTATTTGGACGTATACCAACTGGTCTTTAGGCCAACCTTTTGCAGTACAGATAAGCATAACCATTCTGATGGTACTCATTTGGGTGACTTTGTACTTTGCTGGTAGTATTGGAAAAGCATCAAGCACGAATGATATGCGACTGCTCAATAATTTTATGTATAGCGTTCTAGATATAGCACAAGAAAAAGCGCCTTAATAATTCAATTAAAGCGCTTCACAATTAACTCAAAATTCAATACTAAACAAACAAAACTAACTATTGAATATTTTCATAGAAACTAACGGTACCACTGTCTTCGTTAGAAACTACTAATAAGTCTTTTCCATTAGGGCTATCTTCCGCATTTATGACCAGTAAGCCTTCTGGGGCTTCATCTCCACTATGTGATAATATAGTCATAAAACTAGGCGACATTGGGTTTGTAATATCGTATACTAAAACTTGATCGTTTCTTTCTAAACCAACAAATAAGATATAGCGTTCATTACCAATATTTAAAATTTCTACAGCTTCTGGTTCAGCACCTTTATCATCACTTCGTTTATCTTCATCGTTAAAACGAGTAGGAGTTGCTACTAATGTTTCCGAGGCTATACTGTTACCACTATCATAAAGTAAACTTCCACTACTTGACCAAATGCTAAATGAACGCGCACCGTAACTATATATTTGATCGACATCATTATCATTATCCGTATCACCTATAGTTGTTGTTGTTTTTAATCTTCCTAAGTTGACTTCATTTTGAAAATCATTAGCAACTGGATATACTGTTTCATCAAGTGTTAAATCATCAACACGGACTTCTTCACTAAAGCTATCATAATCCCTAGCATCGCCTTCATTTGCAGAGAAAATATATTCTGTTCCACCAATATTGGCTGAAGTAATGGCATCTGGTTGATACATTCCTAAAACCGACCAGCTTTTAAGTACTGTTACACCATCTTTATCACTAGCATCTATTTCGTTACCCGCTAAACTATAATCTTTAAATCCTAAAGGATAAATAGCTTCGATAGTTTTTGACACTAAATTCACTTTTGCTATACCGTTATTTTCTTGTAAGGACACCCACGCGGTATTGGAATCTTCTGAAACCGTAATATATTCTGGTTCTACATCTTGTGCTAATGTTGCTCCTGGCCCAAAAACTCTAAACCCTTGAGCTTCTAACGAAGCTTCTTGACCATTAAATGCTGTAAAATCTAAAGTCGTCACACTATCATCCGATAAATCGATGATACTAATTGTACCTTCTGGGTCGACGGTATAATCATCATTTGGTTCTCCTTCATTAGCAGAAATAATTAATTTCCCATCTTTAGAAAACGTGACCATATCAGGTAAAGCACCAACTGTATACTGGTTTAACAATGCATTATCCGCAGTATTATATACTAAAATTTTACCTGGATTTTGTTTTGGGTCTGCTTCAACTGCAACCGCTAATTTGCCATTGTAAATAGCAACACTATTTGGTGCACCAAAAGATGATAAATCTATTGGGTTTTCCATTACTGGTGCATCTAAATCTGTAATATTATTTACAGAAATTTGATTTGATTCCACATTTACCGTAAATAGTTTTTTTGAAATCGGATCATAGGCAGAAATTTCCGAAGCTCCTTCGCCACCAATATTAATTGTGGTTTTGTATTGAAAGTTTACTTCTGTATTTACAACAGGTCCTGTAATTGTGTTATCGTCGTCATTTTGACATCCAAAAATAGCGGTAATACAAACCGCAGAAATAAGTAGTTTATTAAATTTCATAATTTGATTAATTAATTTTTACAAATATGAAATCCAAACTTTATGTAAACGTTACCTAATTAAAAAGCAATTATTAGCATTTGCTAGCTATTGTAACCAAAACGTTTCAGCTGGTTTTGATTGCTACGCCAATTTTTATTCACTTTTACATATAATTCGATATGAATTTGTTTTCCGAAGAATTTTTCTAAATCTTTTCTAGCTTCTACGCCTACCCGCTTTAAGGCGCTTCCTTTATGGCCAATAATAATCCCTTTTTGTGTTTCGCGCTCGACCATAATTACGGAACGAATTCTGATAATATTTTCTTCTTCAAAAAACTCTTCGGTATCAACCTCAACGGCATAAGGAATTTCTTTTTTATAATGTATCAGAATCTTTTCACGGATGGTTTCATTTATAAAAAAACGTTCTGGCTTATCTGTTAATTGGTCTTTTGGATAAAATGGTGGTGATTCAGGAAGTAACTCAATAATTCTACTAAATACTTCTTTTACTTGAAACCCTTCTAAAGCTGAAATAGGAATAATTTCGGCGTTGGGGACTTTTTTTGCCCAAAGCTGTACTTGAGTTTCCAACTGACCTTGATCGGATTTATCAATCTTATTCAATAATAATAGAACTGGGATTTTTGAATGGGTTATTTTATTGAAAAAAGCTTCATCTTTTAATGCTTGTTCTCCAATTTCAACCATATAAATTAATACATCGGCATCTTCAAAGGCAGATTTAACAAAGCCCATCATTGATTCTTGAAGTTCGTAAGCGGGCTTGATAATGCCTGGTGTATCGCTAAAAACAACTTGAAAATCATCACCATTTACAATGCCTAAAATCCGATGTCTTGTTGTCTGCGCTTTTGAAGTGATAATTGACAACTTTTCCCCAACAAAGGCATTCATTAAGGTTGATTTACCCACATTTGGGTTGCCTATAATATTTACAAAACCTGCTTTATGACTCATCAATCTTTATTTTATAATTAAATTGGTAGTGCAAAGTTACAATTTGATTGTTTATTCTAACTGAAAATAGAAGAAACAAAAAAGCAGGAAGTTGTCTTCCTGCTTAATGTATTTTAAATATTGTAATAATGTTACTTAACCTCTAACAACTCTACATCAAAAATTAATGTTGAGTTAGGTTTAATCTTTCCCCCTGGTCTAGGGTTAGCCCCGTATGCTAAATCACTAGGAATAAAAAATTTGTATTTAGAACCTGGAGTCATTAATTGTAAACCTTCTGTCCATCCTTTGATAACTTGAGTTACACCAAACTCAGTAGGTTCTCCTCTATCCACAGAACTATCAAAAACAGTTCCATCAATTAAAGTTCCATGGTAATGTACTTTTACTTTAGATGCTGTTGTTGGTTTTTCACCTTCGCCTTCTTTTAAAACGATATATTGCAAGCCACTTTCTGTTGTTTGTACGCCTTCTTTAGATTTATTTTCTGCTAAAAACTTAATACCATCTGCTTTTGCTTTTTCTCCTTCTTCTTTAACTTTAGCAGCTTTTTCTTTTTGCATTTTCTGGAAATAAGCTCTAACAAGGGCTTGTGCCTTTGCTTCTTCTAATATAATATCTGTAGAATCTGAAACATTAATAAATCCTTGAATGAATAAATCATTATCAAATTCATCAAAACTAGCTTTAACATTTCTAGCTACATCCATTCCAATAGCGTAACTTACAGAATCTAATTCTGTATTTAACGATTTTTGTGTTACAGCTCCATTCTTATTACAAGACACCACTAGTAAAACCATTGTTACTAGACTTAAAAATTTCATTATTTTCATTTTAGTTTATTTTTTTTATTCTGACGCCAAATGTAACAAATTTATAGTGAGTAAAAAAAAGAAAACTCCCTGATTCCATGGAAGGTTCTTTTATCTTTTCAACTTGTTTCAATTTAACACCCTAATAGGTTTTACAATACTTAATACACGTTTTGCATCCTGTTCCAACTTTACATAACCTTAATAGTAATCTAGGTTGATTTATTTAAAATTTTGTCTAAAACCCAAGTGGTATGCATTGCGGTTTTTCCTGTTGAAGGGTGCTCCACATTTTCCAATAAGTGGTTTTTCATATTTTGAACATGAAATAATTGAATGTTTTCAGGATGCTTTATAATCATACTTTCGTTATGAAATTCTTGTTCTAATACTATTGGGACTTCACCAAAAACTGAAAAACTTATTTTTCCTTTATCTCCATAAATTTGAACATCATCTTCCCTTTTTTTAGTTCCAAAATTCCAGCTACCAGAACCTGTAACACCAGATTTATGAACCCAACTTCCGGTAATGGCATCCATAGCCGTATAGAGTCCTTGCTGATTAACTGCTAGTCCTTGAGCTTCTTTTATATCTCCTAATAGATGTGTAAATAAATCGATTCCATGAGACGCTAAATCATCAAAATATCCGCCTTGAGCAATTTTAACATCGGTACGCCAGTTGTATACCTTGGATAAATCGATATCATTTGCCGACTTACTTAAATGCCAACTTACATGCCTTATGGTACCTATTTCATGATTATCTATCCATGTTTTAATTTGTTTAAATCTAGGAAGCGATCGTCTGTAATATGCAACAAACAATGGAATTTTATTTTCTTCAAATGTTTTAGTTATCAATACACACTCTTTATAACTAGGTGCCATTGGTTTTTCTATACAACATATTTTTCCTGCTGCGGCTACTTTCAAAGCATAATAACCATGAGAATCTGGTGGGGTAGCAATATACACGGCATCTATTTCTGGATCGTTAATCAAATCGTCTGCATTACCATAAAATTTGGGTACCGCATGTCTTAAAGCATAATCTTTAGCTTTTTCAGTATTGCGACGCATAACAGCATGCAACTCAAAACCAGTTACTTTTTGGTAGGCTGGTCCGCTTTTTAGTTCTGTAACATTTCCGCATCCAATAATGCCCCATTTATATATTTTACTCATTTTATCAATAAACTATGGTTTTCAACATCCTTTAAAATTGTTACCTGATTGTAATACATGATAAAACTAAAATAATTGCTCTTATTATATTTGAAACCATCCCTTTGTAATTTCTTTTTCAACATCAGGATTATTTTTATGTACAAACTCGTTTTTTGTAGCATTATAGGTATAATCTTTAGACCAAGCTTTAAAATTTTCAGACACGTCTTTAATGGCATCACAAATGAAGTCAATTTCAGTGTTGGTCATTGTTGGGTGTATGGACATTCTAATCCATCCTGGGCGCTCTATTAAGCATCCTTCTAATATTTTTTCTTCAATAGATTTTGAAGTCAGTTCATCTACATTCAACAAATAATGCCCATAAGTCCCTGCGCATGAGCAACCTCCACGGGTTTGTATTCCAAATCGATCATTTAAAAGTTTTACGATTAAATTATAATGCACATCTTCTATATAAAAAGAAAACACACCTAGTCTATCTTTATGTTTTGGGGCTAAAATGTATAGGTTATCAATTTTAGAAAGCTTTTTAAAAACAATACTATTTAACTCATGTTCTCTATCTAAAATATTTTTAACGCCCATTTTTTCTTTTAACTCAATGGACAAAGCGATTCGAATGGCTTGTAAAAACCCTGGTGTACCACCATCTTCTCTAGTTTCAATATCATCTATATAATCGTGATTACCCCAAGGATTAGTATAGCTAACGGTGCCTCCACCGGGATTGTCAGGTACTAAATTTTTGTATAGTTTTTTATTAAAAATCAATACCCCTGATGCCCCTGGACCTCCTAAAAATTTATGAGGCGAAAATGTAATGGCATCCAGATATTCATCCTCATGTTCTGGGTGCATGTTTATGTTTACATAGGGTGCAGAGCAAGCAAAATCCACAAAACAAAGGCCGTTGTTTTGATGCATGATTTTTGCTATATCATGGTAATTTGTTCTAATACCAGTAACGTTAGAGCAGCCTGTAATTCCCGCTATTTTTATAGGGCAGCTTTTATGTTTTTCAATAAGTTCTGCTAGTTTGATTGTACAAGGCAAACCTTGTTTATTTGAAGGAATGACTTCTACCCTTGCTATAGTTTCTAACCAAGAAGTTTGATTTGAATGATGCTCCATGTGAGAGACAAAAATAACAGGTTTTTTTTCCTCAGGAATAACCGTGCTATCTTTTAAATTTTCAGTTACCTTAAGTCCTAAAATACGTTGAAACTTATTTATAGCACCTGTCATTCCTGTACCAACGGTAATTAGCACATCATCTTTTGAAGCATTTACATGCTTTTTAATAATGTTTCTGGCATCATGATATGCCATGGTCATAGCTGAACCTGTAATTGATGTTTCAGTATGTGTATTTGCTACAAACGGCCCTATTTCATTTAGGAATTTTTCTTCTATTGGTCTGTAAAGTCTACCGCTAGCCGTCCAATCTGCATAGATGATTTTTTTTCTACCGTAAGGCGACTCAAAGTATTGATCTACACCTACAATATGTTGTCTAAATGGCTTAAAATACTCTTCTAAACTATCATATTTAATATTAGCTTTCAACATATTTTTACAGTTTTAATCTTCAATCTTAAGTACTAAACCATTAATAACATAGACCATATTAATCTTATTAAAAATATATTTAAGTAACTTTTGTTACTAAAACTACACAATCAATTATTTTGAAGTCCGTTAAAAACTTCTAATCCACATTCTAAAAACTGTGCATAGTCATCTTTATCTGGTGTATAACCAACAGGGGTACTCAAAATCTGTGTGCCGTCAGAACTTAATAGCACATAGTAAGGTTGTGCATTTGTTTGAAAGAATTGTGTTTGAAAATTAGCCCACTTATGACCATAGGTTTTAAGTTTTCTTGTTCCTCCGTTTATACGGTTAACTAAAACTTGTTCTCCTTCTGGCAATTCTTTTTTATCATCAACATATAGTGAAATTAACACATAATCATTTCGTAAGTAATCATCAATCTTTTGAATCGGCCAAACATGTTCTTCCATCTTTCTACAGTTTACACATGCATATCCCGTAAAATCAAGCATGATAGGCTTATTTATTTTTTTGGCATATGCTATTCCTGTTTTTAAATCTTTAAAACATTCTAGATTATTTGGGCAGTCATTTGGATAGATAAAACTATATCCAACCGGTGGTGCTAAACCACTTAAAAGGGTGAGTGGTGTAAATGTTTGCGTTTCTTTATTTATTTTAAACCCAGAAATTAAATATATAGTAAATACCGCAACCAAAATACCTCCAGCTATTCTTGAAAAAGATAATTTCTTGATTGGTGAATCATGCGGAAATTTTATTTTCCCAAAAAGATACAGAGCTAAGCCAGTAAAAACAATAATCCATATTATTAAAAACGGTTCAATTTTTAAAATATTCCAATGTGCTACTAAATCGGCATTTGATAAAAATTTGAATGCTAAAGCTAATTCTAAAAAGCCTAATATAACTTTGGTTGTATTAAGCCAACCTCCGGACTTGGGCAATGCATTCATCATATTTGGAAACATAGCAAATAGAGCAAAGGGCAGTCCTAAAGACACCCCAAATCCTGCCATACCAGCTGTAAGTTGCCATGCGCCACCATCGGCTGTAAGGGATCCGGCCAAAAGCGACCCTAAAATGGGCCCTGTACATGAAAATGAAACAATAGCCAAAGTTAAGGCCATAAAGAAAACACCTAGTAACCCTCCTGCATTTTCGCCTTGCGTTGTTTTGGTTGTCCAACTTGATGGTAAGGTTAGCTCATAATATCCAAAAAATGAAAACGCAAAAAACAAGAATATGGCAAAGAATATAACATTGAGCCATATGTTCGTTGATATTTCATTTAAAATATCCGGATTTACTGAATCCAGTAAGTGAAAAGGTATGCTTAAAATAATATAAACTGCAAATATGAAAAACCCGTAAAACAATGCTTTTGATACTCCCGAACCTCTATTATGCCCACTCTTTTTTGTAAAGAAGCTCACTGTAAGAGGGATCATAGGGAATACACAAGGGGTTAATAATGCTAACAATCCACCTAGAAAACCTAAACCAAAAATACGCCATAATGATTTCCCTCCACTTTGTACTTCTGAGGCATTGCTTGTTATTTCATTTTTACATGTTATGTCTGATTTTTTTAAATCTCTGGTACTCGTACCATATAGCATATTATTTACAGCGGTATTATCCACTATAGTATTTTTATTATCCTTAGATGTTCCAGTATTATCTACTTCTGAGGGGTTTATATTAAATACCAAATCGACTTCTGTAGGCGGCAAACACCTCTTATCATCGCACACCATAAATTCTACAGCAGCAAGCACTTTATTTATGCTTTTAGTAAGGTTTATTTTTTGTTTAAAAGTGCCCTGATTTTCAAAATAGGTAATCTCCATTTCAAAAACAGGGTCCTGAACGGTATAGCCTTTACCTTCTGTAGTGCGGCCCAAAATTTCAATAGCGCCATCTGCTGTATCAAAAGTAAATGTTGTTGGTATGGGCCCATCCTGTGGTACATTTTGAGAATACAAATGCCATCCAGCTTCAATTGTTGCTTTTGTAATTAAATTATATTCGGAAGCGGAAATTTTCTCAACTGATGTTTCCCATGTTACGGGTTCAAATATTTGAGAAAAAGCACTAAGGCCCATACATAAGGCTAAGACTACTATTACGTTTTTCATTTTCTTTTTTTATGGTACAGTTTGCTAAACTTCCTGAATGCTTATATTAGACTTACTCTATGGAACAAACTTACATCTCAAAAATGAAAGATAAATATTTATTTTAAAGGTTTAACAATAATTTATAAGAATTAATATGCTTTAACCTATTTAGCATGAGGTTATCTATAAAAAAGGCTTTCAGTTTTCTGAAAGCCTTTTTGTTTTCTAGCAGTAGGAACTGGACTCGAACCAGTGACCTTCGAGTTATGAACCATTTCATATATTAAATAATACTAAATTCTAAATAATGCTTTGATCTAAGTTTTGATTCTATCATCACTTTTGGGATGATTGATTTATATATTTTCCAACCACTATAGCAGTAATAACCACTAGATACATTTGCCCCACTAAACCAATTAAAATAGCTGCCTTTTGAGCTGGAGCTGTAACAGGAAGTATATCCCCATAACCGATTGTTAACAGTGTGATATAAGCATAATACATCAAACCCTCTGTAAGTGAAGTTCCATCAATAATACCTTGAAACGAATTTGGAAATACCATTTCGATACTTAAGCAAACAAAAAAACCTAGCAACCCCAAAGAAACATAACCGCTAACTAAACCAAAAATGACATTTTTATTAACAATTTTTGCTAACCAAACTTGTTTTATGATTTCTAAAGAGACAATACTATAGAACAAAAAATAAGATATCATTCTTATAGCATTAAAAAGCTTATCATTTTTGTTTTCAAAAAGGCTAGTACCAAAAACCAATATGGAGATTATCATTAAAACTAATAAAGTCCACATAAGCTTTTTCTTCTCAGAGACTAACACAATACCTGTTAATAAGTTGATAAAAAATAATATTGGTGACAGCATATTTTCAAATAATGCAGACGGAATGATTAAAGAACCAAATAAAATAGCTATCTGACTAAAAAGAAAAACCTCAAATCGATATGGATATAATTTCTTTAGCACAACGCTTAATCTAAAAGTTCATTATTAAACTCATAGCCTTTATAGCTGACTTTATACATCACGCTATAAAAAGCAGGTATAAATAATAAAGTTATTACAGTTCCAAATAATAAACCAACCATAATAGTTACTGCCATAGGCTCCCACATTTCGCCGCCACCTAAATAAAGAGGTACTAAACCTAAAACGGTTGTAAAGGTAGCTAATAAAATTGGTCTAAAACGTTGTAAACAAGCTGCTACAATGGCATCCTGTGGTTTACGTTTTAATTCGTTTTCCTCAATTTCAATTCTGTCTACAAGCACTATAGCATTATTGATGACGATACCTGCTAATGAAATAACGCCTAAAAATGCCATAAACCCGAAGGGTACACCAAATAACAAAAGCCCTAAAACCATCCCAATAACTCCCAACGGAATGGTACAAACAATCATAACCATTTTTCTAAAAGAGTTAAATTGAATGATTAATAGCATTACAATAATAAAAGCTGAAAGTGGTAAATAGCTAGCGACTGCTCCCATATTTTCGGCAGAACTTTTAGCATCTCCTCCTAATTCATAAGCATAGTCTTTACCCCAAACTTCTTTTTGTTCATCAAGCCAAGGTGTTATTGCTTGTGTGACTTCTGAGGCATTGCCTGTAGTTGTTAATTCACTCGATATTTTAATTGTTCTTGTTAAATCAACACGTTTTATTTTTGAATATTGCCATTGAGGAATTATAGATGCTACTTGCAGTAAAGGCACACTTTTTCCTGAATTTTGCGAATATATATTTAAGCTTTCTAACGAGGATAAGGATTGTTGCTTACTTTGGTTACTCTTCATTACAATTGGGATAGATTTATCGCCTTCTCGATATTCCCCTGCTTGAAAACCATCTAAAACAGTTTGTAAAGAGGTTGCTATATCTTGATTAGTAACCCCTGCTGTTTGCGCTTTATTAGGGTCTATATTAATAACAAACTTTTTTCCTTTTGGCCCCCAATCATCTTTAATATTTTTTGTTCCAGAAATGGTGAATAACTTTGTCTTAATGGTTTCTGCAATGCTTGCTAATTTATCTGGGTCATCTCCAGATACTTCAATTTCTATGGGTGTTCCACCTCCGCCAGAAGCTAACAATCCAACTTTAATATCGGCATTAGGAAAATTATCAAAACTGAAAGCATCCAATTTTTCAACCATATCATTATTTACTAAAAACGATGATGTATTAATTAATATATGTGCGTAGTTTGAATTTGCTTCATCTGCATTATACCCTAAATCATAAGCTGAAGGACCTTCACCTATGTAGGCTGACCAATCTACAATACCATCTGGTTTATCTTCGCTTATTTTAAGCTCTTTTTTTATAAAATCTTCAAGTGCTAAAACAACTGATGTTGTATTCTCAATTTTAGTGTTCTCTGGTAAATTAATATCAACTGTTATCATATTACGGTCGCTATCTGGAAAGAACACAAAGCCTAAAAACCCAAATCCAAAAATGGATAAAAAGAACATAAAAACAATCAGCACTAAAACTGACCTTTTCCAACTTAAAGCCAACAATATTAAATCTTTATATTTTCGTTTTAAGCCATTAATGAGTCTATCTAAGAAGCTTTCTTTACCTACTTCTTTTGGTTTTACTTTTAAGAAGAATACACAAAATAGTGTAATGATACTTAAAGCAATAAGCCATGACGATAAAAGCGCAATGGTAATTACCACAAAAATAGGCCCCATAATATCACCCATAACAGATTCTGCCATAAAGAATGCTAAAAAGGCAGCAGATGTTGTTAATGTTGAAATTAATAATGGCGTAAATAATTCAGAACATGAATCAATTGCCGCTTTCTTAACAGAAATACCTGCTTCCATTTTTACCATAACTGATTCTGCAACAACTATGGCATTATCTACCATCATTCCCAAAGCCATAATTAAAGCGGCTAACGAAATTTGATTCAGCCCCACATCGATTAATCCCATAACCATTAACGTTGTTATGGTAACTATTGGAATTAAACTTGCAATAACCAATCCTGTTCTTAGTCCTAAAAAGAAAAGCATAACTGCTAATACGATAGCAATAGCCTGTAATAAGTTGCCAATAAAAGCACTAATCTTTAAATCAATATATTTATCAATTGATGCTAAACGTGATACTTCTAAACCAACTGGCAATTTATCTTGCCACTCTCTAAGTAACAAATCAATTTCTTCTCCTAATTTAATGATATTGGCACCTTCTTTTAAAGACACGTGTAATGAAATAGCATCTAAACCATTGATTCTTACTTTCTGTTTTGGTGGATTGATATACCCTTTTTTCACTGTAGTAATGTCTTCAAGAGCTATAACTTGTCCATTTTCTCCAACGGGGACTAACATTTCCTTTATAGACTCTAAATCATTGAAATTACCTGTGGGCTCCAAAATAATACGTTCTGCTTCAACATTAATTGTACCTCCAGAGCTAAGTATATTAGTGCTACCTATAATGTTTTTTAATTTGCTTGATGTTAATCCATAGGTTTTTAATTTGGTGTTTTCAAACTCAACAAAAACACGTTCTTCCTGCGCACCATTCAATTCAACCTTAGCAGCATCTTCAAGTTTTATTAAATCATCTCTCAAGTCATCTGCATAATCTTTCATTTCTGCATAATCATAACCATCAGAAATTAAACCAACAGCAATACCAAATACTTCGCCAATGCCATCATCCCGCAATTGAGGACTCACATTACTTGGTAATCCCTGAATGACGCTTAACTTTCTGCGAAGTCTATCCCAAACAGGCTGTAGTTCTTCTGGGTTTACTTCCATTTTAAGTTCTACTTGAACGACTGAAAGTCCTGTACGAGATGTACTTTTTACCACTTTTAATTCAGGTAATTCCTGTGCTACTTTTTCAATTTTATCACTAACTAATTCTTCAACACGTTCTGGGCTTGCTCCAGGAAAAGATGATACAATTGATGCTACTCGTATGGTATAAGGTGGCATACTATCTCTTGATAATGAGGCATAAAATAACATACCCATGACCATAACTACAGCCAAAATACTTAATACAACACGATTACGGTTTATTGAAAATTCAGTAAGATTCATAAGGTTAGTTTTTTTAGTTATTATAATCTTACTTTTTGACCGTCTAATAAAGTTTGTAAGCCTGCAGTAGCTATTTTATCTCCATAATTTAAACCTTTTTTTACTTCAAATCCAGATGGTGTTAATTCACCAATTTCAATTTGTTGTTTTTTTACAGTTCCAATTATCCCATCGCTTGACTCTACTATAAACACAAAATTACCGTTACCATCTTCTCCTACAGACTTAACAGGTACAACTAATGTGTCATTTGTACTTGTTTCATCTTTTGCAAAATCAAAAACAACATTTGTTGCCATACCTGATTTAATATCTGGAATAGGATTAATTATTGCAACTGCCGTAATATATGTAGACGAATTGGGATCTATACTTGGTGATACTTCAAAAACTCTACCTTCAAAAACTTTGTCCTCAATAGCCGAGAACTTAATCTTGGTAGGCATATCTACTTTCACTTTATTAATGACTGCTTCTGGCAAACCAACCTCAACCTTCATAGCTTTACCTGCATTTAATTCTGCAAATTGATGACCTGCTGAAACTTGCTCATTAACTGCGCCATCTGTCCAAACGATTACACCATCTTTTGGAGCTTTGATAATACCATAACTTAATTGGGTAGCTTGTATACTTTTATTTCGTTTTGCAGATTCAAATTGGTCTAAAGCAGATTGATAGGAATTTTTTGCTTGTTCATAGTCACTCAATGAATTACTTCCTTTTTCATATAGTGATTTAATCCTATCTAAACTCGACTTAGCAGTATTCATAGCAGACTTAGCAGCATTTAAGGCCGAAACAGATTGCTCATAAGCTAAGTTTGCCTCAACATTATCCAACCTTGCAATAATATCTCCTTTTTTAACCTGTGCACCTTTCCAATGGTTTACTTTGGTAATAATTCCGCCACTTCTAAAACTTAACCCAATGGCATCACTTGCTTTTGCTGTTCCACTATATGTTCTTGCACCTTGAACATTTGGAGTCCCAACAACTTCGTACTTAACAGGTCTCAATACTTCTTCTTTAACCTCTACTTTATCCTTACAAGAAGAAAGGTTTATAACTAGAGCTAAAATTGACAATTTGTATATATATAATTTCATAATGGGTTAGTTTTTATTTAAAATATATTGGTTGGCGCTTTGAATAAATGCTTGATTATTATCTTCAGAATGGGTTAAAAAGAAGTACCCTATAGCGCGTTCTAATTGCATAGATGTGATTAAATAGTTATAGTTAGCAGTAGAACTTGCTAACTGCGCTTGTAAATAATTGGTTTGGGCATCGATTAACTGTATAATAGGCACTGCACCTTGTTGATATGCATTTTGTGTGAGGTCTAAACTTTCTTTTGCTGTTTCTTCTGATACTTTAGAAATTTCGATGTTTGCTATTTGATTAATCAAATCCAGGACCACATCATTAACATTTTTCTCAATGTTTAATTCTATATTTTGTCTTTCATACCCCAATTGTTCCTCTTGAATTAAAGCTGATTGTCTATTAATATTTCTCTGGTTCTGGTTGAATATCGGTAACGAAATATTTAAACCAACATTATAAGTGCCGTCTGGTGCTGTTGGAATTCCAGAGGGTATGGTAGAACCTTTTCCAGACTGGGAAATTGCCAGATTGTATTGCCCTTGTAAAGCAACTGTTGGTATAAAACGACCATAATCGTTTAAGTCATAGGTTCGTTTTGTAACATTTAAATTATAATCTATATTCTTTAACTCAGGAGCGTTCTTTTTTGCTTCTTGTACCAGAAATTCAATTAAGGTAGGTTGTAATTTTGGGTCGTCTAGAATCTTGTAAAAGTCATCATATTTATAATTCTTAAAAACACCTTCGGAAAGTTCAGCATCCAGAATGTCAATATCTTTATTAATTGATACATTCATTAATTGATTAATAGTAAAAAACGCTTGTTGCAATTGATTTCTAGCTTCTATAAGGCTTTGCATATTTTGAGCTAATTGACTTCTGAAACGTAACACATCTGATTTCCCAGATTCACCTGCTTCAAAGTTTTGTTCTGCTATTTCTAAATTACGTTTAGTAACTTGTAAGTTTTGATTCTGAATACTTGTATTAGTCTTTAAAATCAAGGCATTAAAATAAGCTACGGTAGCATTCAATAAAGCGTCGAGTTCGTTTGTATCATAAATAGCTTGTTCTGCTTTTTGTAATTCTTTTCTAATATCGATATTGGCAGAAGCACTTTCAGAATAGATTAATTGTTCTAAAACAACATTCCCAGATGTTGAGAACTCCGGATTTGCGCCATTTGAAATTTCAGCAACTCTAGGGTCTAGATAAACCCCACTTACACCAGCAGATACATTTGGTAAATAACCGCTTTTAGCTGTTTTAACATCCTGACCACTTAATTCGACACTCTTTTCACTAGACGATAAACTTAAATTCTTATCAAGGACACCATTCATAACATCCAATATAGACATCATGTTTTCCGAATTAGGTTCTGATTTACCACCTATAAAATCGGCAGTCCCTAACATAGCATAACGCAATGGAAAATCAATTTGTTTAGCTGTATTGTAATTGATAGTTAGCTTGTTTTTATACTCTAAAAACAATGGTAGTTCTGATGCATTGGTACCATTAGCAATTGCTTCAACATTTAAAGCAATTCGCCTAAAAAACTGATTTAAATTTGTTTGGGGCTGATTAGTAGCCAATATACCGCGCTCAACATCCTTAACTCTGTTTGCTGAAAATGATGGTAATTTTTTAGAATTAATAACTGAAGTCAATTTATCAAATTGAGTGTCAGTAAATTCAAAACCACCTGCTAAGTAAACTGCATCAAGACCTTCCAAATCAGATGTACTAATACCATTTTCAGATAAAGGTATTAAACGGTAATTCTTTTCTTCCTTCTGGAAATAGGGGTCAAATATCGTTTCTAGAGGAAGTGCATCAATAATGTGCTGCTCTATTAAAACCCCAACATTTTTATAATCGTAAATTGTTTTAAAAGCATTCAAGTCCTTTTTGTAAGACAAAGGTGCTATGATATATGTGATGTTATTTATTTTTGATGTTTTGCGTTCTGGTGGTAGATTTATAAAATCTGAATTAATCGAACCAAAAACAATAACTGGTTTAGTATAATTTTCTTGTTGGCTTAAAACAATATTATCCATGACCCCAAAAGCCAAAATAATATCTGCATCTCCATCAATCAAAGACTGATAGTTTTCTTTAGCTTTCTCTAAACTAAAATTATTTGATAGCACCTTTTGAAAGCTAACAGTTTTATCTTGTGCTAAAACGGCTCTGATTTCAGTTTTTAATTGCTCTAACAAGGGTTGTACTTCTGGTGTATCTTTATCAGTTAAAAGACCAATATTTACATTTTGAGAATAACTTAATTGCAAAAACAGTGCAACGAAAAGTATGAGGTATTTCTTCATTTTGGCGAGTTAGTTTTCGTTAAAAATAAGGATTTCATATTGAATCTTCAAAGATAATACGGTTTTAATAAGTTGAGTTTAGCTCGTTAATTTAATTCAACGCTCTAATTTTCAATATAAAAAAACGTAATTGAAAACCAAGTCTTATACATCCAATATAATTTTGTAAAATGCTAAGTAGGAGATCGCAAATAGAATTAAAAAAGGCTTTCAGTTTTCTGAAAGCCTTTTTCTTTTCTAGTAGCGGGAACTGGACTCGAACCAGTGACCTTCGGGTTATGAGCCCGACGAGCTACCTACTGCTCTATCCCGCGATATAATCAAAAATAATTTACTTAGCTACTAACTTTCGGTTCATAATGCCGACCAAATTATTTCGGACTGCAAATATACAATCCTTTTTGACTTTCCACAAGCATAAAAGGATAAAAAATTATTGCTCTATGTTATTTGCCTGAAACCCTACCAATTCTAAATTTTTAAATTCTAAAGAAATCTGAATAGGGTTACAACAAACCTCACAATCTTCAATATAGTTTTGTTTTGTTGTTGAATGGTCTATTAGCATAGATATGTTTTTCCAACAATATGGACACGTAAAGTGATGTTCTAACATAACTTGATAAAACTAAAAAAGTAATACGGTTAAGTATTACTTTTTTTATTAATTAATTACTGCTTCTTTATTTGCACTAAGTTTCCAAGGTTTAATCTTTATATTAAACACTTTAGGTTTTTTAATTAAAAATCTAATATAATGGTATACAATAAATGCCGCAACTGTTGTGTAACCGATTGATTCCATCAATAATTCTATAAATGTTTTCATAACTATTCTTTTTTGATGAAATATATCATCATTATAAAACTTTGATTTTTCTAAGCATATAGCATATACATTACATAAGCTATGAAGAAAAAATCCTATTCAATTCAAATTTAAATATGAAAATTACTCTTTTTCAATGTCCATAACTGCTGCAGAATTTTGTAATTCTAAGCGCATTATAGTAGGTGGGTTTTTACCAGAAACACTTATGTATTCTTGGTTTAAATTATTATCACTTACCATCATGGTATTTAGTTTTGTTAAATTCATAAACTCCATAGGTAAATCTCCAGTAAACTGATTTGTAGACAACAACAACTCTTCTAAATCTTTTAATTGGGCAATTTCTGAAGGAATTTCTCCATCCATTTTATTATCCATAAGACTTAACTTTTGCAATTTTGATAATGCATAAATTTCGTTTGGAATATGACCTGTTAAAAAGTTACTTCCTAATAACAACTCTTTCAAATTAGTTAAACCCATTATTGAGCTAGGAATTTCTCCAGTTAACTGATTGCTATATAACTTTAAAGACTCTAATTTTTTTAACTCTCCTAATTCTGAAGGAATATTTCCTTCAAATTTATTCATAAACAATTCAAGAGCTGTAAGCTCTTTAAGGTTCTTTAATGCATTAGGTAGTGTGCCTGCTAACTTATTAAAACCTAAATTGATTTTTCTTAAATTTACTAGGTTACCAATTTCTTGCGGCAAATATCCTTGAAGATTATTAAATTGAAGATTAATTTCAACTATTTTATCATTTTCTAATTTAATACCATACCAAGTGTCTACGGAAGTATTTAAATCCCAAGAGGAATTCCATTCCGTACCATTTGTAGCGTTATATAGAGCAATTAAGGCTTCTTTTTCTGTAGGTGCTATATTAGCAAATGAATAAGCTGTTGTTAATAAACAAAATACTAAAAGTTTAATAGTTTTCATGTTTTTTGGTCGATTTTGGGATTAATTCTCGTACGAATATAAGCCCATAATAGATTAAAAACTATTTTTATCGACGAAATACATGAAATTTTAACATTTTTTAATCGACGAACTGCTCAATTTCAAGCTGAATGGTTTCCCATTTATCCATAAAACCTTGCAAGTCTGTTTTCATTTTTTGATAATTATCAAAGAAGTTTGGTTTGGAAGACGCTTCTTCATAATTAATTTCCAATTCTAAATCTATCTTTTTAATATTACGTTCAAGCTGATTAATTTTAGACTCTACATTACTAAGCTTATTGTTTAAGGACTTTATTTTTTTTTGAGCCTCATAGGAGCGTTGCTTATTTACCTTTGGAGTTTCTTTAACGACAGTTCGTTTTTCAACTTCTCGAAGATTCTCTACATTTCGTTGATCCAAGTAATAATCAATATCTCCTAAATATTCTTTTAGTTTATGATCTTTAAATTCATAAACGATATTGGTTAAACCTTGTAAAAAATCACGATCGTGCGAAACCAAAATCAACGTCCCTTCAAAACGTTTTAACGCTTCTTTTAATACATTTTTAGATTTAATATCCAAGTGGTTGGTAGGCTCATCCATAATAAGCACATTAAAAGGTTGTAGCATTAGTTTAGCCAATGCCAAACGATTACGCTCTCCACCAGAAAGCACTCGTACATATTTATCTACTTCCTCACCTCTAAATAAAAATGACCCAAGAATGTCTCGCACTTTACTTCTATTGGTTTCGTTGGCAGCATCAATCATAATATCTAAAACGGTCTTACTACCATCTAAATATTCGGCTTGATTTTGAGCAAAATAACCGATTTGTACATTGTGTCCCAGCTTTAAATGGCCATCATGATTTATATCTCCAACAATAATTTTTGCTAAAGTAGATTTTCCTTGCCCATTTTGTCCAACAAAAGCCGTTTTACTATCCCGTTCTATAAGTAAATCTATATGTTTTAAAACTTGATTGTTACCATAGTTTTTAGATATTTTTTCTGTTTCAACAACAACTTTACCCGGTGTTATTGATACTGGAAAATTAAGTGTCATTACACTATTATCATCTTCATCTACCTCAATCCTATCGATTTTATCCAGCTTTTTAATTAATGATTGTGCCATAGTAGCCTTAGAGGCTTTGGCTCGAAATTTTTCAATCAACTTTTCGGTTTGTTCTATTTGTTTTTGCTGATTTTTTTGAGAGGCTAATTGTTGAGTTCTTAATTCTTCTCTTAAAATTAAATATTTAGTATATGGTTTTGGGTAATCATAAATACGTCCTAAAGAAATTTCAATAGTTCTGTTGGTTACATTATCCAGAAACATTTTATCATGCGATACTATGACCACTGCTCCTGGGTAATTCTTTAAAAAGCTTTCTAGCCAAATAATAGACTCAATATCTAAATGGTTGGTAGGTTCATCTAAAAGTAAGATATCGTTATTTTGAAGTAGTAATTTTGCCAACTCTATTCGCATACGCCAACCTCCTGAAAATGTATCGGTTAGTTTGTTAAAATCTTGACGCTTAAAACCTAAACCTTGAAGTATTTTCTCAGTATCACCTTGATAATTATAACCTCCTAATATTTCATATTGCTCTTGGAGTTCATTAATATCGACCATAAGTTGATGATACCCTTCACTTTCATAATCTGTACGTTCTGCCATTTGGGTATTAACCCTTTCCATTTTAGCTTCCAACACCTTAATTTCAGTAAAAGCTTCGTAAGCTTCTTCAAGTACTGTTCTTCCAAAAACAAAATCAATATCTTGTTTTAAAAACCCAATTTTAAGATCTTTATCTGCAGCAATTTGCCCTGTATCAGGTTCCATTTCCTTAGATAAAATTTTGAGCATCGTAGATTTACCTGCTCCATTTTTACCAATAAGACCTATCCTATCGCCATGCCCTAGTTTGAATGTCAGGTCTTCAAACAAGTATTCGCCTTGAAATGAAATCGATAAATTATGAATATTCATCATAGAAATGTAACTTTTATTACTGAGCTTTTTTTTGAACTCATTTAAACTTTTTTAATTTGCTAAAAAGTTGCTTTTTTTAGCCCTCCTATTTCCTTTTCTCCTTCCTTAGCCCTGCTATGCTACTCAAAAAAGCCTTTAACAGAACTAAAAACCTTTAATTTTCGCTTAAATCCAAAAAGTTTAAACGAGTTCATTGTTAAAACAGTACTTTTGTACTTGTTTCCCACTCTAATGGGTATGACAATTTCAAAAGAAATCTTGACTACAAGCCCAAAAGTGGTTGTTTAATGCGCTTGCAAAAATACATTAAATTATATGTTTAAAAAAGGAACAAAATTATATAGTATATTAACCAGTTCTTGTCCAAAATGCCATGAGGAATCTATGTTTAAAAATAAAAATCCTTATATCCTTTCTGAAGCATTAAGCATGAACGAAAATTGTAGTAACTGCAAAACTAAATATAAAATTGAGCCTTCTTTTTTCTATGGGTCTATGTATGTAAGTTACCCTGTTGGTATTGCTTTTGCTACTGCGGCTTTTGTTATTTCCTATTTTTTATTTGAAGCTAGTTTACATGTAGTTTTCATATCCATAGTCGCCACACTAATTGTCTGTATGCCGATTATTTTAAGACTTTCTCGAAATATTTGGATTAACTTTTTTATGAGTTACGATAAATCACTTTCAAAAAAATAATGGTTTTTTTGAAATTATCGCAACCTTTGGTTTTGCTAGTGGATTAGCATTTTATAATTCAAAGCGTTTAATATCTATTTCTTTTTCTAAAGGCATATCCTTTTCAATAAAATTAAAAAGCTGCTTAGCGACATAAGGTCCAATCATAACACCTCGTGTGCCTAAACCATTGAGAACAAATAGATGTTTATGGATTTTATGTTGTCCCACCAAAGGTCTTCTATCTTTTACTGTAGGTCTTATCCCTGCTACTTGGTTTACGACTTCAAACGGACATGTAATCAATTTTTTTAACTTATTTAAAAGTTCGTTTTTTGCACCCTTGGTAACTTTATGAGTCAAATCTTTCCATTCGTAAGTCGCACCAACAATATACAAATCATCTTCTAAAGGAATTAAAAAAACACCTGCTTTTAAAACATAATCAATATTTAAATCTGGTACGTTGATGATTATCAATTCCCCTTTTGCTGGTACTAAAGGTAAACCCTTGAAATACGGGTTTTGCTTAATACCAAAACCTTCGGCAAATACAATATTTGTTGCGGTTATATTGTTGTAACGAATGGTTTTACTTTCTATTTGCAGTGCTTGATAATTAAAAGCTTCTTCAAACAATAAATTCTGCTTTAACAAATGTTTTTTATAGGCTTCAATCATGGTTTTCATATCTATCCGTCCTGTTTCTAAAACTTTTCCAAATCCAAACGGCGCCTTTACAGCACTATTTTCATTTTTAATGATTTCTGTTGAAAGATACTTTGAAAGTAATCGTTTATCTGAAGCTGCAAACCAATCGTTTTGTTCTTCTAATGATGCAAACTTTCTATATACAGGGATTTTATAATCTAACTTAACATTTAACGCTTTTTCTATATTGGCATAGAGTGGCAAAGCTATGTCTAGCTGTTCTTTACTTTTCCAAACCGACGTAAAGCGTTTTAATACTACTGGATTATAAAGCCCTCCAGCAACTGTTGATGATTGCTGAGAAGTATCGTCAAACACCACAAAGGTTTTATTATTTGCTTTTAATTGCTCGCAAAAGCTAATACCCGCTATCCCTATTCCTATTACTATATAATCTACTTGCATAATATTTGCTGCTAAGATAAATAGATTATAGATTTCTGCTTGATTAGGAAGCACAAAAAAACGCCCACTTTAAAAAGTGAGCGTTTTACTATTTTATTAATTCTAAAGCTTAATAAGTCCACATATCAAGTTCAAAATCTCTAATCTTATCTTTAATTCTTTCTGACTCTAAAAGTTGCATCAATGCATTTTGCGAGACATACTCATTAATTTTTCTATCGCCTTGAACATTTTCTTCTTTATAAATATATCCATGAAAACGTCTAGCATTTAGTACATGATCGAAAGAATAAGGAATAGAACTATTTTCATTATTAAATGATTTAGCTTCGTGCAGCACCTCTCTAGCATCTGGGAAAAACACCCAAAACAAAGGCACTAAGTCTGGCTCATCGTCATCAATAAAATTAACATCTGGAGCAACTGGAGCAATACCTAATAACCTATATTTCATTTCAGCTTGACGCTTATCAAAATACCAAAGTCCTTTTATGTGGTATTCCTTAATATCTGCAGCAGTAATATCTCTTCTGTTTATATACTCTGCAGACAATTCTTCACCAGCATTTAATTGCTCAATACCAAACTCGGTAGTATCAATTTTAACCAAAGCTGCTTCAATATCTTTTAAAGTTCGTTTTGTTGTAAAATAAGAATCATCGTAAATATTTTTTATATCTCCATTTTTAATGCTTTTCATAAGCACATCGTACAACGACCGTCTATCTTTACCAATATTATTGGTATCTATTGGGTAGTATAGTGGGAAATTTGAGCGTTCATCAAGAACAATTTTTTCCCATACCATTTTAGAAAATAAGATATCTCTATCGTCAACATAGCCATATTCTAATGGTTTATCATTGTCAACGGCCTTTTGAGCTTCTGTTCTTACTCCAATTTCCTCTGGACTTTTAGCATTTAATATGTTGGCTTGTGCAAACATACTTGATGCTGTAAAAACAGTAACAACGGTTAATAAAAAACACTTTAAATTCATTTTAATTTTATTTTTATTAATTCAATAGCAACAACATAACGTTAATACTACTAATTTTAGTTTGTTAACTCAACAAAAACTGGAGATACTTTTTTAAGTATTACACTAACGCCAGTAGCTTTAGCTTCAATATCAAATATTTGAACTCCAGATCCACGTTTTGCTTTACGCAATGCACCTTTTGCTCTAGTATCTAACTTATTTCCGTTTACATTTATTGTTGGTTGTCCAGGAACTTTAAATTTAAATCCTGTAACACGCAATGGTAATTCAAAATCAAAATCATCAAATTTAGCTCCAATAGTAGAAATTGCAAGACTGTTACGTTGCATTTTTAATGCGCCATCTTCACCTCTTAAAGTTCCTGTTGGTTTTGGTAAATCCTTAATTCTAAATTTAGCATTATCGCTAACTTTACCACCATCTGGTAATGTACCAGTAACATTAATAGTTATTTCTCTACCTTTAATTCTTGTAGCATCCATAACATAGCTACTACCAGAACCTCTAGATAAACCTTGAGCACTTGCAGTTACTTTGTTGTCTGGTATACCTGCAAATGAAATAGTCATTGGGTTTTTAACACCTCTGTATACTACATTCATTTTATCTGCTGAAATTGTTGCTGAATTTGGTTTTGCTACTGTAGCAAATGATGATTTTACTGGTACTTCAATTTCTTCTCCATCTTGAGCAAATATCAATTTACCTTCAATTTTGTGTTCTCCAACACCACCTGTTCCAATTTTCAACTTTACTTTACCATCCTCGATAGAATATTGGTTTTCTGATAGTTTTCTACCGTCTAAAGTCAATTCAACACGACTTGGTTTTGTAGAAGCATCTTTACGACCTAATACAATTTGACCATCAAACTGCTCACCATTAAAGTAAGCTGATTTAGACGTTTCCATTAAGGTTGTATAGTTTGTCATAGACACTTCACTAGAAAGTGTTCCTTGTAACATGTTTGATAATACTTCAGATTCCGTGGTTTTAATATCGGCTTGAAGTTGTGTCATTTTAGTTAAAGACGCTACTAAAGGAAATCCTTTGTAATGGTAATCTAACCAGTCTACTTTAATACCGTCTCTATTAACTTCCTGATCGGTACTAAATTTATCTTTAACTTCTTTTATGATGCCTTCCATACCTTTTTTGTCAGATAAGATTTTAACAACACCATCTCTAAATCCGTTGATTTGAGCTAAAAACTCTTGACCATCTTCTTTTAGCTTGTCGCCTTTAAAAAAGTTTTCATCTAAGTAATCGCCTTTATCCATAATTTCATAATCCGTAGGATCATCAAGTTTTGCGGTCATTTTACCTTTTAAATCTTCTAAATAGGCATCAAAATTGTGTGCTAATTTATCAATTTGGTCTGCTTTAGCTTGTAAAGGCTTATATTTTTCAGGTTGATCTGCTGCTTTTTGTTCTAAACTTGCCACAAAACTTTGATTTCTAGTTTCTGTAGCTTGATTAGACTCCGTAAGTTTTTCGTTCATTAATCCGAAGGCTGATAGCACTTCTTTCGACATATTTAAAGCTAGCATGGCTATAAATATTAAATACATCAGATTAATCATTTTCTGTCGTGGTGATAAATTTCCTCCTGCCATTTATAATTAGGTTTTTGGTTAATATTAATTTGGGATTAACCCCTAATTATTTATTCATTGCAGACAACATACCTCCATATACGCCATTTAAAGACGATAAGTTTGATGCTAAAGATTGCATTTGTTCTTTTAATTTCCCAGCATTTTCAATAGACTCTTCATTGATAGTTGCTTGTTTATTAATGCTTTCTAACTGTACTTTGTATAGGCTGTTTAATGATTCCATTTGAGCTGCTGCTAATGATAATTCTTCACCATATTTTTTACTAGCTTCGATAGAATCTACAGTTGATGACATGTTTTTAGCAGCACCTTCAAAGTTTTTAATGCTATCGCCTAAACTAGAAATTAATTCTCCATCAATTTTAGCTTCTTTTAATAAGTTATCTAATTTTTTAGATAATATACCTTGTGCATCTTCTTTTCCATCTTTGCTCATTGATTGTCCTCCTGCTAATTCTGGATATACTAAAGACCAATCTAAATCATCATCAACAGGTTCGAATGCTGATAATGCAAATATAATTGCTTCGGTTACTAAACCAATAGTTAACATAACGTTACCTGTTAGTGGTCCAATTTCGAAGTGAATAATCTTGAATAGTGCTCCAACAATTACAATTGCTGCTCCTAATCCATAAGCCATGTTCATGAACTTCTTGTTTGCTTTTGACTTTGCCATAATTTTTTGGTTTTTAATTTTAAGTAGGTTTTACTTAAGTAGGTTAATAGTTTTTATTATTATTGATTTGATTCTAAAATTATTAATTCTTTCCTGTTCCATTTTTTGTTACTACTGTCCCCATGTAATCTTGAACGGTTCTGAAACCTATATAACTTCTTGCTGAATCTGCATATTCGTAATCTCTAGAGCTTACTTGTAAAAAGTACGCGACATCTTTCCATGAACCACCTCTTACAATTTTACGTTGATTGTTATTATCATTAACACTAGGATTTATTGTTGATGTGTATTCATAAGATGAAGGATCGTACGATGCATTCACCCATTCTGCTACATTACCTGCCATGTTATATAAATTATAATCATTAGGCTCATAAGATTTAGCTTCAACGGTATATAACGCCTGATCTGCTGCATAATCACCCCTTACTGGTTTAAAGTTTGCCATAAAACAACCTCTATCACTTTTAGTATATGGACCTCCCCATGGGTAAGTTGCGGCTTGTAAACCACCTCTTGCGGCATACTCCCACTCTGCTTCAGATGGTAATCTAAACGTGTTTACCATAGCAGATCCTTTTTTAGATTTTTGATAAGAATTTTTGTTAATTGTACGCCATTCACAAAATGCTTTTGCTTGTTTCCATGTCACGCCAACTACTGGATAATCACTATAGGCATCATGCCAAAAATAATCATTATGCATTGGCTCATTGTATGAATATGCAAAATCTCTAATCCAAACTGTTGTATCTGGATAGACTTCGATTTCTTCTTTAACGATAACATCTTTACGCTTAACACCTCTGTTTCTTGCAGCTTCTTGGATATCCATATAACTGTATTGGAACTTAAACTTTGTTACATCCCAAGTACGTTGCCCATTATAAGCTTCTTCCATAGGCAGATACATTGTATCCATAACCTCGGTATAATATTCATCTGGGTATTCTGAGGTATCGTATATTAAATCGACATCCTTATTGATTTTTCTACCTTCATAGCCTGTTGGCCCTAAACCTGTATAGTTATCAAACATGTATTGTTCGTAAACACTCATATTTGCAGTATCTGCATCTTTAAAGGCATACTCACCTATACCTCCTTCGTCTGGAGTCATTCCAACCTCATCAGCTAATACGGCAAGTTTCATTCGCACTATCGAATCTCTAACCCAATTAACAAACTGACGGTACTCGCTATTTGTTATTTCTGTTGCATCCATATAAATGGCTCTAACAGTAACTGTCTTTGCAGGAGCATCGTTTACACCAGCTAAATCATCATCAGCTTTCCCCATAATAAACGCACCACCAGGAATAAGTTCCATACCATAAGGCTTTTCCGGATGCCATTTTTTCCCTTGCACACCTACCAGTTCGCCCCTATCTTTAGAGCCGCAACTAGTTAGTACTGCTAATACTGCGGTTAATAATAAAAACTTCTTCATATCCATAGTAAAACTCGAGGTTAATTATTTAAGCTTCAATTTCGAGAGCGTAAACATATTTATATATTTTCTAAAAAACAACTTTTTATCTAAAAAAATAACATTTCATCGTAAAAAAATAACGTTTCAACGATGAAAATGGTATTTTGACCATACTTTGTCTATTATACACTATTCTTTTGCAATGCCTTATACCAACGGTCTGGCACTTTATTATCGCAAGCATCCAAATAATCTTGATGCATGCATGGTAATAACGTATGTCTTTTCAATTTATTATTGACCTCTGATAAAAAAGGAATTTCAATCCACCATCTCCCTGTTTTATTGCTCTTATAAAACACCAATTCTTGAGATTCTACCAAGGTTATAAACTTTTGATAATTTTTATCGTCTGAAAAATCATCATCCTTAACTCTAAAATTTACACCTTCAATAAAATACCATAGCATCTGAGATATTAGCATTGATGTCATGTCATCATCCTTTGAAGGTTTGTATTCATAAATTCCAAAAGAGGTTACTTTATTACTGATACCGGCGTAACGGGCTATGGCACAAATTTCTTTACCATCCAATCCGTTAGGCGAATATTTTTGATTTAAACTTAGTGCAGCACTTTTTACCGATGTTAAATCTACACTAACGATATTAGCATCTCTTAAAACAGGCTCTACAATGGTAATGTCTTTTGAAACTCCCCCCAATCTATAAGATTCAAAATATAGGCTTTCCATTAAATCTATTTCTTCTTGCGAATTAAAATAGGTTTGGTAACCAATGGTTGAATAATTAAAAAGATTATAGGGCTGATCTAAAATAATTTTACCTACAAAACTGTTATTTTTTATCGGTTTTGTGGAATCGCCTAAATTGAATTTAGCATCAATATTCACAATATTGACCATGGGTATCAATTCATCATAAGCTCTGTAGTTGGCATAGGTAAGATCTTGTGAACCACCTAATATAACTGGGATAACATTTTTTTTAATCAGAATGCTAATCACCTCTCTTAAAGCAAAATAAGTATCATCAACACTTTCTCCTTTTTCAATATCTCCTAAATCTGCAACTGTAGTATTCCAACTTCCTGGAAAAAGCCCGTAGAACGATTTACGAATTTCATCTAAACGAAACGCTTCTCCTATATAATTAACATCGTTTCTATTTTCTAAAACGCCAATTATAGCAATACTAACACTTTCTAAATCTGGGATACCATATTGCTCGGAATGAATCTTGATTTTTCTTCCTAATGCTTGTGGCGAAAGCAACTCATTATGAGCTAATACTAAATCTGAAACAGGCGAAAGGAAATTAAAATTCATTAAGACTTTATTATATCTTTTTCTTTTTTGTAACTATTATTTATAATAAAAACTTTGCAACAACAAAGCTAAAAAATAATACGGTTAAATAAATACCAAATAATGGGTATTTTAAGCAAAAAAACTACTTCTTTTTTGCAGGGGCTTTTCTTTTAACGGTCTTTTTCTTGGTCGCTCTTTTCTTTGGCGCATTGGCTTCTATGATGGCTTGGGCTTCTTCTAGGGTCATTTCAGTTACATCTACCGTTTTAGCCAATTCTACTTTTATTTTTCCTTTTAGCACATTGTGTCTACCCCAACGGGCCTTTTCAACGCGGATACCTTCTTCTTCCCAATTATGGATAACCTTATCTATTTCTTTTTGAATTTTCACTTCTATCAATTCAACAATATCAGCATCTGATAGATTATCCCAATCGTATTTTTTGTTTACGTTAATAAACATATTGTTCCATTTTATAAATGGACCAAAACGCCCTTTACCTTTTTGAACAGGCAAATCTTTATATATATATATAGGAGCATCTGCTTTTTGCTTTTCTTTTATTAGAACAATAGCATCTTCAAGCTCAACACTTAAAGGGTCTACGCCTTTTGGAAGCGATACAAAGGCGCTACCAAATTTAACATAAGGCCCAAAACGTCCATTGTTTACCAATACTTCTTCGCCTTCATAATCACCTAGGGTTTTTGGCAATTGAAACAAATCCATAGCTTCTTCATAGGTTATTGTGTTTAATTGCTGATCTGGGCTTAAACTTGCAAATTGTGGTTTTTCTTCATCATCAACGGTTCCAATCTGAACCATAGGTCCAAACTTTCCTAAACGCACACTTACTTGTTTTCCTGATTTAGGGTCTTTTCCTAAAATACGTTCTCCTGATTCTCTTTCTGCATTTTCCTTAACATCTTCAACTACGGGATGAAAATTTTTGTAAAACGATTTCATCATTTTAGTCCAATCTTCATTTCCTTCTGCTATTTCATCAAAATCGGCTTCGACCTTTGCTGTGAAATTATAATCAAGAATAGCTTCAAAATGATTTACCAAAAAGTCGGTCACAATCATCCCTATATCGGTAGGTACTAACTTACCTTTATCTGAACCCACCTTTTCAGTTAGCGCTTTATCATTTATAAGGTTATATTGTAAAGTCAGCTGCGAATATGTTCTTTCTTCACCTTCAACGGACCCCTTTTCAACATAATTTCTATTTTGTATGGTTGAAATAGTTGGTGCGTAAGTTGACGGTCGTCCAATACCCAACTCCTCTAATTTTTTAACAAGCGAAGCTTCTGTAAATCTTGCTGGCGGACGCGTATAACGCTCTGTTGCTGTAATATAATTATTAAGTAAGACTTCATTAGTTTTCATTGCTGGCAACATACCTTCTTGCTCAACATCTTCATCATCCGTGCCTTCTAAATACACTTTTAAAAACCCATCAAAAGTTATAACTTCACCATTGGCGCTAAATGTTTCATTATGTGTTGAGGCGCTTATTTTTACATTAGTACGCTCTAATTCGGCTTCGCTCATTTGCGATGCTATAGAACGTTTCCAGATTAAATCGTATAATCGGGCTTGATCTCTATCAATATCTACGGAATGGGTTGCAAAATTGGTAGGACGAATGGCCTCGTGAGCTTCTTGTGCGCCTTTTGCTTTTCCTTTATAATTTCTCGGTTTGCTATATTTTGAACCATACGCCTCTTTTATTTCTGCTTCTGCTCCTTTTCTTGCTTCATCAGATAAATTAACACTATCTGTTCTCATATAAGTAATTAAACCTGCTTCATAAAGGCGTTGTGCCATAGTCATGGTTTTACTTACTGAAAAATAAAGCTTACGCGATGCTTCTTGTTGTAATGTTGATGTTGTAAATGGTGCTGCTGGCGATTTTTTAGCTGGCTTTTTCTGTAAATCTGCAACTTTAAAATCTGCTTTGATATTCTGTTCTAAGAATTTTTGGGCTTCTGCTTTGGTTGAAAAGTTTTTTGGCAACTTGGCTTTGAAGGTTTGCCCATTTTCATTAGAAAACTCAGCGTCAATTCTATAGGATGCTAAAGGTATAAACCCTTGAATTTCTCTTTCTTTTTCAACAATTAAACGAACAGAAACCGACTGTACACGCCCTGCTGAAAGTCCTCCTTTTACTTTTCTCCAAAGTACCGGCGACAATTCATAACCCACAATTCTGTCCAATACACGACGTGCTTGTTGTGCATCTACTAAATCATAATCTATACCTCTTGGGTTCTCTATAGCTTTTTTTATGGCTGTTTTAGTAATTTCATGAAAAACAATACGCTTAGTTTTGTTTTTATCTAATTTTAAAGTTTCTGCTAAATGCCAGGCAATGGCTTCTCCCTCACGATCCTCATCACTAGCCAACCAAACCATTTCTGCTTTTTTAGCTAAATCTTTCAGTTTTTTTACAACTGCTTTTTTATCTTTAGAAACTTCATATTTTGGTTTAAAATCCCCATCAACATCAACACCTAACTCCTTGGAAGGCAAATCGGCAATATGTCCGAAACTAGATTCTACTTTAAAATCTTTTCCTAGAAATTTCTCAATGGTTTTTGCCTTAGCTGGTGACTCTACTATTACTAAATTCTTAGCCATACTTCATTTTTTGAAGCTACAAATGTATATGAAAAAAAGTTTATCTCCCTAATTTGATTGTGTTTTAGCTGATATTTATAATTATTTTCCGAATAAAATTTCACTTATTTCAAAAAAGAAAACCAAAAGTGAACGCTCCATAAACATGAGAACTAGAGCTTATGGTTTCTTTTGTATTGTAATAATAGCCTATTTTAAACACATTCTTTTTTGTTCTCAAAACTGCTCCTGCACTGAATTTTAAAATATGATTTGCTGCAATTAATGTAAATGGGGCTTCATCATTAAAAACATGACCTTGTATTAATGCATTTAAAGCCACATATTTATAACCTGCTGAAATAAAACCGAAAAACTCTTTTGTTTGATTGACATCTACTAAGTTTAATCGAGATGTGTTTTGAAAATCACTGAAATTCCCAAAGAAATAATAGACATCATTTCCTATATAAGTGTCTTTAGTTCCTATGCTTGCGCTAATATGGTTTTGAATGCTGTTGTTTTTATTAATCTGAATATCATTTATATATACTGTCTTAAAATTAAACAGCCAATTATAGCTTATCTCATCTACCCAAGTTGGGCGGCTATTGATATCTAAAAATTCATGTAAAGCAATTTGCAGTTTCCCTGCTAAAGATTCTTCTCCTGTAACACCGGACTCTAGAGCTAAAAACAAAGCTGATTTTTGCTTTATTTGTCCGAGTTCTATTTTCCCAAAAAGCCAACCGGCATATGGACGGTCAAAATTCTGATTATTAAATGAGGTAAGATTTTTTGGTGTGTAGGTTTCATTTCCAACCATAACGTTTACTTGCAATTTATTATCTTCTTTTTTAAAAAATAACAAATCGCTATTTAAGCCTTTTCTGTAGGTTAAGTGGAGCCCGCTGGTATAATAACGGTCTGTAAAAACAAACTTATCGTTACTTACTGTTAATTCTAATTGCTGATTCTGGGATATTAAAAAATTAGAAAACAGTATAACAAAACCCAGCATTTTTTTTCTAAATACAAACAAGTATAATTTATAGAATAGGCACTGCTTCATTATTAAACCCGCATATATTTTTAAAAACCGGAATAGTTTAGTCGTATTCATTTTTAACAACTATCTGTTCTATTTTTAAAATTGATGTATTTTATTTTAGTCCAAAAAAAAGCTACACTTAATATGTAGCTTTCTTTTATTACGTTTAAAATTTTATTCTGTTGGAGTTCCTGTTTCGTTAATTGCATGTTCTTCTTCAAACCCAACTGACTCCTTATATATTTGATAAAAAGGCAAGTTAATAAATTGCTGTGTGACATATATTCCTATCAAACACATTAAAAAACCAACAACTGTGGATAAAATCCATGCGACTATAATTAGTAAGAAGGTAAACAACCATTTTCTATTTCCCAACTTAAACCCTACTTTAACAATCTCGGAAACCTCTAAGTCAGGGTTTATTGCATAAACAACAACCATATAAGACAATGGTATAAAAACATAAAAGAGTGGGATTATTAACATTAAAAATGCCACTATAGATATCCCAATCATCATTAAACCTAAAACAATTGTTTTCTTCAAATACCTCTTTTTCAAAAAGAAAAAATAATCATCTGATTCACTTAGTTTAAAATCCTTACTTTTTACAATTCTAAAATATGCTGCCTTTAAACCTAAGCCTAAAGTTACAGAAGCTACTAAAACAATGACAACCAATACAATTGACAATATCAACATAAAAGCACTTAGACTATTTAATTCGGAAAATGAAACACCTTCTTCAGCAAAAGATTCTGGGCTTAATAAGCCTAAGGCAATCATTGGTAAATAACAAATGAATACCAAAGGAAACATTAGTACTGCATTTAAAATTAAAACTATCAACCCTTGTAACCATACTTTTTTAAAGAGATCAACACAATCACTCAAAACATTACCAAAATCTAGCTTTTTTGCGTTTTTAATTCTCCCTAATAAAACATTCAATGTATTCATTATAAAAATGTATTATATATTAATAATCTGAATCGTCATTAACTCCTATTTGTTCTATTTGACTAGAATCTTCAAAACCTACAGCCTCTTTGTAAATAAAAAACACAGGTAAATAGACTATAGACATGGTAAACAAAACACCAATGCCGCAACCTAAAAGTCCCAGCATACCTAAAAGCCCTGCTACAAACATGGTTCCAAAAGTAATAAGCCACTTTTTGTTTCCTAGTTTAAAACTTGCCTTAACAATTTCTACTTCACTTAAATCTGGGTTATTCGCAAAAACAACAGTAAAGTAAGCCAATGGCACAAACGCATAGATATAAGGTATTAAAAACATGAATTGTGCTGTTACTGTAATAGCTGTATGGATAATACCCAACATTAATAATTTAGAAAAGTATGCTTTTTTTAAAAAATAAAAATAATCGTCTACAACTTCTTCTCCCAAAACATATTGCTTGCAAATTCTGTAAAATGCAGCTATTAAAGCCATAGTTATGGTACTCATTAAAATGGTTTGTGGAATGCTATAAATTACAGTTTCTGAATAAAAGCTAAAAAACGATTCCATATCAAAACCACCATAAGGAAGATTGTTTTTAGGAGCTAGACCTATTAAAGAAAACAAAACATTTATTACAATGGCAAATCCGACCATAAGTAAAACGACTAAAAAGCCTTTAAGCCATAACTTTTTAAACAATTCTATAACGCTATCAATCAAATTGCTAAAGTCCAAATCTTTAGCATGTTCTATTTTTTCCAGCAAACTATTATATGAATTCATTTTGATAAGATTAGTTTCTAAGCATAAAAGTAAGCGTTTTTTTAAAACTGTTGCCATTCATAGCAAACAAAAAATCCCGCAGAAATGCAGGATTCTTATTTTATAGAATTTAGAATATTTATTTTAATGAGAAGGCACTTATAAGCTCTACACCATCCTCTAAATAGTTGTATTGATATAAAGTATCTCCACCAATCATTAACAAAACATTTTCCAAAGGAATGACATCTTTGGATTGAATATCTTCAAATACTTTAGTCATACTAAGATTTAACGGATCTGCTTTATTGTATAATTTCAAACCAGAAGTTCCATCGCAAATAAACAGCGTATTATCTTTAACACCTAATCCGTAAGGGTTATCAAGTTCGTATCGTTTTGCTAATGTTGGGGTGCTTTTATCGGTAATATCGATAACCTCAAGTACACTTTCCAATTGACCACAAACATTACCGCCACGTATTGTTACATAAGCATAATTTCCATCTACAACTACAGGGTCACAACCTTCCCAATGTATAAATTCAGATACATACTCCGGCAAAGCAGGGTTAACCAAATTAAAGATATACATACCGTTGGTACTTCCTAAATATAAATAACCTTCAGCTTGAAACATAGTTTCTATATTCCAGCCTGCATATTGTGTATTTTCAAGTATAGGTTCTGCTAAATTTTGAATATTAAAAATCCCCATTTCATAGTTTCCTACGGTATATAAATAATTATCTACTATTTGAAAGCGTGCTAAAGAGCCTCCTGTTCCTGTAGCAGATTCAGCAGTTGTATTTGCACCATCATTAATTGCTATATCAATGAATCGCTCATCTGATTTTTTACGTCTTTCCGTCGTTAAGGTCCAACCTAAAACAATGTCGGTTTCATAATCGATCTTAGCATAGTCCACCACATCGGCTTCAATAGGAATATTATGATTATAGACATTAAATACATCTTCTAAACGTTCTACTAAGGCCACTGAATTAATATCCGAAATATCAAAAACCACTAAGTCTGTTGCACTATCGGCATATAAAAAGTCATTTTTAACCGAAATATCTTCATTCCCGGGAATATTAATGTACTTTATGGCTTTAGGTGATTCTGGATTAGTATTATTAATAATATGTACGCCTTTATTAACATCACTCACAAAAATGTAGTTTTTATAGGCATATATTTTACCTGCTTTTTCAATAGTTTGCGGCATTGTTATCTCAACCGAACTTCTAAAAGCCGTTTTACTCATTAGTTGTGGGCTTGCTACTTGTACAAATTCATAATCGGCATCATCATTTTTATCACAGGACAAAGCCATTATAAAAACTAGGGTCAAAAAAAGGTATTTCAATTTCATAATATTTGGTTGTTTTTAATTTTAGTATTTATAATATAATAACGTCTCTAAGTCTTCAATATGTAATATGATTTCCCGACTTCCATTAACCTGCAGAGGAATTAAATTAAACGACATTGTTCTTTCAAAATAAGCCAAACAATCCTCTTCATTTATTAATTGAAATTTTAGATAACGCTGTTCTGGAGAAGACTCAGCAACAGCTCCCGAATCCACTAAGTTAAACCCCCAAGTATTACCATCACAACCAGAAGCACCAATCTCGATAGTTAAACAATCATCAATAATTTTAGCATTAATAAAAGTGAAATCTGATGCCGTTAAACTATCATACAAGTCTTGATCAACAAGTATTGTTTCATCGCAAATTTGATTGGGACTATCAATATTAATATCATCTTCACATTGCATATTAGTAAAACACAAAGCAAAAGGTATGATAAGAAAAATGGTTTTAATAGACTTCATTTATAGAAAATTCATTTTTACTATAGATACACAAAATCCGTTTTGGTTGCGTTATTTACAAAATAAATCAACTGCCACTTTGTCATAAAACCCAAATAAATTGTATCTTTGCATGTTTATTGAAAGACAGGAGTTTCTAACAAACCATGAAAAAGACAATAGACGAAAATATACAGGGAGAATCGTTAGTTTTAGAGCAAAAAGAAACTAACAAGCGTAAACTTTTCATTGAAAGTTATGGCTGTGCTATGAACTTTAGTGATAGCGAAATTGTGGCTTCCATAATGGCTAACCAAGGTTTTAATACCACACAACATTTAGAAGAAGCAGATCTGGTTTTAGTTAACACCTGCTCTATTCGCGATAAAGCAGAACAAACCGTACGGAAACGTCTAGAAAAATATAATGCTGTAAAACGCGACCATAACCCTAAAATGAAAGTAGGTGTTCTAGGTTGTATGGCCGAACGCCTCAAAACAAAATTTCTTGAAGAAGAAAAAATTGTCGACTTAGTAGTTGGACCAGACGCATATAAAGATTTACCAAACCTTTTAGCCGAAGTTGATGAAGGTAGAGACGCTATAAATGTTATTCTTTCAAAAGAAGAAACTTATGGCGATATTTCTCCTGTACGTTTAAACACAAATGGTGTTACTGCTTTTGTATCCATAACTCGTGGTTGTGATAACATGTGCACATTTTGTGTTGTACCATTTACCCGAGGAAGGGAACGAAGCAGAGACCCACAAAGCATTATTGAAGAAGTAAATGACTTATGGAACAGAGGCTACAAAGACATCACGTTACTTGGGCAAAATGTGGATAGTTATCTGTGGTATGGTGGTGGTCTTAAAAAAGATTTTGAAAAAGCCACCGACATGCAAAAAGCAACATCAATTAACTTTTCTAAATTGTTGGAGTTATGCGCCAAAGCGCAGCCTAAAATGCGAATTCGCTTTTCAACATCAAACCCACAAGATTTAACTTTAGATGTAGTTGAAACCATGTCTAAATATCAAAATATTTGTAATCATATCCATTTACCTGTGCAAAGCGGAAGCAATCGTATTCTTAAAGCCATGAATCGTTTACACACCCGTGAGGAATATTTTGAATTAATAGATAATATTCGCCGTATCATACCTAACTGTGCTATTAGTCAAGATATGATTGTTGGTTTTCCAACAGAAACCGAAGACGATTTTCAAGACACTATATCCTTAATGGAATATGTAAAATATAACTTTGGATATATGTTTACGTATTCAGAACGACCAGGTACTATGGCAGGCAGAAATATGGATGATGATGTTCCGGAAGAAACAAAAAAACGGAGGCTACAAGACATTGTAGATTTACAAAGGGCGCATAGCGAAATTAAAACCAAAGAATGGTTAAATACAACTGTAGAAGTATTGATTGAAAAAGAATCAAAAAAATCGGATTTGCAATGGTCTGGACGTACACCTCAAAACATTGTTTGTGTGTTTCCGAAAGCGCAATACAAAATAGGTGATTTTGTGAATGTAAAGGTTACAGATTGTACTAGTGCAACTCTTATTGGAAAAGCTGTTGCGTATTCAGAGAATAATTAAATATGATGTCAGAATTCAACTTTAATAATAAAACATTTTCACTTATCGAGAATACCGAAAATGGAAAGGTAAATTCTGAAACGGTATTTAAATACAAACAAAAAGGTAATATAGTAACAGCTGACTATTTTGGAGGAACTATTAAATACGGAAAAATAATTGCGCATTTAAAAAATGACAAACTTAATATGTTATACCAATGTATAACAACAGAAAATGAACTAAAAGCAGGAAAAGCAATTGCTACTGTAAGTTTAACAGATAACAGTAAAATGAAACTTAAACTTAATTGGGAATGGTTAGAGAAGGACAATGGAAGTGGTATTTCTGAATATATTGAGAATTAAAAAGTTAAAAGATTCCCATCCAGATAACTATCTGGATTATGGGAATAAAAAAGAATATATTATACATGGAATCAGTACAAGCTATTAAACAACGTTTTGGCATTATTGGTAATACACCAGCACTAAACCGTGCTATAGAAAAAGCCATTCAGGTAGCACCTACCGATATTTCGGTTTTGGTTACTGGCGAAAGTGGTGTAGGAAAAGAAAGTATCCCCAAAATAATACACCAATTATCCCATAGAAAACACAATAAATATATTGCTGTAAACTGTGGCGCCATACCCGAAGGCACCATAGACAGTGAGTTATTTGGACATGAAAAAGGAGCCTTTACAGGAGCCACCCAAACCCGCCAAGGGTATTTTGAAGTCGCAGATGGCGGTACTATTTTTTTAGATGAAGTTGGCGAATTGCCACTTACAACCCAAGTGCGTTTATTACGTGTTCTCGAAAATGGCGAGTTTTTAAAAGTCGGGTCAAGTAAAGTTCAAAAAACCAATGTTCGTATTGTAGCGGCCACAAACATTAATATGTTTGAAGCTATCGAAAAAGAAAAGTTTCGTGAAGACTTATATTATAGATTAAGCACCGTAGATATTAATTTGCCACCACTTCGCGAACGACGTGAGGACATCCATTTACTGTTTAGAAAATTTGCAAGCGATTTTGCCTTGAAATACAAAATGCCTACGGTAAAACTGACCGATAACGCTATTCAAGTTCTTATAAAACACAGATGGGGTGGTAATGTTCGTCAATTACGAAATATAGCGGAACAGATTTCCGTTTTGGAACAAAATCGCGTTATTAGCGCTTCAACACTACAAAGCTACCTCCCGGCCTATGCCTCAAGTAATTTACCTGCAGTTATCAACACATCAAAAGCTGAAAGTGACTTTAGTAGCGAACGTGAAATTCTTTACAAAGTGCTCTTTGATATGAAAGCGGATTTAAATGATTTAAAGAAACTGACTATGGAATTGATGAAACATGGCAACACAAAAGATGTTGAAAAGGATAACGAAAGTCTCATTCAAAAAATTTATGGCAATGATGATGAAGATGCTGCGGACTTTAAAAATTCAATAGACAATCCTGAAGTGATTTCAATTCCAGAACACACATCAAATACTGATGAAATTATTACTATTCAAGATAAATACCATTTCGCTGAAGAGATTGAAGAAGAAGAAACCTTGTCGTTACACGATAAAGAATTAGAATTAATTAAAAAATCGCTTGAACGTCACAGCGGAAAACGTAAATTAGCAGCTGCAGAATTAGGAATCAGCGAACGCACACTTTACAGAAAGATAAAACAATACAATTTATAGTTTATCGTTTACTTAAAAACAGTTTTCATTTTGAAACCAGGACTTTTTAAAATATGAAAAAACATCTAATTCACTTTTCAATCTTAGCTTTTAGCTTAATCCTTTTGGGCTGTGGTGCCTACTCATTTACAGGTGCATCTATACCGGCAGGAACGGAAACCTATCAAGTCAATCGTTTTGAAAATACCGCATTATTAATTGAACCAGGATTAGAACGTGATTTCAAATTAGCTTTAGAAGATTTAATACAAAATCAAACCAACTTAAACCTAGTCCCTTCGAATGCCGATTTAGTTTATGAAGGTGAAATAACAACCTATAGAATTTCACCAACCACCGCAACATCGGAAAACACAGCAGCACAAAATAGATTAACCATTGGTATTAAATTACGTTTTTTTAATAATAAGAATGAAGAAGATGATCTAGAACAATCATTTACGTTTTTTTATGATTACCCCGCAAGTTCACAACTAATAGGTGCAATAAAAACCACTGCTCACGAAGAAATTTTTGAACGCCTTACACAAGATATATTTAATGCTACGCTTGCTAAATGGTAGTTTTTAGCCGCAGTCTCAGTTAAAAGATTATAACATCTAAATTCACAGAGTTAGCACAGATACATACTGAGAAATTCAGAATACCTATTATTTCTTTGTGAATCTTGGTGTACCCCCGTATAACTATATATAACATCTTAACCCGTTCAATATCTGTTGCAGTTTTTAGTCACAATTACCAGTCAGTTTTGCAGAATCGTCAATCAAAAATCGTCAATCGATGATCAAGTATTCAGTTGCTGTTATTTTGACTCAAATGTTTTTTACCTTTGCAGACTAGTCACTTTGCACAAAAAATAATTACATTTGGTTAAGTTAATAATGGATCAAACAGATTTTACATACGTACTCCAACATCCACAAGAAATTACGCTTCAGCAAACCGAAGCTGTAAAATCTATTATTAATGAATTTCCTTATTTTCAATCTGCCCGTGCTATTTACCTTAAAGGTCTAAAAGACCAAAGTAGCCTTGAGTACAATCAAGAACTTAAAATAACAGCAGCCCATACTACAGACCGAAGCATTCTATTCGATTTTATAACTTCGGAAGCCTTTGTTCAAAATGAAATCTCTCAATTCATAAAGCAGAATACAGCACATTTGAAAGATTTTAATGTGACTATTGAAGATCTTTCCGTTGAAAAAAGTGTGACTATTGATTATGCTTTAAAACAACAGATTAAAGATACCGATGGCGTTTTAGACCCTGCTCTATTCCAACCCAAGGAGGCACGACCAAAAAAAGTATCAACTTTTGTTTTAGATGAATCTGAAAGCATTGAAGACCTAAAAACAAAACCCCAAGATGCCTCAGCAGATGATATTTTAAACTTAGGACAACCGCTTCAGTTTGATAAAAGAGAATCCCATTCTTTTGGAGAATGGTTGAAGCTAACACGCTATAAACCCATAAAAAGAATACAAGAAAAGGAAAACAAGCCCATTGAAATTAAAACTTCAGAAACCTTAGAAAAAGAAAAAAAGTTCGAACTAATTGATAAATTCATTTCCGAAAACCCAAAAATAAGTCCAGCCAAACCCCTAAACAAAAAAGGGAATTTAGCAAAAGCCCAAATGATACAACCTGAGGCTCTAATGACAGAGACTTTAGCACGTATTTATGTAGAACAAAAAAACTACAAAAAGGCCATTCAATCTTATAAGATTTTAAGTTTGAAATATCCAGAAAAAAGTGGTTTCTTTGCAAACCAAATTAAAGCAGTAGAACAATTACAAGAACAAAATAATAAAGAGTAATGAGTACGTTTTCAATATTTTTAGCCTTAATCGTTGTCGTAGCATTTTTACTAGTTGTAGTCATTATGGTTCAAAACCCTAAAGGTGGCGGATTATCATCATCTTTTGGTGGTGGTGGCACACAACAATTAGGTGGTGTAAAAAAGACAACCGATTTTTTAGATAAAAGCACATGGACTTTAGCAACCTTACTGTTAGTATTAATTTTACTTTCAAACGTAGCAATTAATAGAGGTGGTGATAATTTAGATTCAAAAGCATTAGATGCTGATGCCACAACAACAGCTCCGATTGCTTTACCAGATGTTCCAGCACAAACAACAAATGATGCTGAACCAGCAAACAATACACCAGAGTAATTTGGTGTTACAATAAAACAAAAAATGCCAACTTTTCAAGTTGGCATTTTTTGTTTCTGCCTGTTTGGTAGGCAAATCTGAAAGTTTGTCAGTTAGTAAGTATTGGCACATTTTTAGCACATCGCTAAAGCGACACTATTAATTTTTAAATCAAAAACATATAACAAATGAGCTTAAACATTAAACCATTAGCAGACCGTGTTCTTATAGAACCTGCTGCTGCTGAAACCAAAACAGCTTCAGGAATTATTATTCCAGATAACGCTAAAGAAAAACCACAAAAAGGAACTGTAGTTGCAGCCGGAAAAGGTACCAAAGATGAACCTATTACTGTACAAGTTGGCGACACTGTTTTATATGGTAAATATGCAGGCACAGAACTTAAACTTGAAGGCACCGATTATTTAATCATGCGAGAGAGCGATATTCTTGCAATCATTTAATTGCAAATTCCAAAAACTAAAAGAAATAAATTCCAAAAACTTTCTTCATGATTTAACAGTTCCAAAATTGGAACTTGATATTTGAATATTGAAAGTTTAAAATTTTAAATAAAATTTTTCATTATGGCAAAAGATATAAAATTTGATATTGAAGCACGTGACGGATTAAAACGTGGTGTGGATGCATTAGCAAATGCAGTAAAAGTAACTTTAGGACCTAAAGGGCGTAACGTCATTATTAGCAAAAGTTTTGGAGCCCCTCAAGTCACTAAAGATGGGGTTTCTGTTGCTAAAGAAATTGAATTAGACAACGCTCACGAAAATATGGGTGCTCAAATGGTAAAAGAAGTCGCTTCTAAAACGAATGACTTGGCAGGTGATGGTACAACCACCGCTACCGTATTAGCACAAGCTATTGTAAAAGAAGGTTTGAAAAATGTAGCGTCTGGTGCCAATCCTATGGATTTAAAACGCGGTATTGATAAAGCTGTTGAGGCCATTACATCAGACCTTGAAAAACAAGCTAAAAAAGTTGGCAACTCTTCTGAAAAAATAAAGCAGGTTGCAGCCATTTCTGCAAATAACGATGATACTATTGGCGAGCTAATTGCTCAAGCTTTTGGTAAAGTTGGTAAAGAAGGTGTGATTACTGTTGAAGAAGCCAAAGGAATGGAAACCTATGTAGACGTAGTTGAAGGGATGCAATTCGACAGAGGTTATTTATCGCCTTACTTTGTTACCGATGCTGATAAAATGATTGCCGATTTAGAAAATCCATACATTTTATTATTCGACAAGAAGATTTCTAACTTACAGGAAATCCTTCCTATATTAGAACCCGTAGCACAATCAGGTCGTCCGTTATTAATTATTGCAGAAGATGTCGATGGTCAAGCCTTAGCTACTTTAGTAGTTAACAAATTACGTGGCGGACTTAAAATTGCTGCCGTTAAAGCACCAGGATTTGGCGACAGACGTAAAGCCATGCTTGAAGATATTGCTATCTTAACAGGTGGAACTGTTATTTCTGAAGAAAGAGGCTTTACTCTAGAAAATGCAGATTTAAGCATGTTAGGTTCTGCTGAAACCGTAACCGTAGATAAAGACAACACAACCATTGTAAACGGTTCTGGTGATGCTAAAGCAATTAAAGCACGTGTTAACCAAATTAAAGCACAAATTGAAACGACCACTTCAGATTACGATAAAGAAAAACTACAAGAGCGCTTAGCTAAATTAGCAGGTGGTGTTGCTGTATTATACGTAGGTGCTGCAAGTGAAGTGGAAATGAAAGAAAAGAAAGACCGTGTTGATGATGCCTTACATGCTACAAGAGCCGCTGTAGAAGAAGGTATTGTTGCTGGTGGCGGTGTGGCTTTAGTTAGAGCCAAAGCTATTTTAGAAAAAATTACAACGGACAACCTGGACGAAACAACAGGAGTTCAAATTGTAAATAAAGCTATAGAAGCGCCATTAAGAACGATTGTTGAAAATGCAGGTGGCGAAGGTTCTGTGGTTATCAATAAAGTATTAGAAGGCAAAAAAGATTTTGGTTACGATGCTAAATCCGAAGCCTATGTCGATATGCTTAAAGCTGGTATTATAGACCCTAAAAAAGTAACACGTATTGCTTTAGAAAACGCAGCGTCTGTATCAGGTATGATCCTTACCACAGAATGCGCATTAATCGATATTAAAGAAGATGCTCCAGCTGCTATGCCTCCAATGGGAGGTGGTATGCCAGGGATGATGTAAGTCGAGAACACTTCGATATTCTATTATTAAAAAAACGCTTCCTCCTTATAGCTATCAGGATTAGAAGCGTTTTTTTTAATTTAAGAACTTTTATTTCTATTTAATTAAACCAAACGGCATAACCTTGTCTTCGTAATTCTAAAGCTAAAATCGCTTCCATTTTAAGAGCGTCTTGCCTTGAAGTTAAGGGGTCGATATGATTATACAAACTGGGTCTTAAATAAGTCCCATATTTCTCAACAATATTAGAAGATAGCTTATGACCTTTTTTATTTCTATAACCTGTTTTATGTTGAAGGAACTGTTCTTTTGGTGTTTTACTAGTCATACCAACATAGACACACTCTAACACACCATTAAACTGAGGGTTAGCAGCACGAAACCTAGAATTTTCAGTAAATATACGTTTCGATAATTCTATAACATAAATTCTATATTGTATTTTAGGCATAAATAAAAAACGAAATCGTGTTTAAGTTTTTGGTTTAGTCATTATGTTCATCTACAATACCATCATCGCGATATTTACAACAGGGGTGAACTGTTGCGTAAGCTTCATCGGTAGCTTTTACATCTTCCACATCATGCCCTACTGCTAAAATTTGTTGTTTAATAGTCTTAACACTAGTTTTACGAGCATCATAAATTAATTTCAACTCGTGTGTATCGACATCCCAAACAGCGTGCTTTACGCCTTTAGTATTTAAGCAAGCTTTTTCTATACGGGCTTTGCACATACCACAAATACCATCTACTTCCATAGTGGCTTTGGCATTTTTGTTTTGGGCAAAAGTTGTAGTTCCTATTAGCATTAATAGTAGTATTACAATGTTTTTCATATTTCTTTGTTTTATTTTATTCTATAACGCAATCCCGCATAATACATACTCCCAAAAATGGGACCATATACAAAAGTGGAATCAAAATTCGCGCCAAACGGATCATTGGCTCCCAAAATAGGATTCGGTTGTCTGACATTGGTTACATTTTCACCACCTAAATATACTTCAAATTTAGGAGAAAACACTTTGGTGATTTGCGCGTTTAAGGTGGTCACAGTTGGTGTTCGTTCTTGTAATTGGTATGGTATTGGATTACTTGTTGTAGACGCATAACGCTGATCGCTTAACCAATTAAATGTAACATCAATCTTCCATCGCCCTAATTGTCCTTCTTCTTGATTCGTTTTATAACCTATATTAGCAAACAAACGATGTTTTGGTGTTAACGGTCGCTCCAATCGCCCTGAATTATAATCGGTTTTTACGTCGTAAAACTTATATGCGGTTCTTACGTCAACGCCTTTAAAAGGGCTATAATTTAATTCCAATTGAAAACTATTGGCAAAACTCTTTCCGCTAAGGTTATAAAAATTAATTTCTTGCGGGTTTTCCCAATCGACCACTACTTGGTTTTTAAAATCGGTTTTATAGTAATCTAACGTGATGTCTGCTTGTCGTCCAAAAAGGCGGAATCCTTGTAAATAGGAAAACCCATAGTTCCAAGCAATTTCTGGATCTAAACCATAAATTTTACCTCCTGAATTTAAAATATTAATTTGCCTAGATGTTGAAAACAGTTGTTGGTTTTCGGTAAAGATATTTGCACTGCGCTTCCCTCTTCCAAAGGATGCTCTAAATGCCGACTTGCCCCAAGGCGAGTAACGCACATGCAACCTAGGTGTTACAAATGTTCCTAATAGGTTATGATGGTCTATACGAATCCCTGCAGTAAGATTCAACAATTCTAAATTATCATAGCTATACTCAAAAAAGGCACCTACTGCGTTTTCGGTTCTTTCATAATCTATGGTGTTTACAAATTCATCATAATGATCATAGGTATAACTAATACCTGTTTTTATTTTATGTCGAGAATCGCTAATAATAGAATTATAAATGGCATTGGTATATAAACTATTATGCTTGATATCATAAATGTTCAATCCAAAATAAGACGCTTGTTTATGACTGCTGAATGCCGTTTGTACACCAAGGCTTTGCCAAGGGATTTCTGGGTTTACATAGCCAAATTTCGTAGAAATCTCATAACGTTTGGTATCAATTTCACTTCCCCAAAAACGCTTAGTTAGTCTATCGGTATCCGGATAAAAATCGAGTTCTCCAGTTTGCTTTTCATCATTTAAAAACTTCAAATTAATAAAACTGACAAAGCCTTTTTGAGTATCGGTATATTGCCAACGGTTCATCAAATTAATTTGATTGAATAAAGGCATGTCCAAAAACCCATCATCATTAACATCGTGTTTTTTATTATGTGTATTACCATGTATATAAACCCCGGTATGCCATTTATCATTTACTTTTGTATTGATGTGGGTATTCAACTCCAAACGTTCACTACTTGCTCCATACAGATTAACAAACAATTTGTCATCAGTTGATGGTTTGACCAACTCAGCATTAATTTGCCCAGCTATACTTTCGTAACCATTAATAGCACTACCCGTACCTTTGGTTATTTGAATACTTTCTATCCAAGTACCAGGAATAAAACTCAATCCGTAAGACTGTGATGCCCCTCGAATAGAAGGTATATTTTCAGTGGCTATTAAAATATATGGACTTGTTAAGCCCAGCATTTTTATTTGGCGTGTTCCTGAAATGGCATCGGCAAAATTAACATCGATAGATGGGTTGGTTTCAAAACTCTCCGACAAATTACAACAGGCTGCTTTTAACAATTCCTCACTGCTCACATTAATGACATTAGTTGCTTTTAAATAGGATTTAGCCGTGGCTTGTTTTCTAGAGGTTACTGTAATTTCATCTAAATCGCTTGTTGGTTGCAACCAGTGATGCACCATTTTTTTAGGATCTAAAATGTTTAATGTATCGGTTTTAAAACCAACATAGCTAATCACCAATTTTTTATATTCCGGCATATAGCTAAGTAAAAAATTGCCATCAATACCTGTAACCGTTCCTACTTCTGTATTTAGCCAGTACACGTTAGCACCAGCTAAACCTATATGTTCGTTTTTATCGTTTGCTTCCATAATCATCCCACTAATGCTGCTTTGGGACAACATTAATAGTGGAAGCATTAATATTACATATAAAATATATTTCATTTAATTGTAGGTTATAATGAGCATGATAATGGCCATAATCATCATGATGCTGTTTTCAATAAACGTTGCTTTGGTCATAGGAAGTTTTAAGGCTGTTCCTAAACACGCACACTGAATTGTTTTTTTATTCAGTAATGTTTTGGTCACACCTATAGTCGTAATTCCTAAAATACCCAAAGTAATTATTAGAGCTATGGTAATTTCAAAACGCATTAAAAACATCAGGCCAAGGACAACCTCTATAAAAGGATAAACCCATCCATAAACAGGAACCACTTTGGCTACGGGATCATACATTCTGAATGATTTTGGAAAACCTTTTAAGTCCAATAGCTTAAAAAAGCTAAAAACAATGTAAAAAAGCCCCATAAAATCGAGCATGAATCCATTAATATCCCAAGGGGTTCTATTAAGTAAAACCGAAGATATGGTTATGTATCCAAATATTAAAAACAGCGGAAAGAGTTGTTTTAGCTCTGATTTTTCTGCTTCTATAATTACTAATGACGGTTCGAAAATGTTTCGTTCGTTCTTTATTGAAATTGAATATTTATCAGAAAGTGCACTTTGTAATGTTTCAATTGAAATGTGCTTGGTCATTTCTACGGCGACCTCAGAAGCTTCTAAATTAATCGAAGCCTTTATAACCTCTGGAAGCATGTTTAATTGGTCTTCCACAGACGTTTTGCAACCATTACAGGTCATACCTGTAACTGTATAGGTGTGTATCATTTTAAGAAATAATTTTGAGTTATTTAAAAATTAAGGGAATCCGTGTTCACGGAAATAAAAAAAATCTTTAAACAATCAAATGATAAAAACCTGGTCTAAAACCTGGATATCGGTGACCAAATTGGGAGGGGAATAATCTTTATGGGGTATGGTTTGTTTTGGTAAACCTTCAAAACCATTAAGGTATGCATACGTGTATGCAATGATAAAGTGTTGTTTCTTAAAATCTAAATCTTCAAAGGAAACGACTTTTAACTCGTCTTGACCTTCAATAATTTCTATTTCATCTTTACAACAAGTTTTCTTTTGTAAAATCTCCAAAGCTTCCATTTCACATTTTTCAGCTTCAGCAAACACAGAAACATCGACTAAAACATCACCACAAAAATGCTTTTCAACAGTAAAGGACACTGTTGAAAACAAAACAAGCAACGCCATAACCGACGAAAAACCTTTATGTAATAATTGTTTTACCATCCTGATAGGTATTAGAACAAAAATACTAAAAAATGAAATCTCTTCTGGTATTTTATCAAATGATTAACACTTAATTTTTAATTTTATGATAATAAAATGCGGGAAGTAAAAGGATTAAAATTATAGGCTGAATTAAAAAACGACGCACATTAAAAAACAAATAATAGTCCTCTTGTCTTGGGTTAACAACAAAATACAAATATAGCACCATTAACACAACAAAGGCTATACCGTAAATGGCTCCTGAAAACTTAACAATGCTTTTATCTTTAAAAACTAGAAACAAAATAGCTAATGAAATCAGCGTATTCAAAATATATCGAAACGCTGTAAAACCAAAAAGTTTTAACACTTCTCGTCTGGGGCTATCTATGTATAAATAATCATTTTGAAAGAAGGTCAAATAAGGGTCATAAAATAAAAAATCTTCAAAAAAGCGAATTAAAATAAGTATGAATACTAAACCAGAAAGCAATATGTATTTAGTTACCTTACTCATCCTTTTGCTTTAATTTAGAAAATCTATTCACCCAAAATATCCATAATAAAAAAACCATCCCATAAATAATAGCTGGAAAAACAACGGTATGCATAACATCTTCGTATTCAGGATAATGATACATCCCTATAATTAGAATAACAATCCGTAATACATTTACGGTATAAATTAAAACGGCACCTGAAAGGATATAAAAAAAAGTCGTTTTTAATGTTCCTGAAAAAGCGACTATAAAGGACATAAATAGAACAATAACACTGATGGCATTACAGCCCTCTATAATCCTTGCTATAAACTTGCCGTTAACAATAACTTTCATAGATGGTTCATCTGGATGTGGTAAAATTTCAGAATTATACCCAAAAGCACGAAGTAGCGTATCTGTTTGTTTTGAGACCAAATGCGTCATATAATCCGGATAGAATCTAGAACCATCAGAATACTGCAAATACAGTTTATAAATTACGGATAAAGCAATATAAACTGCTAGGAAAGTAAGGATGAACTTTATAACCGACTTGTATTTTACAAAAAGTGCTTTCAATTACTCTGTTTCGTTTTCATTTCCGCAAAGGTGGAAATCTATTAATTTTATTAAAACTGGATATCGAAATTACGTCTTTTTAAATACTTTTGCCAAAACTTTTAGCTTTATGATTTTTAAAACACTAAAACCACAAGTAAAAACAATTATTTCTAATACTCAAAAAACCGTTGATCAGCGCCTTTTAAGTATCTGTGAATTACTTGAAACTCATATAGACTATTATAATTGGGTCGGTTTTTATTTTAGAAATGGCAATAAAGAAGAGCTCCTTTTAGGGCCTTATGTTGGTGAACCTACGGACCATACCGTTATTCCTTTTGGAAAAGGTATTTGCGGTCAAGTAGCTATAAGCAATGAAAACTTTGTGGTTCCCGATGTTACTACTCAAGATAATTATATTGCTTGTAGCATAACGGTTAAAGCTGAAATAGTCGTACCTATTTTTGTTAATGGTAAAAATATTGGACAAATTGATATTGACTCCAATATGCCCGACCCATTCACTGAAGCCGACGAACGCTTTTTAGAGTTTGTATGTACTCAAGTTGCTACTCTAGTTTAGTAAATTCCAAATAAAAAGTACCAAATCCCAAAATACACCTACACATAAAAGTTTTGATTTTTGGGTTTTAGGAATTGGAATTTGTTCTAACTGTTAACAACTCCTCCTTTTCGTTAAAAAAACACATCCTTTTTTAATAATTCTAAGCTTATTTTTTTAATGGAAATAAGTATTTTTGCAATTATTTATAAATTTCAGTCTAAAACACTCGAAAAAACAAAAAAGTCATTTCAAAATAACATAACACAACACTAATGAGCAACGAAAAAACCATTAAATCAGCATTAATCTCAGTATTTAGCAAAGACGGTTTAGAACCTATTGTTAAAGAGCTAGACAAACAGGGCGTAACCATTTACTCTACTGGTGGTACTGAAAAATTTATTAATGATTTGGGTGTTAACGTTGTTCCTGTTGAAGATGTAACCTCCTACCCTTCTATTCTTGGTGGGCGTGTTAAAACCTTACACCCAAAGGTGTTTGGTGGTATTTTAAACAGACAAAGTCACGATGGTGATGTTGCTGAATTAGCTGAATATGAAATCCCACAAATAGATGTAGTTATTGTTGATTTATATCCGTTTGAAAAAACGGTAGCCTCCGGTGCAAGCAATCAAGATATTATTGAAAAAATTGATATTGGTGGTATTTCCCTAATTAGAGCTGCTGCAAAAAATTATGCGGATGTTATTTGTGTATCGTCTGTTAATGATTATGCTGAGTTTTTAGAATTGATTTCTGAAAACAATGGTGTTATTTCTGAAGAAAACAGAAGACGTTTTGCAGGAAAGGCATTCAATGTATCATCGCATTACGATACAGCTATTTTTAACTACTTCAACAAGAACCATGATGAAGCTGCATTAAAAATCAGTGAAACTAAAGGTAAGGTTTTGCGTTATGGTGAAAATCCACATCAAAAAGGCTTTTTCTTTGGTAACTTTGATGAGCTATTTACGAAACTTCACGGAAAAGAATTAAGCTACAACAACCTTTTAGATGTTGATGCTGCTGTAAATTTAATGTTGGAATTTAAAAACGATGCTCCAACATTTGCCATATTAAAACACAATAATGCTTGTGGTTTGGCACAACGCAATACTTTACACCAAGCCTATGTTGATGCTTTAGCAGGCGACCCTGTTTCAGCTTTTGGAGGTGTTTTAATAAGCAATAAAGAGATAGACTTAGCCACTGCAGAAGAGGTCCACAAATTATTTTGTGAAGTGGTTATAGCCCCATCTTTTTCAGAAGAAGCCTTAGAGCTTTTAAAAGGCAAAAAGAATCGAATTTTATTAGTCATTCATGATATTGAAATGCCAAAAATGAATGTAAGAAGTTGTTTAAATGGTGTTTTACTTCAAGATAGAAATACCATTACTGATACTGCTGAAGGCTTAAAAAATGTCACTAACACAGCGCCGACAACTGATGAAATAGACGATTTGATTTTTGCCTCAAAAATCTGCAAACACACCAAATCAAATACCATAGTTTTAGCAAAAAACAAACAACTATGTGCTAGCGGAACAGGACAAACCAGTCGTGTTGACGCTTTGCAACAAGCCATACATAAAGCCCAATCCTTTAATTTTGATTTAAATGGAGCAGCAATGGCCAGCGATGCCTTTTTCCCGTTTCCTGATTGTGTGGAAATTGCAAACAACGCTGGAATTAAAGCCGTTATTCAACCAGGCGGTTCAATAAAAGACCAATTAAGTATTGATTATTGCAACGAAAATGGTGTAGCTATGGTCATGACAGGCACACGCCATTTCAAACATTAAATAGGCTCAAAAACTGTGTTTTAACAGTCTAAAAATCGATAAAAAGCGTATAAGAGGTAGGCATGCTTGTTTTATTGAATTTTGAGCTCTAGATCGCTCAAATATTTAGGAACTTTTATTACATTTACGGGATTCGTTTTTAAACCACATAAAAAATATTAATAGCACATGGGATTTTTTGATTTCTTAACCGAAGAAATTGCAATAGATTTAGGGACTGCAAACACACTTATTATTCACAACGACAAAGTTGTTGTAGATGCGCCTTCTATAGTGGCTCGCGACAGGATTTCTGGTAAAATAATTGCCGTTGGTCAAGAAGCGAGTTTAATGCAAGGGAAAACCCATGAAAATATTAAAACCATTCGTCCATTAAAAGACGGTGTTATTGCCGATTTTGATGCTTCTGAGCAAATGATAAGTATGTTCATTAAAAACATACCTGCTCTAAAAAAGAAATTTTTTACACCAGCGCTTCGTATGGTTATTTGTATTCCTTCTGGAATTACCGAAGTAGAGATGCGTGCGGTAAAAGAAAGTGCCGAACGTGTTAATGGTAAAGAAGTCTATTTGATTCACGAACCTATGGCTGCGGCTATTGGTATTGGTGTAGACATTATGCAACCAAAAGGAAACATGGTTGTGGACATAGGTGGTGGTACTACCGAAATTGCTGTAATTGCCTTAGGCGGCATTGTTTGTGATAAATCAGTAAAAATTGCAGGTGATGTGTTTACAAACGATATTGTGTATTACATGCGTACCCAACACAACTTGTATGTAGGTGAACGTACTGCTGAAAAAATAAAAATCCAGATCGGCGCAGCTACTGAAGATTTAGAATTACCTCCTGAGGACATGAGTGTTCAAGGTCGTGATTTATTGACCGGAAAACCCAAGCAAGTGTCTATTTCATACCGTGAAATTGCCAAAGCTTTGGATAAATCTATTTTGCGTATTGAAGATGCGGTTATGGAAACCCTATCGCAAACTCCTCCAGAATTAGCTGCCGATATTTACAATACTGGCATCTATTTAGCGGGTGGTGGTTCTATGTTACGTGGTTTAGACAAACGTTTGTCGCAGAAAACAGACTTACCGGTTTATATTGCAGAAGATCCATTACGCGCCGTAGTAAGAGGCACAGGTATTACGCTTAAAAATTTACCTAAATACAAAAGTGTATTGATAAAATAGGAATAGGTATATAACATGCAACAGATTATTAATTTTATAATTAGAAACAAAAACTTTTTGTTGTTCTTGTTACTATTTTGCATGTCCCTTTTATTTACTATTCAATCCCATTCGTACCATAAAAGTAAATTTATTAATTCGGCTAACTTTTTAACTGGTGGTATCTATAATTCAGTAAACAATATAAGTGGTTATTTCAATTTAAAATCGCAAAACCAATTATTAGCAGAAGAGAATAAAAGATTGCGTGCGCTTATCCTTAATTCCGAAATACAGCCAGATTCAGCATACATTGATAGTTTAACTTTTAACAAAGCATATCGGTTTTATAACGCCAATATTATAAAAAACAGCTATGCATTGACTGATAATATCTTAACTCTTAATAAAGGCACAAACGATAGTATAAAACAAGATTTCGGCGTTATCTCATCTAAAGGCTTAATCGGTATTGTTGATAAAACCAGCAATAATTATGCAACAGTTTTATCTATTTTAAATACAACCAGCAGAATTAGTGCGCAACTAAAAAAAACCAACCATTTTGGGACCTTAACTTGGAATGGAGACACACCTGATCTTACGCAACTTATTGATATTCCAAAAATTGCACCTGTTAAAATTGGAGATACCATAATAACATCTGGACGTTCTTCTATTTTTCCTAAAGGTGTACCTATAGGTCTTATAGAGAGCTTTCAATTAGACATTGCCGAAAATTACTATGAAATTAATGTTCAGCTATTTAACGACATGACCAATATTGAGCATGTTTATATTATAGAAAATAGTAATACAGAAGAAATTAATACTTTATTACATGAATAGTGTTTTTTCTGTACATACCATGCGCTTTTTTGCTTTAGTCTTTACACAAGTTTTAATATTAAACCATATTAATTTTCTAGGGTATATAAACCCCTATATATACATTTTATTTATTGCGCTATACCCCGTTAAAAACAACCGTACACTTTTAATTTTATTAAGTTTTTTATTAGGACTGACCATTGATCTGTTTTTAGACACTGGTGGTGTTCATGCTGGGGCCTCCGTATTTGTAGCCTATGCAAGACCTGTGATTTTAAAATCATCATTCGGAGCCATCTACGAACATCAAAACATAAAATTCAATACTGTTGATTTTGGTTCCAAGCTCACTTATTTTACATTACTAACGGTGTTGCATCATATTGTTTTATTTTCTTTAGAAATATTTAGCATTTCAAAAATAATTTTAGTGCTTCAAAAAACGTTATTCTCTAGTATATTTACTATTTTACTCGGTATAACTATAACCATTATTTTTAGTAGAAAAACCAAATGAGGCAATTTTTACTTTTCATTTCAATTATTCTTGTTGGAGTTTTATTTATTTCTAGACTCTTCTATCTACAAGTCTATAATTCAAATACTCAAACTTTATTTGAAGACAATGCTATTAGAAAGGTTTACGATTACCCAAAACGAGGCTTTGTATATGATAGAAATGGAAAACTCCTGGTAGCCAATCAACCATCTTATGACGTTATGGTTATACCTCAAGAAGTAGAACCTTTAGACACATTGGAGTTTTGCTCTTTATTAAAAATTGATAAAGCAAAATTTATAAAAACATATCAAAAATCAGAACATTACTCACCAAGGTTACCATCGGTATTTGTGTCGCATTTATCCAAAGAAGATTATGCTGTTTTACAGGAAAAAATGCGAAAGTTTCGTGGGTTTTATATTCAAAAACGATCGCTCAGGTATTATGAAACTTCTATTGGTGCTAATGTTCTAGGCGATATTGGAGAAGTTGGAAATAGAGATATAAAAAAGGATCCTTATTATAAAATGGGTGACTTAAAAGGGAAGCAAGGTGTTGAAGCCTCTTATGAAAAAATATTGCGTGGTGTAAAAGGTATAAAATTTATTCAAAAAGATAGATTTAACAGAAATATTGGTCCTTATAAAAATGGAGACTTTGATACCATACCAGAACAAGGGAAAGACATAAAAATTACGATTGATGCCCAATTACAAGCCTATGGCGAATTGCTTATGCAAAACAAACGCGGTGGGGTTATAGCTATTGAACCATCTTCAGGAGAAATATTGGCCATGGTAGCAGCACCTACCTACAACCCCAACATATTGGTTGGTAGAGAGCGCTCTAAAAACTTTACAAAGCTTTATAACGATTCCATAGCAAAGCCGCTTTTTAACAGAAGTTTGCAAGGGGTTTACGAACCCGGATCGCCTTTTAAACTCATGAATGCCTTAATTGGTTTGCAAGAAGGTGTTTTAACCCCAAATGAAACCGTTACTTGCTATGCGGGTTACAAATATGGCAATCGATTTATGAAATGCCATTGCAACAGAGGCACCAGAAACAATATGGTTGGCGGCATTCAACGCTCTTGTAACGCCTATTTTGCCACGGCTTACAGAAAAATTTTAGACAAAGATAATAATGCTTCCAAAGGTATAGACGTTTGGAGCAAGCATGCTAAAAGTTTTGGGTTAGGTGAATTTTTAAACAATGATTTATATGTTGGGCAAAAAGGGCGTATTCCAGACAGAGCCTATTACAAACATATTTATCCAAAAACATTTTACTCGACATATACCATATCCAATGCTATTGGACAAGGTGAAGTCGCCACGACACCAATCCAATTGGCTAACATGGCTGCTGCTATTGCTAACAGAGGTTTTTTTTATACACCTCATATTATAAAAAACATTGAAAACGAAATATTACCTGAACAGTTTACAAAACCAAAACAAACAACTATAGACAAACAACATTTCGAGCCTGTAATTGAAGGGATGTTAGAGGTTTACAAAAAAGGAACCGCAAAATGGTTGCAAGTAAAAGATATTGAAATTTGTGGAAAAACCGGAACTGTAGAAAACTTTGCCATTATAGATAGTTTAAAAACACAGCTTACGGATCACTCTATATTTTTAGCATTTGCACCTAAAGACAATCCGAAAATAGCTATAGCTGTTTTTGTTGAAAACGGATATTGGGGAAGCAGGTTTGCTGGGAAAGTAGCTAGTTTAATGATTGAAAAATTTATTAAAGGCCACATTACTCGAACAGATTTAGAAGAATGGCTTTTAAAGCATAGCTTAGAAGAAGAATATGCTAAACCTTATTCTGGAAAACCCTTTAAAATAAATGGTCAAACAAGTTTACAAATTGTTGAAGAGTCCGAATATTACCGTCTTAAAAACCTCTTAAACACAATTAACAAAACTAATAATTGATGGTTAGGGAAACTAATAGACATTTTAAATTCGATTGGATTACCATTATTCTGTTCTTCCTATTGGTTGGGTTTGGTTGGTTAAATATATTATCCGCTTCGCATACTGGAACTACAGTAAATTATTTTGATTTCTCTCAACCTTTTGGCAAACAATTGATATTCATATTCTTAACCTTTGGTTTAATTGTCATTTTATTAGCTATCGATGCTAAGTTTTACGAACGGTTTTCGAGTATTATTTATATCGTTTCAATGTTATCCTTAGTTGGACTTTTTATATTCGGAAAAAACGTAAACGGCGCCACATCATGGTATGGCATTGGGGGTATGACCATCCAACCCAGTGAATTTGCCAAAATGGCAACAGCTCTGGCTGTGGCCAAATATATTAGCGATTTGAACACCAATATCAATTCGCTTAAAGACCAAATACAGACCTTTATCATTATTACCATACCTGCCCTTTTGGTACTATTACAAAATGATACTGGTAGTACAATTGTTTATGGTGCGTTCTTTTTTGTTTTATACCGGGAAGGTTTACCCAAATACTATTTAATAATTGGTATTTCAGCCATACTACTATCAATCTTATCATTAAAATTTGGTATTATAATAACAACAGTAATAGCATTATTATCTGTTGTAGGTTATCACTTTTTAAGCAAGAAAAAATTACGGATATTTCAATCTGTATTGATTTTAATAGCTGCAATAGGTATTTCATTTGGTGTAAAATTCTTTTATCAAAGTATCTTAAAACCACATCAACAAGACCGGATAAGTCTTTGGTTACGTTTAGAAAAAGACCCTGTTAAACTTGAAAAAATGAAGCAGACCTTTGCTTACAATCTCAACGAATCGGAGAAAGCCATTAGCTCTGGTGGCTTTATTGGAAAAGGCTTTATGGAAGGCACCAGAACAACAGGTAAATTTGTACCAGAACAGCACACCGATTATATTTTTAGTACCGTTGGTGAGGAATGGGGGTTTTTAGGAAGTGCTTTTGTAGTGGTTGTTTTTGTTTTACTTCTATTACGTATTTTACATTTAGCCGAATTACAAAAATCGCAATTTAGTAGAGTGTATGGTTATGGTGTAGCATCCATTATTTTTATACATTTTCTTATTAATATTGGTATGGTTATGGGGTTGATTCCAACCATTGGTATTCCTCTCCCGCTATTTAGTTATGGAGGTTCAGGACTTTGGGCATTTACCATTTTAATATTTATATTTATTAAATTAGATTCCAACCGTATCAACGAATGGTAGGTCGATAATTAGCTTTTATTTATCTTACTAAAATGAAAAATCACTTCTTTTCAATTTTCACATTTCTCTTATTTTTCGGATGTTCTAGCACTAAAAATGCTGTAAAAAAGTCTTTTTCTAAGGAAGAATTCAAATTAATTATGAATGCCGATAGTTTAAAACCTATGCGCGTTTATAAAATTACAGATAAAAAAGATTCTGTATTACTAAGGAATAAAAGCACTTATATTAAACCAAATTCGAAAAACCCTGTTTTACAAAATTTCATAAAACGTCTTTACGCTACAGTGAAAGATAGTATGTCTATGGGTGTCGGTATTGCTGCACCACAGGTTGGTGTTTTAAAAAATATTATTTGGGTGCAACGTTTTGATAAAGTCGATTTTCCATTTGAAGTCTATTTAAACCCAAAGATTATAAACTATTCAGAACAAAAACAAACCATTAAGGAAGGGTGCTTATCTATTCCCGATCGGTCTGATATGTTAAATAGTAGATCTAAAACAATAGCTATTGAATATGACACCATGCAAGGCAAGCATAAAACGGAAACGGTTGAAAGTTTTACAGCCGTTATTTTTCAACATGAAATCGACCATTTGAATGGCATTTTGTATTTAGATCATTTAAGAAAGGAAACACGCAATATAAATCCATAATGGATCAATATAATTCAAATATTCAGAACAAAAGTTAACTCATTAACTATTGAAAGAAAACGAATTGGATTAGATATGTATTAATATATGAAAACGGATTTATTCATATGTATGCCAGTGTTTTATTAACAAATAATTGGTTTAAATATGATTGTTATTTTTTAGAAATACAAGACAAAAAAAGGATAGAAAATTGGTTTTTACGGCTCTTAAAAATAGTTTATTAGTATTTGAATGAATCAAAGAACATGAAGAAGATATTATGAAATTGGCAGATTGGGATAAATAGCCTAACATATACCACCAACTATGCTTTTTAAGAGCATGTCAACTCTTGTCTATTGATATATTTGACAAAAGCAATCCGTCGTATTGCATTAAAAATATTAGAGAAATTGGGTACCCAAAAGCAGATACAACATATAATTTTAAAAATGATTGGGCTAACGAATATAGATACAATTCGGTAAGGCTAGGTATAAAAAGTAAAAATATTATATCGTTATATAAACTTCCTAACTTTACAAGACCTTGGGCCGAAAAAGCACTTCTATCTAAAATACAAAAAGGATCCCCATTATATTTAGCAGGGTTTAGAAATAAAACTAAAAGTTTATTTAAAATATATTTTTACAGCAATCTCACTTTTTCACGAAATATTTTAGCAAAATACTACACCTTTTTAATCTCCAATTTATCAGCAAAATAATCACAAAAATCTTTCATGGTAGCGGTCATTTTTTCATCTTGTGTAGCACGGTTAAACGTATCGCTCATTGCTACTAAAGTTTGGTGGAAAAACACCTTCATTTCATCAACGGGCATATCTTTAGTCCATAGATCTATCCGTAAGGTTTCTTGTGCCTTGGCATCCCAAACAGCAAGCATCATAGCTTTGGCTTCTTCATTGATTATACCACCATCTTGCGCGGTCCAATTTAGCTTTTCAGGCACTCGGTTTTCGTCTAATTCAACATTAAGTTCTATTTTTGAAGTCATTGTATTAGCCATTATTTACGGGGTTTAAACTTTGAATTATTAAAAATATCTTCTGTACTTGTTATCAGCATTTCTTTTAGAGTTAGATCATTTTGTTGCATGTAGGCACGCACGATTTGCCAACCTATATATTGACCTAAACGCCCGGGAGAATCAGCATCAATCTCTTCTAAATAAAACTTTGAAAATGGTGCTGGATTTATAAATCTGCTTGGTAATTTTGAATCGGTACTAAAAAGCAATTCACGTTCTACAAAAAAACGCCAAATATAGCTTTCGTTAACTTTTGCCCAATCTAATTGCGCTGGCGTGTAACCAATACGTTCTGCTTCGGTTTTAAAAGGAATAATTACATCTTTAAAATAAAGCAGTTTTCCAAAATAAATCATTTCATCTAGCAGGGTTTTATTCCGGGTTTGATAGCTGTATTTTTTAGCATAAGCTTCAGCTAAATCAACTACAAGTTGCTCCTTATTTAAAGGCGCTCTTAAATATTTAGGAATACCTCTATAAAACTCATGGTCACTCCCTAAATAGGTATCTAAAGCAATTACCGCTATGGTGTCTGTTACAATAACTTTATTTCTGTAGTCTACATTATTTGTAGTAGTAATAACTCTGGGTTGGTTAAACTCAGGGAAATAGTATTTTAAATGATTGAATAATGATTCTATTTCAAATTCAATACCTTCAAAATCAGTAAATGTTTTATCAACCTCATGAAACAATTGAACTTGTAAGGTATCTTCTTTTTTAGCTAACCAAAAAGAGTCGTCAAGCTTTTCTGAAAACATAAAAGGATATGTCATTTTCAATTCCTGCAAACTATTTGGAGTAACCTTCGCAAATAATTCATCAAAACGCTCCACTTTGATATCTGTGTTTATTTTAGCTATATCAATTTCCAACTGATTTTTCTGTTTACAAGAAATAGTTATGAGTAAAAATAGTAAAAGCAATAATTTTGATTTCATATAAAACTTAAACGGCATAAATTTTTATAAATTGAACGTATGGTTTATTTTTGTTTGCAAAGGTAGTATTCTTAGATTTAAATTCATTTAAAATGCAAACAGAAAACGTAGTAGATTATATTGTAAACTGGTTAAAAGATTACGCAACAAATGCTGGCGTTAATGGTTTTGTTATAGGGATTTCTGGGGGTATTGATTCTGCAGTAACATCAACTTTATGTGCAAAAACGGGACTGAATGTGTTGTGTATAGAAATGCCCATTCATCAAGCCGAAAGTCATGTTACCAGAGCGCAAGAACATATTACTCAGCTTAAAGCGCGTTTTGATAATGTAAGTGATGCACGTACCAATTTAACACCTGTTTTTGAAGAATTTAAAACGGAAGTGTTTTTTGATGGCGATCAAGCGACTATTGACATGGCATTAGCAAATACTAGGGCGCGCTTACGTATGACAACCTTATACTACTATGCAGGACTATACCAATTATTAGTTGCTGGAACTGGAAATAAAGTTGAAGATTTTGGTGTTGGATTTTATACTAAATATGGGGATGGTGGTGTAGATTTAAGTCCCATTGCAGATTTGCTAAAATCGCAGGTATACCAATTAGGTGAGTTTTTGGAAGTTCCAGAGTCTATTATTAAAGCAGCGCCTAGTGATGGTTTATTTGGGGATGCCAGAAGTGATGAAGATCAAATTGGTGCATCATACCCAGAACTTGAGTGGGCTATGGACATGAATGACAAAGGTAAAACAGCTGATAATTTTTCAGGAAGGGAAAAAACTGTATTCGAAATATACAAAGGTTACAACAGCAGAAATAAGCATAAGATGATTCCTATACCAATTTGCGAAATTCCTAAGGATTTAATATAACTTTTGCAGATTATTTAAAAAAGTCTTATTTTTACCTCAAGCTTAATCTCTCAAATTATAGCCTATGACTAACGGGCTATATCTAAAAAAAGCTTTAGAATTATGATAAAATTATTAATAGCAGACAACCACCCGATTACAAGGAAAGGGCTAGAAGTTCTTTTCTCTGCAGCACCCAACATTAAAGTTGTTGGAAGTGTTGATGATGGCGAAGAAATCCTCGAATTTGTTAAAAAAAATCCAGTAGATATTGTTCTAACTGAAGCAGATTTTCCAAAACTTAATGGTTTGACGGTTTTACGTTACTTAAAGAATGACTACCCAGACATTAAAACAATTATCTTGAGTGCACAACCAGAAGAAGTTTACGCCATTAATGCCATTAAGGCAGGAGCAGCTGGTTATTTAAACAAATCCGTTAATGTTATTACCATTAATGAAGCCATCCTAAAAGTACATGATGGTGGTATTCATTTAAGTAATCAATTAACACAGCAATTAGCCTTTGGGACTAGATCTAATAAAGGCGGTGCTTTTTACAAGAAATTATCTACTAGAGAAGCAGAAGTTTTAAAATTATTAACTGTTGGTAAGAAAAACAAAGAAATTTCTAAAGAGTTAGATATCAACGAAAAAACAGTTAGTACTTACAAAGCGCGTTTAATGCGAAAACTAAAAGTTAATAACATAGTAGATTTAATTAATCAAGCGAAGCTTAATCAAGATTTATAAAACTCGATTTAGTTTTCTAGATAACAACATTTTTAGACCCGAATAGTCTTTTACTTCTTCAAGTATATTTCTATTCGTGTCTATTTTGTTTTGTAATGTTTCTTGCTGAAACTCTTTTACCTTTTGGTCTATTAAATAACAACGTAGACTCAAAATGGTCTCGCTAACAAGTTGTGCGACACTGTGGTGTTTTTCCTTTGGAAAAATATTCATACGGTTCCAGTCATTCAATGTGTAACGTTCATCTTCCATTAAGATCGTTGTTATTTCATTAGACATGTCTGTGTCTACAGAATTTATAAACGTTTTTAATTCAAAATCGGTATCTTGATTCAACCGATCTATTATGGTATAGTAAAGGATTTTAAACTGTGCATTGGTAAACTCCATTTCATCATCTTGCAAATCTAAAAACACTTTTTCAAAAACTTTAGCTTGATGAATTACGGGTTCTAAAATCAACTCGCCTTTATCATTTTCTTTTAAAACCAAATCCTCAAAGTCTTCTGTTTTATTTCCATAAAGCAATAACACCTCTATAATTTTTCGTTCTAAAACATATTGAACATCAACTTTTTCAACAGGTTGTTGGTGCTTGATAACCTCAAAAGCTTTTTGCTCTTTCTGGTACTGTTTGTTTTCTTCTTGAAACTCTTTTTTATTAATTTGTGCCAGTGTACTAAACAATACATCTTCACTAATATCCATAATTCTCGCACACTCTTGAATATAGATTTCTTTTTTTATGCGATCTGGAATTTTAGAAATACTATTGACTATATCTCGAACCGTTTCGGCTTTTTTAATAGGATCGTTTTTTGAATCTTCAAATAAAACAGATGCTTTAAATTGAATAAAATCTTTAGCATGGCTTTCTAAATACGCCGTCAACTCTTCTAGTGTATTTTGTTTTGCAAAGCTATCTGGGTCTTCGCCTTCTGGGAAACTACAAACCTTAACGTTCATACCTTGCTCCAATATCAGATCTATACCTCGGAGTGATGCCCGCATACCTGCTGCATCACCATCAAAAAGTACAGTAATATTTTTTGTAAGTCGGTTTATCAACCTAATTTGTTCTGAGGTTAACGCCGTTCCAGAAGAAGATACCACATTTTTTATACCTGTTTGATGAAACTGAATAACATCGGTATACCCTTCAACCAAATAACAATTATCTTCTTTTGCTATGCTTTGTTTTGCATGATAAATTCCATACAGCACTTTACTTTTATGGTAAATATCGCTCTCTGGTGAGTTTACATATTTTGCGGCTTTTTTATCGGCTATCAGAATACGACCGCCAAAACCCAATACGCGACCACTCATACTTTTTATTGGAAACATAACACGCCCCTTAAAACGGTCAAAACGCTTGTTTTCCTTAACTATAGTAAGTCCCGTTTTTGCTAAATAATCGATATTATAGCCTTGTTTTAAGGCTTCATCTGTAAAGGCCTGCCATTCATTTAATGAGTATCCTAAATCGAATTTTTTTATAGTGTCCTCTGTAAAGCTACGTTCTTTAAAATAGCTTAAACCTATGGATTTCCCTTGGTCGGTTTTATGTAGTATTTTTTGGAAATAAGTGTTTGCAAACTCACTGACCAAATACAAACTTTCGCGTTCGTTGGCTTGCTCTTTTTGTTCATTTGATTGCTCTGTTTCTTCTATTTCAATATTATATTTTTTGGCAAGGTATTTAATGGCCTCAGGATATGTAAAATGTTCATGCTCCATTAAAAACGAAACTGCAGTTCCGCCTTTTCCTGTCGAAAAATCTTTCCAAATTTGCTTAACCGGTGATACCATAAAACTTGGTGAACGCTCATCGCTAAACGGACTTAAACCTTTAAAGTTACTACCTGCTTTTTTAAGTTGCACAAAATCACCAATAACCTCCTCTACTCGAGCTGTTTCAAATACTTGATCTATGGATGCTGGTGATATCAAAGGCTTTAAATTTCTATGAAATATTTAGACCGTAAATGTAATACAAAATAATACATTTCTCAATAGTTAGCTATTAATGGCACTTTTAATTAAATTCAAAAGAACTCCCTATGCTGCATTACCCTAAAATCAAAGGTGTTGAATTTAGGATTTTTAGCTTTTAGCTGTTTATAAAGTGGCATTCTGCTTATTGAAATATTTGCAGCTCCAGAACCTGAGGTTAAGGACACGGTTCTTATGCTACGCTTTGCTTTATCTGGAATAATAAATTTATGAATTCTAGGCACTTCATTAGAAACAATTTCTAATTTTAAACCATAGGTTTTTAGGTGTTTCCTAAAAAAATACTCTGGTCCGTTTTTACTGTTTCCTCCTGTAAACAATAGAGTGTCTATATTTGGATATGCTTTTAAATATCCTATAATATCTCGAAGCTTAATGGTTTTCATGCCCAAATCCGAAGCATCAATTTTATCGCGTTCTGCACTTTCAACAATATCGCAAACCCCTATTTTATTTTTAATTAAAAACGCTTTTCGCTCCTCAATAGCTTCGTTTGAATTGTTATAGCGTAAACCTAAATTATGAATCTTATCTATAAACAACCACAATGAATTGTAATAACTTCCATAACAAAAATCGACATCCTTTTCTAATAGCTTACCCGTTGAAAACCTTGGTGGCGGTAATGTACCCACAATAAGTTTTGTGGTCTCCTTTTGGATAAATGGTTTGTACGGGTGCTTATGTACGAACATATTTGAGTTGTTTTTTTACTAAAAATTCTTTATTTTATATACCATAAATGTAACGGTTTTCACTTTCGTGGAAAAAAATAATTAATTATGGGAAAAGGCGATAAAAAAACAAAACGCGGTAAAATAAACCGAGGTACATTCGGTGCTAGAAGGCCTAGAGTAAAAAAAAGACGTTCTATTGAAACTAAAATTGGTATTGGCAATAAGGCCACACCTAAATAGTGTTTAATTCAATTCTTTTAAGAGTTTTTCAACTTCAAGAATAGTTGCTCTGTAAAGACGTTTGTTAGGTTTTGTCATGTGACTAGACTCTGTGTAAATATCATTTAAAATGGCTTTAGCATCTTCATCTTTCTTAATATTTAGTAGAAATTTGGCTAATATGAGTCGTTCGTCATAAAAGGAATACCTTATATCAATCTGTCTTAAGTTTCTTTCTGCGTCTTCAATTTTACCAACGCGTTCAAGAGCTAATCCACATAAAAACTGTGTTCTAGATTTCTTATATTCTGGATGGTTTTTAATGTTTTCAACATATAAGATAACACTATCATTATCTTCAATACTAAAAAAAGCTTCAATTAATTGTTTTGTGGCATAAAAATTATTTTGAGATTGGTCTTCTAAAGCTTCTAAGTAATGCATAATGGCATTAGCATAATCTTTAATTTCTAAATAGGCATCGGCGAGATTAACTCTATTTTGATAGGATTCTGAAAATTCCAATCGCTTTTCTAAATCTCTAACTTTTTTAGTCGGGTTTATAATGTGGGTGATTTCATTGGTGATTTTTTCTGCATCACGTTTATTATAAACTTGGGTGATTAAATAAATAACACAACCAATAACCGGAACAAACAAAATTAAAAACCACCAATAGTATGCATTTCTATGGGTGTATAAATGATATAAGCAATACACCTGAAGTACAATAATTAAATAATAGTGCATAAACTATCTTATAAAAACAAGTTCGGTTTCAGATGACATAGGCTCACTAAAGTTATAACCTTCGTAATTAAACCCTTTTAAATCATCTATGGTTTTGGCGTTTGTATCAATAACATAACGTGCCATCATACCACGAGCGGCTTTAGCGAAAAACGAAATCATTTTATACTCCCCATTTTTAAAATCTTTAAAATTGGCAGTTATTACAGGAACTTTTAAAGCTTTTACATCTAAAGCTTTAAAATACTCGTTACTGGCTAGGTTTAAGAATAATTCATCATCCTCAAGTTCTTCATTTAAGGCTTTTGTGATGTCCTTTTTCCAGAATTCGTAAAGGTTCTTTTTTACTCCAACGGGGAGTTTTGTACCCATTTCCAAGCGGTAAGGTTGAATTAAATCTAAAGGTTTTAATAAACCATATAAGCCTGAAAGAATACGAACCGTATTTTGAGCTTTCTCTATTTTTTCTGCTGGGATAGTATAAGCATCTAAACCTCGGTATACATCACCGCTAAATGCAAAAATAGCTGGTCTTGCATTATCTTTTGTAAATGGTAATTCCCAGGACTGATTGCGTTCATAATTTAACTGCCCCAAAGCATCCGAAATACTCATGAGTTTAGATAAGCTTCTGGCCGATTTCTTTTTAAGCAATTTATTTAAACGTTCTGATTGTTTTAAAAACTGTGCTTCGCTATGTTGCGTTGTTGGCAATACGGTTTCAAAATCTAAAGATTTTGCGGGTGATAATACTAGTTTCATAGACAATTTACTTTTTCAATTCAAATTTACGATTACTAATTTACTTTTAAAGTTTCAGATTAGAATTATTTATGATGTGGTTTTAACACCAGTATTTCCAACTAATGTTTTTATCAAAAAAAGAAAAAAAAAAGAATCAGTTACAAACAAAAAAACCAAGTATTACAACTCTTGGTTCTTGGTATAATTACGCCATTTTTCAATACACTGCTGCATATCGTCTGGGATTTCTGTATTAAACTGCATAAACTTGCCTGTTTTCGGATGTTCAAAACCCAATGTTTTAGCATGTAAAGCTTGCCTAGGCAATACTTTAAAACAGTTGTCTACAAACTGTTTGTATTTAGTAAAGGTTGTTCCTTTTAACACTTTTTCTCCACCATAACGAGCATCATTAAACAGCGTATGCCCAATATGTTTCATATGTACACGTATTTGGTGCGTGCGCCCCGTTTCTAATTTGCAAGACACCAAAGTCACATAGCCTAATCGCTCTAAAACTTTGTAATGGGTAATGGCAGGTTTGCCTTTTTCGGCTTCGTCTTCAAGAAAAACGGTATTTTGTAATCGGTTTTTTGGGTGTCGCCCAATATTACCTTCTACAGTACCTTCATCTTCATCCATATTACCCCAAACAATAGCTACATACTCACGTTCACTGGTTTTATTGGCAAACTGCAAGGATAAATGTGCCATAGCTTGTTCTGTTTTTGCAACCACTAAAAGTCCGCTGGTATCTTTGTCTATGCGGTGAACTAACCCTGGGCGTTCACTGGAATTATTAGGCAAATTATCAAACCTGTAAATTAATGCGTTTATAAGTGTTCCTGAGTAATTACCATGCCCTGGATGCACTACAATACCAGCTTCTTTGTTTACAACTAAAAGATCATCATCTTCATAAACCACATTAATATCGATATCCTCGCCTACCAATAAATTTTCAAAAGGTGGATGCGAAAACAACACTCTAATTTTATCAAAGGGTTTTACTTTGTAATTGGATTTTACAGGAACATTATTTACAAAAATACTTCCGTTTTTTGCTGCAGCTTGAATTTTGTTTCTTGTAGCATTTTCTACAAAATTCATTAAATACTTATCAATCCTGAGTGGTGCTTGCCCTTTATCTACTGTAAAGACGTGATGCTCATAAAGATTGTCTTCGTCTGGTAATTGCGGTGTATAATCATCCATAATTATGGTCTGTTGCCATTTCCTAGCACTAAATCTATTGTAGAGGTTTTAGCCAACTTATCACCTGCTTTAATTGTTTTTCCTTTATGGCTTAGCTTTAAAACCATGTCTTTACCAAGGTTATCAACATAAGTAATTCTACCTATTTTAAAACCTAAAGCTTCAAGTGTTGGTTTTACTTGTCTGAACGTTTTATCTATCAAACCCTCAGGAACATTCATTTTCCTATAACCCGATGGGTTGAGCGTGATGTATATTTTTCTGTTTTCCTTAACTTTTGTACCTGAAAGAGGTTCTTGTTCTATAACGGAAAACTTTGGGTAATCTGGATTGTAGTTTGCAGAATCTTGAATTTTCATAACCAAATTATTATCTTCTAATTCTAGTTGGGCTACGTTTATAGATTTTCCTTTTAGATCTGGAACTGTTTCAAAATCACCGTGATTAGTAGTTATGTTTAACCATTTCAAAATAAAAAAACATAAAACAACCACAGCTACAACAGCCAATAAAATTTGTTTAAAAAAAGTTTTACTGACAAGAAATTTTACAATGCTCATGTATAGAATTTTCGGTTAGGCAAATATATAAAAACAGAACTGTTTTTTCTTTTGCAATATATATGATATTTTAGCCTTTAACTATTAACTAATAATAGATACGATATATTGTTGGTTTTGGACTAATACAAATTATATAGAAGGGACGCGCTTCCTAAAGGGAAAGACAAAAATAGTATCAATGAAAAAAAATATTGCCATTATTATGGGCGGGTATTCTAGCGAATACAAAATCTCGCTAACAAGTGGAAATGTTGTTTTTGAAACCTTAGACACTTCAAAATACAACGCTTATCGCATCCATATCTTTAAGGATAAATGGGTGTATGTTGATACTAACAATATGGAATTCCCTATTGATAAAAATGATTTTTCGGTTAGATTCGCTGATAAAACCATATCGTTCGACTGTGTGTTTAACGCCATACACGGATCTCCTGGCGAGGATGGTTTTATGCAAGGTTATTTTGAACTATTAAACATACCACACACCAGTTGTAACATGTATCAAGCAAGTTTAACATTTAATAAACGGGACTGTTTAAGTGTTTTAAAGCCTTATGGTATAAAGACGGCGGAATCGTTCTACTTAAACCTGGGAGACATTATTAATGAAGACGCCATTATTGAAAAAGTCGGTTTGCCTTGTTTTGTAAAAGCCAACAAAGCTGGAAGTAGTTTTGGCATTTCTAAAGTACATAAAAAAGAGAATTTACAAAAGGCTATTGATGTAGCATTTAAAGAAGATAATGAAATTATTATTGAATCATTTTTAGATGGCACCGAAGTTTCTGTAGGTGTTATTACATTTAAAGGAAAAACTAAAGTGTTACCTATTACCGAAATTGTTTCTGAAAACGACTTTTTTGATTATGAAGCGAAGTATTTAGGGAAATCTCAGGAAATTACACCAGCTAGATTAACCGCAGATCAAGAAGAAAAAGTTACTAGAGAGGCTAAAAAGGTTTACGAAGTTTTAAAAATGAAAGGGTTTAGCAGAAGTGAGTTTATTTTTAAAGATGGTGAGCCTCATTTGCTGGAAATGAATACTATTCCTGGATTGACCAGAGAAAGTATTTTACCGCAACAAGCTGCCGCTGCTAATATTTCTTTAGCTGAACTATTTGATAATGCTATTGAGGAAGCTTTGAAATAATTTATAGTTATATTTGATATCAACTGTAATTAAATTTCCGCCGAAGTTTATCTTAAGTACCTCGACTAGAATCGACATAAACTTAAGACGAAAGCCGGGAATAACAAAAACTGACTAATGAAACGAGCTTTATTTCCAGGGTCTTTTGACCCATTAACATTAGGCCACTACGATATTATAAAACGCGGCATCACCCTTTTTGATGAAATTATAGTTGCTATTGGTGTTAATGCTGATAAAAAATATATGTTCACCCTTAATGAACGTAAAACATTTATTGAAGAGGCTTTCGCCAATGAACCTAAGGTAAAAGTGGTAACGTATAAAGGCTTAACGGTCGATTTTTGTAAAGAGATTGGTGTTGAATTTATTTTACGTGGTCTTAGAAATCCAGCAGATTTTGAATTTGAAAAAGCCATTGCTCATACCAATAGAGACCTCGCTCCTATTGAAACTGTTTTTCTTTTAACCTCTGCAGGCACATCTTATATTGCCTCTTCTATTGTTCGTGATGTTATTAGAAATAATGGGGATTATACCAAACTAGTTCCTGATAATGTTAGAGTTAAATAGTTTAACTTCTAACTCCTAAAATGTAACATTAATTAAATATTTTATACTAATAAGTAAATAATCTATTTAATAATTCATGTACTATCAAATTACATATTTACTTTTTAAACTAAAACTTGTTCAACCTTCTGAAAACATAATTAACTTTTGGATGGAAAACAATCATGTTGAAAAATTAGAGTATGCTTTAGTCCATGGAAATTACAAAACAAGAAAACGAGCTGCTGAAGCTCTAGAACATGTTGGTAAACCATCATCAATTCCTGTACTTATAAAATCTATAGATGATAAGGTGCAAAATGTATCTATTGCGGCTTTAAATGCTTTACAACGTATTGGTACAGATGATGTTCTTGTTAAAACCATAATACAAAAGCGTTTTAATTGGGCAAATAAAACACTTGAAAGCCAGGCTAAACACGAAGCTAACAAAAATAAAAAGTATAAGATTTATCGGTGGGAGCGTGCTAGCAAAAAATCGTTTGACCGGGTTAAAGAACAGCTTAAAAAACCCATGCGCTAACAATTAACAATGTTAAAACTTATATTCTGAAAGCCCTTTGGTAAATGCCTCTGGGTTTTCTGCTAAGTGATAGCGTGGATCGTCTATATCTTCAACAATAACCTCTCTAAATTTAGGGCTTGATTTATATAGTAGTATTTTACAATCTTCGCTTAAATGCTTAAGTTTAATTTGTTTACCTGCTTCTTCGTATTTATTAACTAAGTTAAAAATAGCTTCGATAGCAGAATGATCGCTAATTCTAGATTCAACAAAATCAATCTCTACTGTTTCAGGATCGTTTTTAACATCAAACTTTTCGTTAAAAGCAATAATAGATCCAAAAAACAAAGGCCCCCATATTTCATAAACCTTTGTTCCATCTTCGCGTAAACGCTTACGAGCACGAATACGCTTGGCGTTTTCCCAAGAAAATACAAGCGCGCTAATAATAACTCCTGCAATTACCGCAATGGCTAAATCAAAAATAACCGTTAATGCAGATACTGCAACTAAAACAATAACATCGCTTAATGGAATTTTATTTAAAATCCTGAAACTACTCCATGCAAATGTTCCGATAACGACCATAAACATAACGCCTACTAAAGCTGATATTGGCACTTGTTCAATCAATCCAGATGCAAAAAGGATGAATATTAACAGTAACACTGCGGCTACAATACCTGAAAGTCTTGTTCTACCACCTGATTTTATATTGATTAAAGATTGCCCAATCATAGCACAACCGCCCATACCTCCAAAAAAACCAGTAACGATATTGGCGCCGCCTTGTGCCATACATTCACGGTTGGCATTTCCTCTAGTTTCAGTTAGTTCATCTACTAAATTTAGTGTCATTAACGATTCTATTAAACCAATAGCCGCAAGAATCAAAGCATAAGGAAATATAAATTTAAGTGTTTGAATATTAAAAGGCACTTTACTGAATATATCTGTTTGGAACTGTGGCAACCCCCCTTTCAAACCTTCGCCGCCGCCATCACGAATAAAACTACCAACGGTTGCTACATCTAAGTTTCCGAAAATTGCAATGGCTGACACTACCAGTATAGCAATTAAAGCTTCGGGTAATTTTTTAGTAAGTTTTGGTAAGCCAAACATAATCCCCATCGTTAAACCGACTAAACCAATCATAACCCAAAGGGTATTTCCGGTAAACCAATCGCCATTACCATCTTTAAACATACCTAATTGCGATAAGAATATCACAATAGCTAATCCGTTTACAAACCCCATCATTACAGGGTGTGGAATCAATCTTACAAACTTACCTAATCTAAAAACTCCAGCTAGCATTTGAATTATTCCCATTAAAATTACAGTAGCAAACAAATAGTATAACCCTAATTGCTCACTTGGTTCGCCCATGGCGTTCCCTTCTGCTACCAAGCTTACCATAACTACCGCTAAAGCTCCTGTGGCACCACTAATCATGCCTGGGCGACCTCCAAAAATAGAGGTTATTAAACCAATCATAAATGCAGCATACAAACCAACCAACGGGTCTACACCTGCAACAAAAGCAAATGCTACAGCCTCTGGTACTAAAGCCAGTGCCACAGTAATTCCACTTAAAATATCGTTTTTTGCATTAGCAGCACGCTTTCTAATAAATTCAGTCATGGTTTACTTTTTGAAGGTGCAAATTTACGCTTAATATGTTGGTGTGCAAGTAGAAGTATTATAATTTGGCTTTTACCCAAACTAAAACGTAATAGTGATTTTTTAGGATATTTCTTTTTCTAACCAGACTAAAGCCTCATCTCTTTTTTGAAACAATTCAATATTCCAATTATCATCTTTATTCATATTTATTAAGGTTTCTGTAGACATTAAACCACCATTAGTACCAACTACAACTGCCAGAGCTTTTATTTCTTTTAAATTGCCAATAACCTTTTGCGCTTCAAAAGTATAACTATATGAATGTTTTTTATTTATTAAAAGAAAAAAAGGCGCATCAAGATTAGTCAGTAAAAAATCATGATATTCATCAACATGGACTAAATCCATAACAAGACCATCATTTACAATAACCTCCGCCAAATTATTTTGTAGAATCTTAATAGTTCCAAATGACAGTTTATAACTACCCATTGCATTGTTTTAACGAGAATATTAAATCAACACTTTCAAATTAATCAATCTGGTGTAATAGCACTTACTCAACTAAGTTAGTCATTTTTTTTTTACTTTAACTACTTAAAGTCTTATTTATCATGAAATTATTCATCAAAAATCAAACTAATAATTTAATATTAGCATAAGAGTTTTCAAGGACCTTATTTATTTGAGTATTATTTAGCCATTCTACCTTTGTAATTCCCTCTTCTTGTTGAGCATATAGGTTCCCAGCAAAACTGGTTTTCATCTCAAACCAATGGGTAATTTTTATTTTATAACGCCCATTACGTTTAAAAATATGATAGGTCGTTTCTAAAGGCTTGGTAATTTGTAATCCTGCCACTCCTGTTTCTTCACTAACTTCCCTAAGTGCCGTCTCTTCAATAGTTTCTTTACCCTCTGTTTTTCCTTTTGGCAAATCCCATTTATCATTTCTGTAAATAAATAAAACCTCGCCATTATCATTATAGACTTTTCCACCACCTGCAATGACATTGGGTAGTTTTTTTAAAAACTTTTTTATGAGCTTATCTTCATTTTTGTGAATCAATCGGGCTTCACTTAAAACTGATGTATTGAGTTTTCTTATAACTTTTACAACATTTACCGTATTCAATAAATAATTTTTAAAGTTAGTTTCTTTTTCAACTACAGTGGTTAAAACTATAGGTTTATCGCCAACAAAAACTTTATACATACCCAATAATAATTTTAGATATGGTAAAAATATCATTTTTACTTACAATTCATACATATGTTAAAAAAAATTATTGAACCATATTATCATATAAATTTAAATTTATATGTAATTTTGTCCACATGATTTTTGACAAAGACACCGCTAAAAAAACGGCTGAGGTTTTATTACAGATTAATGCTATAAAACTAAGCCCTCAAGAACCTTTTACTTGGGCATCGGGCTGGAAATCACCAATATATTGTGATAACCGTATTATTTTATCCTTTCCGCCAATTCGTAATTACATTCGTGAAATCATGGGTAAACATATTGAAAAAGAATATGGAAAACCTGATGTTATTGCTGGTGTTGCCACAGGCGCTATTGGTATAGGGATGTTGGTCGCTGAATATTTAGGTCTCCCTTTTATTTATGTAAGACCAGATGCTAAAGGTCACGGACGTAAAAACCAAATTGAAGGTTTTATTGAAAGAGGACAAAGTGTTGTTGTAGTTGAAGACTTAATTAGTACTGGAAAAAGCAGCTTGAATGCCGTAAAAGCATTAAAAGAAGCAGGAATTAATGTAAAAGGCATGGTAGCCATTTTTACTTATGGTTTTGATGTATCTGCCAAAAATTTTGAAAAAGAAAATATACGCTTAAATACATTAAGTAATTACAAAAACTTACTTGAAAAAGCTTTAGAAACCAATTATATTTCTGAAAAAGAATTAAAAACATTATTAGAGTGGAACACCAACCCAAGTGAATGGAACACTAATTGATATACTAAACGTAAAGTTGTTTGAGTTGTTAAGACTTTTAGTCGAAAACAACTCAAACAACTTAACAATATATAACTTAACAACATTATGAATTTAGAATCCCCAAAAATTAGCGTTAGTAAATCGCCACAAGACGTTTTTAATTTTTTAGCCGATATAAAAAACTTTGAATCTTTAATGCCTGAAAACATAAGTAAATTTGAAGTTTTAGGCGATGACACATTTCTTTTTGCATTAAAAGGCATGCCTGAAATCATCTTAAAAAAGAAAGAAGTACTACCTCCAAACAAAATTATTTTGGGTGCAGCTGGCGGAAAAATTGATTTTTCGCTTATCGCAAATATTACAGAAATAAACGAGGCTTCAAGCGACGTACAACTTGATTTCACAGGTGATTTCAACCCTATGATGGCCATGATGATAAAAGGTCCAATAACAAAATTTATTGAAACCCTAGCTACTAGTATTCCTAAAGCAATTTAATAAAGTAATGTAATTTCTTTTAAATCGAATGATTTTATAATATTATCTTCCAGTAAAACAAGAAGTTTTCCTGAATCGGAAATCCCCTTTATAAAACCTGAAAACATCAAACCTTCGACATCTTTAAATGTTGAAGGTTTATTTTTTCTAAAAAGATGTGTTTCATATTCCGCTTTTATCAGATCATACTTTCCATCCTTCAATAGTAAAAAATAACCCTTTAAATTGTTTAAAATAACCATTACCAATTCATCCAAATTATAAACTTTTCCAGATAGTATACTTAATGATGATGCTTTAGGCAGATTTTTAAATTCGGTTTGATTCACATTTAAACCAATACCTATAATAGAGGCATTAATCGAGTTCTGTTTTATGACATTTTCGATTAAAATACCACAAATCTTCTTGTCTGCTGACAAAATGTCGTTAGGCCATTTTACACGTAATCGAGAAATTGAAAAAAATTGAAGTGTTTTCAATACAGACAAAGCCGCAACCATACTGATATAAAAAGGGGAATCTAACTGAAAGCCAGATACATCCTTATAAACACTAAACGTTAGGTTTTTAGATGTTTCAGCGTCCCAAACCGTGCCCATTTGCCCCCTGCCCTGGGTTTGTTTTTTTGCAACAACCGTTGTATAATCCTCCACATTTTCTCTAGCACTCAAGGTTCTCAAATAACTATTTGTGGAATCAGTGGCATTAAGTTTGATTATAGACATATTAGAGTTATTGCTGGTCTTTAAAATCTTATGATTATTTTAAAGTATAAAGAACTAAAAAAATAATAACTTTGCACAAATTAAATATAATTAATGGCGAAAGAAAAAATAAGCGCAGACCAACTAATATCTGTTATAATCAGTGGGATTGAAGATGTTAAAGGTAATGAAATAAATATTCTAGATTTAAGAGAGATTGAAAACACGGTTTGTGATTACTTTATTATTTGCGAAGGAACTTCAAACACACAGGTAAATGCCATTGTTAACTCCATACAAAAAAAGGTAAGCAAAACGCTTAAAGACAATCCTTGGCACACTGAAGGTTTAGATAATTCAGAATGGGTATTAATAGATTATGTTAATGTTGTAGTGCATGTGTTTCAAAAACACATTAGAGAATATTACGATATTGAAAGCCTTTGGGGCGATGCAAAAACAACAGTTATAGAAACGAGTTACTAAAAAAACAAAATGGCAAACGATAAAAAGAATATAAAAGATAAAAAACCAAAATTTAGTCCATACTGGATCTATGGTATATTAATAGCAATTTTCTTAGGCTTTCAATTATTTAGTAGCGGAAGTTATCAAGAAGGTAATTTAACTACGCCCTCAGACTTTTTTAAGTATTTGGAAGATGGTGATGTTGAAAAAGTTGATATTGTAAAAAACACCCGTGTTGCAAAAGTATATTTAACAAGAGATGCTGAGGCCAAAGAGATTCATAAAAACTCAAAACCTCAAACATTTATACCTTCTACTACAAAATTACCTAATTATAAATTTGAATTTGGTGACCTTCAAAATTTTGAAAACCAACTCAATGAAACCACTAAAGATTTAGATGTTAAACCTATAGTTAAGTTTGATACTGAGACCAATGATTGGGGGAATTTATTGATGGGAATCTTACCATTTGTACTGTTAATTGGTGTTTGGATTTTTATTATGCGAAGAATGTCTGGAGGTGCTGGCGGTGGTGCTGGAGGACAAATATTTAATATAGGAAAGTCCAAAGCAAAGCTTTTTGACCAAAATACGGAGGTTAAAACAAGTTTTAAAGATGTTGCAGGACTTGAAGGTGCTAAAGAAGAAGTTCAAGAAATAGTTGATTTCCTTAAATTTCCAGAAAAATACACCACCTTAGGTGGAAAGATTCCTAAAGGAGCTTTACTTGTAGGCCCTCCTGGAACCGGTAAAACCTTATTAGCAAAAGCAGTAGCTGGTGAAGCAAAAGTACCTTTCTTTTCATTGTCTGGTTCAGATTTTGTTGAAATGTTTGTTGGTGTGGGTGCTTCGCGTGTTAGGGATTTATTCAAACAAGCAAAAGAAAAATCCCCATCCATCATCTTTATTGATGAAATTGATGCCATTGGTCGCGCTAGAGGTAAAAATGCTATGTCTGGTAGTAATGACGAACGTGAAAACACATTAAATCAATTATTAACTGAAATGGATGGTTTTGGTACAAATACAAACGTTATCGTGATTGCTGCAACCAATAGAGCCGATATTTTAGATAAGGCTTTAATGCGTGCAGGACGTTTTGATAGACAAATTTATGTAGACCTACCCGATGTTCGTGAACGTGAAGAAATATTTGAAGTCCACTTAAGACCGCTTAAAAAAGCTGAAAATTTAGATTTAGATTTCTTATCTAAGCAAACGCCAGGTTTCTCTGGTGCCGATATTGCTAATGTATGTAACGAAGCCGCTTTGATTGCTGCTAGAAATGGAAAAAAGGCAGTTGACAAACAAGATTTTCTCGATGCTGTTGATAGAATTATTGGAGGCTTAGAAAAGAAAAATAAAATTATTACACCAAGCGAGAAAAAAGCTGTTGCTTTTCACGAAGCTGGCCATGCCACTGTAAGTTGGATGTTAGAACATGCTGCACCACTCGTAAAAGTTACCATTGTACCTCGTGGGCGTTCATTAGGAGCTGCATGGTATTTACCTGAAGAACGGCTAATTGTAAGACCCGAACAAATGCTAGACGAAATGTGTGCTGCTCTTGGTGGTCGTGCTGCTGAAAAAGTGATTTTTGATAAAATATCTACTGGGGCATTAAGCGATTTAGAAAAAGTAACTAAACAAGCTAGAGCCATGGTCACTATTTATGGACTTAGTGATAAAATTGGTAATTTAACATATTATGATTCTGGACAAAGTGAATACGGTTTTACTAAACCTTATAGTGAACAAACAGCAGAGTTAATTGATAAGGAAATATCAGATATTATTGAAGAACAATATCAACGTGCAATCAAATTACTTGAAGCCAATAAAGATAAATTAACCCAGCTAGCAGAAGTCCTTCTTGAAAAAGAAGTTATTTTTAAAGATAATCTTGAAAAAATATTCGGTAAACGCGCTTTTGAAAAAGAAGAAGTAGAAAAACCAAAGGAGTCAAGCGAAACTATCGACGAATAAATCTGAAAAGCATATAATTTGTTAAGCTTTTAGTAAAAATCTTAAATTAGTAACAAGGTTAATTTAAGATTTTTTATATTTGATAAAACGCAAAAGAATTCTGTTAATAGCTATAACTTAAATGAGCCTTTTTAGAAAACTATTTGGTTCTAAATCTGTACATTCAGGTAAAGAATTAAAATCTGATGATAGAGGCAAATATATGCCAGAAGTAAAACTGCCAATAGACGAAAGGTTTACTATAAACTTTAAGGCTAATGGTGGTAAATTCTTGTACTGCGAAAACCTAAATGAGGTTTACACAAATTTAAATCATATTATAGACGAAAACAATTGGGAAGAAGAGCAAGTTTTATTACTTGATGATAATTTACAAGATAAATTTAAAAATTCTGATTTATTACCTACTAGAAAGATAAGTGAAGCTACTTTTTTCTTAACCACTTGTGAAAATTTAATTGCTAATGATGGATCCTTGCTAATTTCATCAAAACAAATCTTTGAAAAAAAACTACCGGAACTACCTTTCAACTTTATTGTATTTGCAACAACAAGTCAAATTGTTGAAAACATAGGCGAAGGTTTGCGCGGTATAAAATCTAAAAACAGGCAAAAAATCCCAACTAATATTACAACCATAAAACATTTTAAATCTGGTGATGAAAAAGATTTTCTAAGTTATGGAAGTAGCGCAAAAAACCTATATCTATTACTTTTTGAAGATTTATAGAATGAAAGAAACGTTTATCCGATCACTTTCTGGCTTAGTCTATATTTCATTATTACTTGTTTGTCTATATTTTGAACACTTACTTTTAGCAATTTTTCTTGTGTTTGGCTTAATATGCATGAGTGAATTCAAAAAACTCATTCAACTTAAAAGTAATATCCCTTATTTAATTTTTATTGTATTATATGCCGTTTTTGGCTATTGGCAAACTGTTTTAAACACAAATGCGGGTTTAAGTGAAGCGATACAAATACTTATGGTAATCTCTATTTTTGTAAAGCTATTTTTAGTGAAAGATCTATTTTCAGAAAAGACCATTCCGCTTTTTGTTACTAAACGGTTTTTACTAACAACATTCTATCTATCAAGTGCTTTTGTTTTTTTAATCTTGATAGCTAATTATTATGAAAACTATAATCCTTCTATATTACTCGGTACTTTCATCTTAGTTTGGGTAAATGACTCTTTTGCTTATTTAGTTGGTAAAAACTTTGGTAAACAAAAACTTTTTGAAAAAATTTCACCTAAAAAAACCGTTGAAGGATTCCTTGGCGGTTTGTTTTTTTCATGTATAGCCAGCTATTTTATTGCTACCTTTACTGAAACTTTAAACTTTACGAGCTGGTTAATACTAAGTATTATTATTACTGTTTTTGGTACTTTAGGAGATTTAATCGAATCTAAGTTTAAAAGACAAGCAAATGTTAAAGATAGTGGTGTTATTATGCCAGGTCATGGTGGTTTATTAGATAGACTAGATAGCATTATTTTTGCAGCACCATTTATATATTTATTTTTAAGAATTTTACATTATGTTTCATAAAGAAGGTCATAAAATTATAGTCATAACATTTATTATTGTTGTTGCTGGTATTTTATTAGCTGAAAGTTTTATTAGTATCGTATGGTTAAAAACCGTTATTCTAATTGCTTTATTGGCTTTTTTAATACTTATTCTCCAATTCTTCAGAAATCCAAAACGCCATACCGTTTTAAATAACAAACAAGTCCTATCTCCTGTAGATGGCAAAGTGGTTGTTATTGAAGAAGTTTTTGAAAAAGAATATTTTAAGGAAAAACGTTTGCAAGTTAGCGTATTTATGTCGCCACTAAATGTACATGTTACGCGCTACCCTATTTCTGGAAATGTTATTTTTAGTAAATACCACCCAGGAAAATATTTAGTAGCTTGGCATCCAAAAGCGAGTGAAGAAAACGAACGCACCACCGTTGTTGTAGAAAACGAAACTTACGGCAAGGTGTTACATAGACAAATTGCCGGTGCATTAGCAAAACGTATTGTAAACTATGCAAAGCTTAATGATAAAGCCTCTCAAGGTGGTGAGTCTGGGTTTATAAAATTTGGCTCAAGGGTCGATTTATTCTTACCTTTAGATACTAATATAAAAGTAGCGCTGAATCAAAAAGTTCGTGGAGGCGAAAGTATTATTGCTGAAAATAACAATGGGTAAAAGCAACTTAGACATAGAATTTCAAAAAGCTGTTAATCGGGTAAACGCATACACCGAACCTTTTCCTGCCGATACACTTTTAAAACTTTATGCTTACTATAAAAAAGCAACTAACGATTATAGCAAACCAAAAAGCAAGAAGCCCATTATAAACGCTTTTAAAACCAATGCTTTATTTCAAGTAGAAAATATTAGCGAAGACGGTGCTAAACAAGCTTATATAGACTTGGTCAATAATTACTTTTTATACAGAAAATAATTTTAAATAGTCTGTCACTATTGGTATTACAAGAAAGACACAATGCCTAATTATATCAACTAATCCATATCAAAGCGCACGCCTATAGAAATATTATTTTGATCTACAATTTGGTCTTTAAAAATAGGAGACAAATCATATTTAATATACAGTGCTGTACTATCAAATGCTAAATAGGCACTTAAACCATAAACTAAATTAGAGGTGTTGAAGCCACGCTTTTGTTTATCCTTTATATCTTCACCATCCAATTTGTATTTTAGTTTTTGCCGTGTACCAATATTAAACCCAGCATAACCTCCAATACCAATCTTAAATTTATTATCTGTTGAATACCTAAAATGGGTATCTTTATCAATGCGTTTTGATGGCCCAAATTCAAAATGAATAGGAAGCACCAAATTGGTAATTGAAAGTTTTGATTTTTTAAGATTTTCAGGGAACTCCTCTAAAACCGTTTGATCACCTTGTTGCACAAAATAAGCGTTATTATCAGGCTTTAATCCATTTATTTGAATGGAATACCCATACTTAAAACGTAAAAAATTAGAGTTCTTAAAAACCCGTGTTTTCCAAGCCCATCCTATTTCAAAAAAACGTGAGCCTCCAAATTTGTATGGAGAATCGTCAAATTTTTCACCTTCAATAATGGCATTATTAAAACCAAAGGCTAAAACAAAATCACTTGTAGTTCGTAAATCGTACTTTTTGGGTTTGTTTTTATCTTTAATCTTTATTCCGGCAAAACTACCTTCATCGCCTCCTATACTAAAACCTATTTTAGATAGATCTTCATCGTCAGTATGGTACCCATCTTCATTGCGTTCTAAAAGTGAAATTTTGTTATTAATAATCACTATGCGATTCTCAATATTTAAAGCTCTTTTTTTAGCAACTTCTTTTTTAAGTTTTTCCGCTTCCTCATTTGTTATTTCACCATTTTCTAAACGGAGATTTATAGCCTCTACTTCAGCTTTCAGAAAAGCTTTTTCTTGGTTTTTTATATCTTCTCGCAACTTACTTAACTCTTCTACCTTGTGCTTATTATTTACATTTTGAATGGTGTCTTGTGCACGGATTAATTGCACACTTAAAGCTATTATTAATAGCACTAAATACTTTATAATTGTTTGCATAATTGTTCGTTTTGCCCATAACAGGCTTGATTAATTGATTTGATGATGAATTTATTATTAGTTTTATTCAGTTACCTTAATCTCTAATGGATTTAATCATTACGTTGGACTACTGCTATTTTTACAGAATTATAACTTGCTTTTATCGCTTCAAAAACCTTATTTCTAAAGGATTGGTCTAAATCGGATTCTACCTCTTGTAGCAATATATTTGCATCAACTACTCCTGTAGTTTCATTAATTAATCTATTTAATTGTATTTCTTTTTGCGCTTCAATCAATAAAGCATCGATGTCTTCATCTGTTACATCTTTTTTATCTGCTCTCAATGCTTGTACTTGTGCAACAATATTTTGGATTTCTTGATTTTCGAACGTTAGGTTTTCTTTTGGTAATTCAGGTGAATTCATCTGAATATGTTCTTCTTTTGGATTTGATTTTTCATTAGCAACTATAGCTAGAGGCTTATTTATTCTATTTGTCCTCAGTAATTTTTCTGCTTTAGGGTTGTCTAATGTTTTATCTTTATAAATAACACGTTCATTCTTATTTAAAACTTTGTTTTCAATATCTACAGAAGCAACTTTAATGGTTTCCTTTTTTTCTTGCTGAATAGCTTCTGGCGTTATTACTATTTTTGGGGCCTCTTCAACCACCTTATTAGTATCTGAAAATTGGGTAACCACAAACAAAATTCCAATAACACTGGCTGCTATACCTAACCACCAATAAGGCGTGTTGTTTTTATTTTTGCCTTGATTATCTAATCGCTCTGACAATCTATTCCAAGCATCTGCTGATGGTTGCAAAGTCCTTTTATCAAGCTTTTCCTTTATATGTTCTTCAACTTTAATGGGTTCCATTGCTTGTGATTTTATTTAATTGTTTTAATTTTTCCTGAAGCATTTTGCGTGCTTTAAATAATTGCGATTTTGAGGTTCCTTCATTAATATTGAGAATCTCCGCAATTTCATAATGCTTATACCCTTCAATGGCATACATTACAAATACCATTTTATAACCTTCAGGTAAGGTATCAATTAACTGTTGTATTTCGGCAACTTCAATATTGGTGTTGATATTGTTTACGTAATCCTGGTTAATCGTTATATCTTCAACAGAAAACTCAATATATTTTTGCTGCCTTAAGAACGAAATGGATTCCCTGACCATGATTCGCCTTATCCAACCTTCAAAACAACCTTCATTTTTAAAATGCTTCAAATTTAAAAACACCTTAAAAAACCCATTTAGCATAGCTTCTTCAGCATGATGTAAATCTTTAATATAATATCTACACACACTTAGCATTTTTGGCGCATGCATTTCAAATAACACATGCTGCGCTTCACGATTATTTTTAATCGCTTTTTTTATTAATGCACTTTCGTTTTTATGCAGTTGAATAACTTTCAAAAATGGATTCATTTAAGCTTCTATTTATAAAGACGCAAATTATATGCAAATGGTTGCTTAAGGGGGCATTTATTTTACAACTCCCTTTTAAAAAGTAATACATGAGTGGTGTTTAAAATTAAGGTAACATCCACGTTAAAGTTAAACGGTTATAAAAACCCACTTTATTTCTTCCTATCTATCACATAATTCACCATAAGTTCTAGCGAATTTTTATACTTAGAATCTGGGTAAGTTTTAATGAGCTCTAATGCTTCGGTTTGAAACTCCTTCATTTTAGCAACAGCATAATCTAGACCACCATTATGCTTTACAAAGGCTATCACTTCTTTAACACGTTTGGTATTTTTATTATGGTTTTTAATAGAGTTTATCAACCAGTTTTTATCTTTTTTTGAAGCTTGATTTAACACATAAATTAATGGCAAAGTCATTTTTTGTTCTTTGATATCAATACCTGTTGGTTTTCCTATTTGCGCATCGCCATAATCAAACAAATCATCTTTTATTTGAAATGCCATACCGATAAGCTCACCAAATTTTCGCATAGTTTCAACATGCTGAGATTCAGGTTTTACTGAAGCTGCCCCTAAACTACAACAGGCAGCAATTAGAGTTGCTGTTTTCTGGCGAATAATCTCATAATAAACAACTTCGGTAATATCGAGCTTTCTAGCTTTTTCAATTTGAAGCAACTCACCTTCACTCATTTCCCTTACTGCAATGGATATGATTTTAAGCAAATCAAAATCATTATTATCAATGGATAACAACAAACCTTTTGATAACAAATAATCGCCAATTAAAACCGCTATTTTATTTTTCCAAAGCGCGTTTACTGAAAAGAATCCACGTCGGCGGTTACTATCATCTACCACATCATCATGAACCAATGTTGCTGTATGGATTAATTCGATAACAGATGCGCCTCTGTATGTACGTTCGCTAACCTCCCCATTAGACACCATTTTTGCAACCAAAAACACAAACATAGGTCGCATTTGCTTCCCTTTTCGGTTTACTATATAATGCGTAATCCTATTAAGCAAGGCTACTTTACTCGCCATAGAAAGCTGAAACTTTTGCTCGAAAAGATCCATTTCATAAGCGATGGGTTGCTTTATTTGCTCTACTACTTTCAATTGATTTGTTTAAAGTAATTCAAATATACTATTTCAAGCGGGTTCTATTAAAATTAATCACTATTTAATAAATGGATTTTCTTTACAGAAAAACACTTAAAATGAAACTAAATAAAAATTGTCAAGCCGTCTTTAACTCTTGTTAGCCAACTGCCCACATGCAGCATCAATATCTTTACCTCGGCTTCGTCTAACTGTAACGGTAATATTATTGCTTTCTAGAACTTTAACATACATATCTATTGCTTTTGAATGAGCTTGTTGGAACTCGCCATCATCAATAGGATTATACTCAATAAGATTTACTTTACTAGGTGCAAATTTGCAGAATTCGACTAAGGCATCAACATCTTTTCTTTTATCGTTTATACCATCCCAAACCACATACTCATAGGTTATTCTGTTTTTTGTTTTAACATACCAATGTTGAAGCGCCTCTCTTAAATCGTTAAGTGGGAAGGTGGCGTTGAATGGCATAATAGACGTTCGAACCTCATCTATTGCTGAATGTAATGACACAGCAAGTTTAAATTTAACATCATCATCGGCCATTTTCTTAATCATTTTTGGCACTCCTGATGTGGACACTACTATACGCTTAGGCGACATGCCTAAACCTTCTGGTGATGTTATTTTATCTATGGCTTTAATAACATTATTATAGTTCATAAGCGGTTCGCCCATACCCATAAAAACGATATTACTTAATGGTCTGTTATAGTATAATCTACTTTCATTATCTATGGCTACCACTTGGTCGTAAATCTCGTCAGGATTTAAATTACGCATACGTTTTAAACGTGCCGTTGCACAAAACTTACAATCTAAACTACATCCTACTTGACTGGATACACAGGCGGTAGTTCTGGTTTTGGTTGGAATTAAAACCGATTCTACTATTAAATCATCATGAAGCCTTACTGCATTTTTAATAGTCCCATCACTACTACGTTGCATGGTATCTACTTTTATATGGTTGATAACGAAGTGGTTTTTCAGCATTTGACGTGTTTCTTTTGAAACATTGGTCATATCTTCAAAAGTATGCGCCGATTTTTGCCAAAGCCATTCATAAACTTGATTGCCTCTAAATGCTTTATCGCCTTGCTCTACAAAGAACGCTCTCAATTGCTCTTTGGTTAATGCGCGTATATCTTTTTTTTTGATTTCCATTTGAATGCAGAAAAACAACTAATAAAAAAGCCTCTAATAAAAGAGGCTTATTATTTAAAATATTATATTTATATGATTAGCATGGCATCACCATAACTATAAAACTTGTATCCTTCTTTAATAGCTTCATCATAGGCACGTTTTATGAAGTCGTGACCTGCAAATGCAGAAACCATCATTAACAAAGTTGATTTTGGTGTATGGAAATTGGTAATCATTGAGTTTGCTATACTGAAATCGTAAGGAGGGAAAATAAATTTATTGGTCCATCCATCAATTTCATTTAGTTTTCCGCTTGTTGATACGGCACTTTCTATGGCGCGCATTGCAGTGGTTCCAACAGCACATACTCGCCTTTTTTCCTTTAGGCCTGTATTAACAATCCCTACTGCCTTTTCATCAATTTTTAGCTCTTCGCTATCCATTTTATGCTTAGATAAATCTTCAACCTCAACAGGGTTAAAAGTCCCTAATCCAACATGCAATGTTACTTCTGCAAAATTTACACCTTTTATTTCTAAACGTTTTAATAAATGTTTTGAAAAGTGAAGTCCTGCTGTTGGAGCTGCTACTGCACCTTCATTTTTAGCAAAAATAGTTTGGTAACGATCTTCATCTTCTGGCTCCACATCTCTTTTAATGTATTTAGGAAGTGGTGTTTCGCCTAGCTCATTTAATTTTATACGGAATTCTCTATATGATCCATCGTACAAGAAACGCAATGTACGTCCTCTTGAAGTTGTATTATCTATAACTTCTGCTACTAAAGTATCATCATCGCCAAAATATAATTTGTTACCAATTCTTATTTTACGAGCTGGGTCAACTAAAACATCCCAAAGACGTTGTTCTTCGTTTAATTCTCTTAACAAAAACACTTCAATTCTTGCACCCGTTTTTTCTTTGTTACCGTATAATCTGGCTGGAAAAACTTTGGTATTGTTAAGCACCAAAACATCATCTTCATTAAAATAGTCAATAACGTCCTTAAACATTTTATGCTCGATGGTCTGCTCTTTTCTGTTTAAAACCATTAAGCGAGACTCATCTCTATTTTCTGCTGGGTACTCTGCTAATAATTCTTCTGGTAATTCGAAGCCGAAGTGTGATAATTTCATTTATAGGAGTTTAGTTATTTTTAGAAAGTTGCAAATATACAATCTGCGCATAGGGGTTGTCAAGTAAATACGTGATTATTATTTCTTATACCTAAATAAATCTTAAAATAATCGATGGTTAATTTGATGTTATTTCAAAACCTATGGATTTTAAGTCATCCCAAAAGGTTGGGTAGGACTTTGAAACGACCATAGCATCTTCTATAATTATTGACGTTTTAAGTGCTAACGGCGCAAAGGCCATAGCCATTCTGTGATCGTTATATGTTGCAATAGAAACTAATTCGTTTATTGAATTTGAAGCTGCCAAGTGTAACGATTTATCAGTGATATTGACGTCTCCTCCTAACTTTTCAATTTCTGTTTTTAATGCAACGAGTCTATCTGTTTCTTTAATTTTTAATGTATGAAGCCCTGTTAAATCACATGAAATCCCTAAAGCAAAGCAGGTTACCGCAATGGTTTGAGCAATATCTGGTGCGTTTTTTAAGTCTAGAGATAAGGGGTTTAAACGTAATGTGTCCTTCTTTAAAGTCAGTGCATTATCCTTAAAAACCGTAGACACACCAAAATGCTTATAAATATCCACCAAAGCTGAATCCCCTTGTAATGAATTTTCTTTGTATGATGTTAAGGTGATTTCCGTTCCTATGTCACTTAAAGCTGCTATACTAAAATAATAAGATGCTGAAGACCAATCGGATTCAACTGTAAATGTTGCTGGTTGTTTGTCACGATAGCTATCGGGATTGGTTGTTGGCTTTATTGTAATGGTATTATTTTCAAAAGATGTTTCTACGCCTATTTCGTCCAATAAACTTAAAGTCATATTAATGTACGGAACAGATGTTATTTCGCCTTCCAAAGATAATTCTAAACCGTTTTCAAGTGTTGAAGCTATTAATAGCAAAGCGGAAATATACTGACTACTTACATTCGCTTTTAACGATACTTTATTTTTTGTTAGTTTCTTCCCTTTTATTTTTATTGGCGGAAAACCCTCATGGTCTTCATATTCAATTTCAGCGCCTAAATCTTGTAACGCTTCTACTAAAATTTTAATAGGACGTTCTTTCATGCGCTTTGAACCTGTTAGCGTTACTGTTCTACCTTCTTGAATTGAAAAATAAGCGGTTAGAAACCGCATGGCGGTACCTGCATGATGAATATCTACAATATCAGCTTGAGTGTTTAAGGCATTAGCCATTAAGTTACTATCATCTGAATTTGAAACATTTTCTAGTTTTAAATCTGGATATAGCGCTTGAAGTAATAACAAACGATTGGATTCACTTTTTGAACCTGTTATTGTAACTTTTGATTTACGGTTTACTATTTGTGATTTGTGAAGTGTGATATTCATTGTAAAATTGTCTTGCTTCTTAAAGCATGCAAATTTACTTTAATTTTTCGTTATTATGATGCCTATCGTGGTCTCGTTTTCCTTTCTTATCCATTCTTTTATCAAAAGCTTTTTTCAAATCCACCCCTGTTTGGTTTGCTAAACATAATACTACAAATAGTACATCGGCCAATTCTTCGCCTAAATCTTTATCCTTATCGCTTTCTTTTTCGCTTTGTTCGCCATATCGTCTGGCTATAATTCGAGCCACCTCGCCTACCTCTTCAGTAAGTTGAGCCATATTGGTAAGTTCATTAAAATAACGTACGCCGTGGTCTTTAATCCACTTATCTACTTCTTTTTGTGCGTTTTGAATGTCCATTATATTCTGGTTAAAACAATTTGTTCGGCTTCTTTTTCTATCATTTGATTAAAAAATTCTTTAAGAGCTTCATAATAAACAGGAGAAACTACAGCGCTATTTAAAGTTGAACTTAATGTAAATTGAATCTTGTTTTCTGAGGCAACAATATTATATTTAAACGTCCCTAAATTATCTGGTAAAGATACCACTTTTGGTTTTGGAACCGATTCTATATTATATCCTTCTGGAATACTAATTATAATTCTATTCTGTCCTGATAATGGGTAACCAAAATCTACAGGAAATTCACGCTTTTCTAACTTAAAAGGGTTTTCATTAGTTCTTAAATAAAATAGTGGCGAAAAGTATATTTTATCTCCTATTATATCTGCCTGACTTTCTTTAAAAAATTTATAAGACTCCATAATGGGTTTAGAGAGATTTAACGCATTTGTTACTTTAAAATCTGAAATTTCTAAGCCTTCGTATTTGTTTTCCAGTTTTTCTAAAAAATCATCTTCATTTGCGGTATTGTATTTTTGTCTATACCGCAAAGCATCATGATTGGTTTTTACACTTCTAAATCCGCCTTCAATATCACCATTTTCCAATAAATTTATCATCATTGAAGTTGTGTTTTTTGATTGTTGTTTAGGGTACAAATCTATTGTGGAAAAACTTCCTGATTCTCTAATAATCCTACCTTTCCAATTTAATGTTCTAAAAGGCAAAACATTAATGGTACTGTATGTACTTGTGGCATCCAATAAAATAACATCATCTTTTACTTCTATACCGGTTATGACATAGTTATACCCTTCTCTGGTTGGAAATAGTGGAATTCCGTTATGTCTGGTGCTCACTAAAATAGGGTTAGCATTTAAGCCTGCATATCGTAACATTGAGGTTAACATTAAATTAATTTCCGCAACATTCCCTACTTGGTCTTTATAGGCTTTTTTTACACCATCATTTGTGTATTTACTGTAATACCCATTCCATTTTACTCTTGACTTTACATGATCAAAAATCAAAAACGCTTTTTTCATAGGGTCTGAAACCGAACTTATTAAAGCATCAATATCATTTTCATAATATCCCGATTTTTTCAATTCTCCTCCAAAATTGGAATTTTTGTATATGGTTTTTACAACATCTTCCCATGTTGATGAATAATGCTTGAATGTTGAATTTGGAAACTTTGTGTATGATAACTCATATCTAACAGCTAATCGGTAATTGTTAATATTATTTACATAAGGCTCTTCAATAAGTGCTGGTATGTTTGTTAATTTGTACTCGTAGCATTCCTTGATAAAATCTATTTTATCATTACCTAGATTAAAACTACCGTTTTTATTTACCTTTTTTTGGTTCATTTTTAAAAAACCTCTAACATTTAACTTAAAACTGAAATACTCAGGCGCCTCAAATATTGCTATTAGCTTTTTAATTGGAATATCATTTTGAAAAATAAAATCATCAACATTTGAGAAAAAAGGTGAATATATTTTATATCTGTATTCAATAATTGACCCTTCACTTATTTTAGGCATTGTAAACTTTTCTTCATTTCTATACTTAGATTTTTCTGTTTTAAATATGCCTTGTTTTTCAAGTTTAGTATCTTCTATTTTTCCACCAACTAGATTATAAGTATATGCTTTTAAATTACTCACTTCTTCGTCAGTGCTTCCATTTTTATAAAGACTGATTGTTTTTGTTGCATATTCAAACCCTTCCTGATTATAAATTTTGATGCGTTCATGGATTTCCGTTATTAACTGAAATCCTTCTTGTTCTGAATATTCAAAATGAGTCTTCCTATATTTATATAAATATGTTGCTGATGCTGATGAGTCTATTGGGTTATAGGTTTCCTGCAATTCTTCTTTTGATATTTTTCCAAATTTATAATCTTGGGCTAGTACATTTAAGGAAATACTTAAACTAAGTAATATTGTAACTATTCTCATTCTACTTTTTTTGTATTAATGCTATTTTTGCATGGTCTTGTTTAGACACTTCTTTATAAAAATTTCTGAAACTACTATAATCTTCTTTAGGGAATTCGCCATCGTTAATTATAAATTCTCGTGTATAAACAAGTGTATGTTCATCTTTAACAATAACTTCTGTTTTATAGGTTCCAAACTTATTTTCTATGGTTATGTTTTTTGGCAAAGCTTCGACTTTATAATCTGTTGGTAATTTAATTTCTACTTCATCAAAATCTTTAAACCCCCTCTTTACTTTAAGGGGCAACTTTCTATTTCTGTACCTATCTGGCACGTGTGTGTTTCTATTTAAAACGTTTATGGGTAGCAGCATTCTATTTCCAACTTTTTTAGCATAATGTGTTGCTTGAAAACTCACATCTTCTATAAACTCAATATCGTTTTTATTATTATCAATATGCATAGAGTTAACTGTTATACTGTTAATATATCCCCAACGGTTTTTATAATGTTTATCTAAATCGCGTTCTGTTTCGGTTTCTAACCAATATTTATTATCATATTGAATGCCTTTTGAATTCACATTTACATGAACACTTATATTCCCATCATTTGAAACCTTATAATTACCTTTATTGACTTGTAAGCTTTCTTCTGCGCTATACTTTTTTGTATGCTGGATTTTGCCTCCTTCTGGTGTAATGACCAACACATCTCTATCATCTGTAAAATCGCCAATAAAACCGAAAGGTAATTTTTGACTTGTACATTCTAGCCATATGTTTTCTTCATCAGATGGTATATTGAGGATAACATGGTTACCTTGCACTGCTGCAAAATCTTTTTCTAAATTTCTTTGTGATTTACCAGCATAAACCACAGTGTAATTAGATTCTATATCAGCAGCTTTTAAAAGCGACATCGTATAATTTGTTAACGCTTTACAATCTCCGTATCCTAATTTATCAACTTCGGAAGCATTAAAAGGTTTCCAACCACCAATACCGACTTGCACACTTATATATCTTACTTTATCTTGAACATATTGATATATTTTTTTTGCTTTTGCAATATCATTTGGTTCATCTTTAACCAAATTTTTAATCATATTTATAGTTGTAACTGGTAAATCGTGCGTATTTTTTATTAAATCATGATACATCCATTTTCCAAAATCGTTCCAGTTTTCAACTTTAGATTGTACGCCTTCCAATGTAAACTCATTTGGCACTAGCATAACTTTAGGAATCCTATCTCTAAATAACGGACTATAGGCTTCTGGTTTTATAGCCTCTAAATTTTTTACTTTATAAAAAATTTTATTTGTTGTTTCCTCTTTCTCTAAACTAACACCTGCTATATTTTTTTCCTTCTTCCTTATAGTAATACCTTCTGGACAACTTAAGGTATATATACTTTTTTCAACACTTAAAAAAGTATCATCTATTGGTATAAAGGGTTGTATAAATGCTGTGTTTCTATTTGTAACCTCAACGTTAAATTCAATGGTATACGGATAAGTAATTGGAGTATATTCTAAATATTTTACTCTTGAATCTGAGTACAAAGTCCCTCCGCTAACGGCACTTACATCTTTAAAATCATTTTTTTTTATTTTTTTTATTTCTTTCCCTAAATCATCAAAAACCAACGCTTCTAAATTTTTTATTTTTACATTATTATCATAATGGGCGTAAGCATCAACATTATCATTTCCTTTTTTATTTAATACCGTAATTATTCTTTTTTCAACAATATGCATTTCACTTGATGATTTTAATGTGATTTGCACATCATTCAACCTCACAACCGCATTAGCATGTTGTTTAAGATTTTCTGGAATTGTAATACTTGTATAAAGGTTTTCTTGAGAAAAAGCGGTTGAGACTATAAATAGAATAAATATATTTACAATAAATTTTAATTTCATTTAGCTGTATTTAAATTTGGAAGCGATAAATGCACTTAAACACTAATTTTATAGTTATGAGAAAAATGATAGTCCTAACTAAATCCTGTGTTTTATTTTTATAACTAAAAATCTTACAGCTAATATAAGAAAACAAGGAAAAGTTACATGCTTAATTTCACTAAAAATCACTTTAATTCCCCAAGAGGAAAAAAACTCTTGTATACCTATTGGTGATACCAATATATTTCTACATGGAAAGAAAAAACGCTTATTATCAAAAGGAATTAAAAACCCAACACCTCTTCCTCCGTTAGTCATAGCATCTAAAATACCATGCGACATTGTTGCTAGAAAGATTACTAAAAATCAAATACGCTTATTTTTCCTTCCTAAAGTGGCCATTAAAATGCATCCCCAAATGACTGAAAAAACTATGGAATGGGAGAACCCTCGATGCCCTAATGGATGTTCGTAAGGTATTCCTAACTTAAATGAAACAACATCAAAATCGGGTAAAATTGTAGAAAAGATAGTAGCAATTAATAACCATTTGGTATTTTGATTATCAATGACTTTAGACAATGTATATCCAACAATACTATGTCCAAAAACTGATGCCATTATATTTTATCTTTGGCATCAATAATAATAGTAACTGGTCCGTCATTAAGCAATTCTACTTTCATATCTGCTCCGAACCGTCCTACTTGTACTTTCTTGCCTAAATCGGTTTCTAGTTGGTTTATAAAACATTCATAAATCGGTATGGCTATATCTGGCTTTGCTGCTTTAATATAGCTTGGTCGATTTCCTTTTTTAGTTGACGCGTGAAGTGTGAACTGACTTACTACAATAACATTTCCATCTATATCTTTTATAGAGGTATTCATGATACCGTTTTTATCACCAAAAACACGAAGGTTTACTATTTTATTTGACAACCACTTAATATCATCATCAGTATCATCTTCAACGATTCCTAATAATATTAAAAGTCCGCTTTTTATTGAAGCGACTTTTTTGTCTTCAATAGTTACGCTCGCTTGAGACACTCTTTGGATTACAACTTTCATTCTTTATCCCAAATATCTGTTCGGTAATGTTCATCTTCGCCTTCAATAATCTGTAAGTAACTACGATAACGGGAAAACGCCATCTCATCGTTATCTAAAGCTTTCTTTACAGCACATTGTGGCTCTTTTAGATGCAAACAGTTATTAAACTTACAGTCTTGCTTTAATTTAAAGATTTCAGGAAAATAATCGCCTACTTCCTCTTTATCCATATCAACCACTCCAAAACCTTTTATACCTGGTGTGTCAATAATTTTTGCACCAAAGCTTAAATCGAACATTTCTGCAAAAGTCGTAGTATGCTGCCCTTGGCTATGTTGTATTGAAATTTCTTTTGTCTTGATATTTAATGTTGGCTCAATGGTGTTTATAAGCGTCGATTTACCAACACCCGAATGACCTGAAAACATACTCGTTTTATTATGCATTAGTGCTTTAACCTGGTCTACATTTTTACCTGTTTTTGCTGATACGCCTATACACTCATAGCCTATTTTTCTATACTCATGGGCTAAGTATTTTACTTCATTAAGGGTGTCTTCATCATAAGTATCTACCTTATTAAATAACAATACGGTTTTAATGGAATATGCTTCGGCTGTTACTAAAAACCGATCTATAAAACTAGTTAGTGTTGGTGGATTATTAATGGTAATCATTAAAAAAACCTGATCTAAGTTTGCGGCTATAATATGCGTTTGCTTGGATAGGTTAACCGACTTTCTAACAATGTAATTAGTCCTATCGTGAATGTGATGAATAATACCTGAATCTTGATTATTATCGGCCTCTAATTCAAAATCCACAACATCTCCTACGGCAATTGGGTTTGTACTCTTAATACCTTTTATACGGAATTTACCTTTTATACGGCATTCATAGGTCTCACCCAATTGGGTTTTAACCGTGTACCAACTTCCTGTAGATTTATAAACGTGCCCTGTCATAATGTTTTTCAAAAGTAAAATAAAATAATAGTTTTAATTGTATGAAATATTTTTAAATTAGCCACTTAACCTTAAAATTCTCAACAACATGAAAAAATTATTAATTGTATTAGCTATTTCTTTATTTGCTTTTTTTGAAACAAATGCTCAAGTTGAATACAAAGTAGTAACAAGTGTAGAATCAATTGTTCCTAATGGTTTAGGGCGTTCTAGAATCATTAGTGCTAATGACACTAAAGACTACAAACAATTTACCAGCACGCAAACCGAAGAAGACAATACACGTAATAAATCTAAACGTGGAGAAATTCGAGTTAAAGGTTTTGATGAAACCAAATTATTAAACTTTTATAATATTGGTGGTATTCGTTTTCAAAACATTGCAGCTAATGATGCTATAATAGAATCTAAAATAAATACCATGATTGAAGAAGGCTGGGAACTCGCTTTCGTAACTAGCGGTGTTGAAAGTGAAGGTGGAAAAGGTGATGGCCAAGGTATTTTTATAACACGTTACCTTTTTAAAAGAAATAAGCAATAATTGTTTTTCTTTTTTAAATAAAAATGCCCCACCAAAGTGGGGCATTTTTATTTAAATTATTTATTGAATGGATTTGAATTACCCATTAATAATTTTTTCTTGGTGATTAATGGACTCTTGATGAACAGCCTTAAACATTTTTAAAATAAACTCTTCACTCAACCCATGTTGCTCTCCTTCTAAAACCATTTTTCCTAAAATTTCGTTCCAACGTTTAGATTGTAAAACAGCTACGTTCTTTTGCTTTTTAAGTGCTCCTATACCGTCTGAAGTTTTCATTCGTTTACCTAACAGTTCAATGATTTGGTTATCGACCACATCAATCTGGGCTCTTAAATTATCTAAGGCACTGTTATATTCTGCCTCGGCATTAGACTCTTTTCTGATTTTTAAATCCCTCATAATTTGAACTAAACTTGATGGTGTTACTTGTTGAGCAGCATCACTCCAAGCATTTTCAGGGTCAAAATGGGTTTCAATCATTAAACCATCAAAATTTAAATCTAAAGCAATTTGGGATACATCAAAAATCATATCTCTTTTTCCTGTAATATGCGACGGGTCACTAATTAAAGGAATATCAGGGAATTTATTTTGAAACTCAATAGCTAATTGCCACTCTGGCGTATTTCTGTATTTCGTTTTTTCGTAAGTTGAAAACCCTCTGTGTATAGCTCCAATATTTTTAACACCTGCTTTATATATTCTTTCAATACCACCTAACCATAGCGCTAAATCTGGATTTACTGGATTTTTAATCAATACAGGCTTATCTGTTCCTTGCAAAGCATCTGCAATATCTTGCATTATAAAAGGACTAACAGTAGAACGCGCTCCGATCCATAGTAAATCGACATCATGCTCTAAGGCCAGTTTTACATGTGTAGCATTGGCTACTTCAGTACAGATTTTCATACCTGTTTCTGCTTTTACTTTTTGTAACCATTTTAATCCTAATGCCCCAACACCTTCAAACATACCTGGGCGGGTTCTTGGTTTCCAAATTCCAGCTCTAAAATAGTTTACATCAGTATCTTTTAACTCATGTGCAATTTTTAATACTTGCTCTTCTGTTTCAGCACTACAAGGTCCTGCAATTACCAAAGGATGATCTAAGTTTAAATCATCTAACCAGGTTCTCATTTCTTTTTTGTTTTCCATAATCTTAATCAAATTTCAAAAAAATGAAATTTCAAACTCCAAACTTATACTAATTTATATATCCGGTATTTGAGATTTTATTTTTTGTACTTAGTTTTAATGTATTCCTTTTAAAATATCTTTTATATGATTCGCGCTTTCCATCTCACTGAAAACAGCATCAAAATCATCTGTCTTTATTAATTCTTTAAAATGCGTGAGATTATTAATATACTCTTCTAATGTTTCAATAACATTGGTTTTATTCTGTTTGAAAATGGGTGTCCACATTTCTGGCGAACTTTTTGCTAAACGTACTGTTGAAGCAAATCCACTACCAGCCATATCGAAAATATCACGTTCGTTTTTCTCTTTTTCTATGACTGTTTTCCCTAACATAAAGGAACTGATATGCGATAAATGCGATACGTAAGCAATATGTCGATCATGTTCTACAGGATTCATATAACGAATACGCATACCAATATCAGTAAATAGCTTTAGTGCCTTTTCTTGTAATTTGAAAGTCGTTTTTTCAACTTCGCATACAATATTTGTTTTTCCATTAAACAGCCCTTCAATGGCTGCTGTTGGTCCAGAATGCTCTGTTCCAGCAATAGGGTGCATGGCTAAAAAATTCCTTCGTTTTGGGTGGTTTTCAACAACCTTACAAATATCTTCTTTTGTTGAACCTGCATCGACTACTAAACCTGTATCTGATATTTTATCTAAAATAGTTGGCAATAGTTTTACTGTAGCATCTACAGGAATTGAAATAATGACTAAATCAGCGTTTTTAATATCATCTAAAACAGCTTTTTTATCAATCAGATTTAACTCCAAAGCCTTATTAAGCGTTGAATCCTTTCTACTAATACCATGAATAACCACATCTGGATCATTCTTCTTAATATCAATAGCAAGACTCCCTCCAATCAAACCAACTCCTATGGCATATATATTTTTCATATCAAGCCCCCTATCCCCCAAAGGGGAAACTCTTACTCGGGTGTTTTAAATATTTTATTTACTTTTTAACTTTCATTATTTACTAATCGTAAACTATAGCTTTTACGGTACACTGCAACTACCTACTAAAAACTACTTACTTTATTTCACTCTCGATATAGCTTCTTCTAAAACTTCTGTTGAAGCACATAAAGAAAACCTAATATAACCTTCACCTTTTGTTCCAAAAATGGTTCCTGGTGTTATAAAAATGTGGTTTTCCTTTAACACTAAATCTATAAATTCCTCAGACTTTAGATATGCTGGCAATTTTGCCCAAACAAAAAGTCCTGAGGCCTCTTTATCGTATGTGCAATTTAAAGCGTCTGCTAATTTCCACACTAAATTTCTACGTTGTTGGTATACATTATTTAATGTTGCAAACCACATATTTGAGCATTTTAAAGCTTCTATAGCGCCTTTTTGAATTCCGTAAAACATACCTGAATCCATATTGCTCTTCACTTTTAAAATATTGTTTATATGCTCACTAGCTCCCACAACCATACCTACTCGCCAACCTGCCATATTAAAGGTTTTGCTTAGAGAATTTAATTCTAAACATACATCTTTAGCGCCTTCTACACTTAAAATGCTCTTGGGCGAATCGTTTAGTATAAAACTATATGGATTATCGTTTACAATTAAAATATTATTACGTTTTCCAAAAGCTACCAATTCTTCAAACACAAACTTACTGGGCTTTGCCCCTGTTGGCATGTGTGGATAATTGACCCACATTAATTTTACTTTACTTAAATCTGATTTTTCTAAAGCTTCAAAATCCGGCATCCAATTATTAGCCACATCCAATTCATAAAGCACACCTTTTGCACCAACTAACTTTGTTACAGATTGGTAGGTTGGGTAACCTGGATTGGGAATTAAAACTTCATCACCTTCATTTAAATAGGTCATAGAAATATGCATAATACCTTCTTTACTTCCCATTAATGGCAATATTTCTGTAGACTGGCTTAAGCTTACCGAAAAATGCTCTTTATAAAACCTAGAAATAGTATCTCTAAGTTCGGGAAGCCCTTGATAACTCTGATATTTATGCGCAATAGGATTTTCTAAACTTGCAGAAATAGCTGATAGCACCTTTTTTGGAGGCTGTAGATCTGGGCTACCTATACCCAAATTTATCACTGGTTTTCCGCTAGCTATTAGTAAATTTACTTCTCTTAACTTTTTTGAGAAATAGTATTCTTCAACAGTTTGCAACCTATTTGCTACTTCAATCATAACTTAGCATTTTTATATTCGCCCAATACTTTAAAACCTTCTCCCATTATATCTATAATAGACTTTGCTTTTTTGAAATCTCCATAATCTTCAAAAGTAATGTCAACAAAAAAAGCATACTTCCACGGTGTTTCTACAATTGGCAAGGATTGAATTTTTGTTAAATTCATCTTACAGTCACTCATCACATTCAAAATAGTGGCAAGACTTCCTCGTTTATGGTCTGTTTCAAATTTCACTGAAGCTTTATTAATATGCTGTTCTAGAACTTCAGAATTTATGCGTTTTACGATCACAAAACGAGTTTCGTTATGCTTTATGGTTTGGATACTATGTGCTAAAATATCCAATTCAAAAATTTCAGCAGCCTTAACACTTGCTATTGCTCCAACCCGCTTCAAACTCTTTTTTTGAATACGTTCGGCAACCTCAGCAGTATCTTTATCTTCAATCAGTTTTATATGTGGGTATTGCTTAAAAAATTCCTTGCACTGTAACAATGCCATAGGATGCGAATACACTTCTTCTATATCATCAATAGTTTGATTAGGCCATGCCATTAAATTATGTTGAATGTCTAAATAATGTTCGCCTACTATATGCAAACCATATTTATCAATTAAAGCATAATTAGGAATTATAGACCCCGCTATGGAGTTTTCTAAAGCCATAATTGCAGCATCGCATTCTTTAGTCAACAAAGAATCAACAACCCTATCAAATGTTAAACATTCAATAGAATCAACTGGGCTATCAAAAAATTGCTGTGACACAATATGATGGAAAGACCCTTTAACACCTTGTATGGCTACTGTTTTAATCAAAATTTAGTTTTTAGTTCAAAATTTTTATTGTTCAAAATCAATTTATTAACGCCTAAACAAAAAAAAGTCTCGATTTTCATCGAGACTTATAATGTTAATTTATGTTTTAAATTACACATACAATGCCTCGTTCCTTTTGCTAAAAAAGAAATAAAACCAATTGTTAAAATATGTATAATGTCCTGTCATCGTAATAATTGAGTGGCTAAAGTAATTAATTATTTAAGAAATCAAAATACTATAAAACCTTTTTTTTATTTTTCTGAAAAGTTTTAAAGATTTTATAGTAAATCTTATATTACATTAGATAATCATTTATTTTTGAACAAATTATTTTAGATATGTCTATTGAAGTAGAAGGGATTTCCAAAATTTACGGAAATCAAAAAGCCTTAAACAATATATCGTTTAAAGTTGATAAACCAGAAATTGTTGGTTTTTTGGGACCTAATGGTGCAGGAAAGTCTACGATGATGAAAATTTTAACAACCTACTTACATGCCAATGGAGGTCATGCCAAAGTCAATGGCTTTGATGTAAACAACAACATCAAACAAGTGCAGCAAAGTGTTGGTTATCTTCCAGAGCATAACCCCCTTTACCTAGACCAATATGTAAAAGAGTATTTGGCATTTAATGCTACTATTTATGACATAAGCAAACATCGTATTTCTGAAGTTATTGAATTAACCGGACTAACTCCCGAAGCCCATAAAAAAATAGGGCAACTCTCTAAAGGGTATCGGCAGCGTGTTGGTTTAGCCAATGCCTTATTGCACGACCCAGAGGTTTTAATTTTAGATGAACCTACAACGGGCTTAGACCCTAATCAATTAGTAGATATCAGAAATCTTATTAAAACAATTGGTAAAACCAAAACAGTATTTCTTTCTACACATATTATGCAGGAAGTTGAAGCCATGTGCGATCGTGTTATCATTATTAATAAAGGTGAAATTGTTGCAGACAAGACATTAAAAGACCTTAGAGATGAAAAAGAACAAGTTGTTATTGTTGAATTTGATTATCGTGTAGAGGATGCTTTTTTATTAAAATTACCTAAAGTTAAAAACGTAGTTAATACTTATGATTTTGTTTACGAAATCACATTTAAAACTTCTGAGGATATGCGTTCTTATGTATTTGATTTTGCACATGACAATCAATTGAGAATCCTTCAGCTTAACCAAAAAAACGCAAGTTTAGAATCGCTTTTTAGAGAATTGACTGCCAAATAATTATGGTACGAATTTTTGATTTTTCTAATTTAATTTGAAGTATGACAAATATCATCTTCCCCAAGATATTTGGGTATTAGTTTTGTAGATTAAATAGTCCATATTACTAATTAAATCAAAGAAGTTTCTCGCTTAAAATCAGGCAATAGGCTATCTTTGCATTACCATAAAAACTAAAGATGAGTAAAGGAATTTATGTCGCTACAATCGAGCCTAACAGTGGTAAATCTGTTGTGGTACTTGGTCTTATGCGAATGCTTTTAGGGAAAACTGCCAAAGTAGGGTATTTTAGACCTATTATTGAAGATACCGAAAATAACGAAATGGACAACCATATCCATACCGTCATCTCGCATTTTGAAATTGATATTAACTACAAAAAGACGTTTGCTTATACCCGAAATGAAGTCCTTGATTTATACAACAAAGGGAAATCTGGTGATGTTATTGATGAAATTATTAGGAAGTATAAATACCTTGAAGAGCATTTTGATTTTGTTTTAGTTGAAGGTACTGACTTTTCGCATGAAAATTCCAGCCTAGAATTAGATATCAATATTCTAATTTCCAAAAACTTAGGGTTACCTGTTATTATAGTGTCACAAGGGGATGGTAAAAAATTACCAGAAATTGTTGATAATGTTCAGTTAGCACATGATACATTCAAAGAGGAAGTTGATGTACTTTCCATCATGACAAATAAAATTAATCCTGAGGCTGTATCAAACTTAAAGCAACTTTTAAAAACACGAATTAATGGTGATACCGATATTACCGTGATTCCAAAAATTAAAAGTCTTTCAAGCCCGACTATTAAAGAAATTGTTAGAACTTTAGAAGGCCATTTTCTTTTTGGAAAAGAGATGCTAAATAATCAGGTAGAAAACTTTGGAGTGGGCACCATGCAATTACGTAATTACCTGAACCAATTAAAAGACGACTCATTAGTCATTACAGCTGGCGACCGAGCCGATATTATTTTAGGTGCGCTACAAGCAAATATTTCAAAGAATTATCCTAAAATTTCTGGAATTATTTTAACGGGCGGCCTCATACCAGAAGATTCTATTTTAAAATTAATAGAAGGGCTTTCCAGTGTTGTACCAATCATTAGTGTTAAAGGCGGCACATTTTCAGTTACCAATGATATAGGAAAAATAAAATCTAGAATTTATGCTGAAAATATTGAAAAGATAGAAACTTCTATCGCTACATTTGAAAAGCATGTGAATACTGACAAATTATCAAATGACTTAATTACGTTTCAATCCGATATTTTTACACCAAGGATGTTTCAATACAATTTATTGCAACGTGCTTTAAAGAACAAAAAGCACATTGTTCTGCCAGAGGGTTATGATGAGCGCGTATTACGGGCAGCTGCAAGATTAATTGATGCTCATGTTGTTGAGTTAACTTTAATTGGAGAAAAAGAAAAAATTAGAGAACGTATAGAACGATATGATATTCCTCTAAATATTGATGATATCAATACTGTTTCTCCACAAAAATCACCTCATTTTAAAGATTATGTAAATACATTTTATGAACTCAGAAAACATAAAAATGTAAACCTGGATATGGCAAGGGATGCCATGTCTGACGTCTCCTATTTTGCAACCATGATGATTTACAAAGGCCATGCAGATGGTATGGTTTCTGGTGCAGTACACACTACAGCACATACTTTACGTCCTGCCTTACAATTTATAAAAACCAAACCTGGAGTTAATATTGTGTCATCCGTGTTTTTTATGTGCTTGGAAGATCGTGTATCTATATTTGGCGATTGTGCTATTAACCCAAATCCTAATGCCGAACAATTAGCAGAAATAGCCATTTCATCTGCAAAAACCGCTAAAGATTTTGGTGTTGAACCTAAAGTGGCCATGTTATCCTATTCCTCAGGTGCTTCTGGAAAAGGCGAAGATGTTGATCGTGTTAGAAAAGCTACCGAAATAGCAAAAGCCAAAGTACCAAGCTTAAAAATTGAAGGCCCAATTCAATACGATGCTGCAGTTGATATTCGTATTGGAAAAAGTAAATTACCCGATTCTGAAGTTGCGGGACAGGCCAGTGTCTTAATTTTCCCTGATTTAAATACAGGAAACAATACCTATAAAGCTGTACAACGTGAAACCGGTGCACTTGCTATTGGTCCGATGTTACAAGGACTTAACAAACCTGTAAACGATTTAAGTAGAGGCTGTACTGCAGATGATATTTATAGTACTGTAATTATAACCGCCATCCAAGCTCAAGATCTTTAATCCATGCAAGTATTAGTTTTAAATTCAGGAAGTTCATCATTAAAATTTCAATTATTCTCCATGCCAGAAAAAACAATTCTTTGTTCTGGTTTAATTGAACGTATTGGGTTTAATGATGCTAAATTCAAATTCAAAACGGATACAGAGACTATTGAAGTTATTGAAGCGATACCCGACCATAAATTTGGATTGGAGTTATTATCGAAACAATTATTAAATAAAGATACCGGCATTATAAAAACCGCTAATGCCATTGATATTGTTGGACATCGTGTTGTGCATGGCGGTAAGCATTTTAGTAATACTACTGAAATAACCAAAGCTGTTAAAGAAAAAATAAAAGCATTATCGTCATTGGCACCTTTGCACAATCCTGCTAATTTGGAAGGTATTGAGGTTGCTGAAGCTATTTTTTCAAACGCCAAACAAGTTGCTGTTTTTGATACTGCATTCCACCAAACTATTCCAGAACACGCCTATAAATATGCCATTCCAAATAGGTTTTTAGAGGAACACCATATCCGTTTATACGGATTTCATGGGACGAGTCATAAATATGTTTCAGAAAAAGCTATTGATTTTTTAGGCACAGAACATTCAAAAATCATAACTATTCATTTGGGAAATGGGTGTAGTATGACTGCCATTAAAAACGGAAAAAGCATTGATCATTCTTTAGGGTTTTCTCCAGTAAATGGCTTAATAATGGGGACACGCTCTGGGGATATTGACCAGTCCATCATATTTCATATAGCAAAAAAATTCAATTATAGCCTGGATGAAATCAACTCCCTTTTACAAAAAGAAAGTGGCATGTTGGGTTTAACTGGGTTTAGCGATTTAAGAGATATTCAGGCTGAAGCCGAAAAAGGAAATAAAGCCTGTCAATTAGCATTGCATATGAATGCTTACCGAATTAAGAAATACATTGGCAGTTATGCTGCTATTATGAATGGATTAGATGCTATTGTATTTACTGCTGGTATTGGAGAAAACTCCATTGAAATGCGTGAACGTATTTGTAATGAATTGGACTATCTAGGTATTCTGTTAGATAAAAACAAAAATGATATAAGACCGGATAAGCTTACAGATGTTAGTGCCAAAAATTCTAAAGTTACGGTATTGATAATCCCTACTAATGAGGAGTTAGAAATTGCTAAACAGTCTGTAGCTTTATTCAAAAATTAAACGTCCTTTATAGACTTCTTCAACATCAATAACAGGAGGTTTATTTACTGAAATAACATTTCCTACACCGGATATTTTTCCTTTTATTTCTTGTTGTGGATTTACAATCATATCGTTAGAACTTCTATTGGATATGACAACATTTTCTGCAATTAGGTTTCGTCCTTCAAAACGGGATGTACCTGCTGAAAAGGTAACATTCAAATTATCTGTTTCCCCTGAAATATAACATATGGATATGTTATTAAATACCAAACTAAAATTGGTATTATTAATCTGTAATCTAAAATCGCCAACGTTAAATAATTCTGAATCACTAAAATCTTCTGATAAGACTTTTAAATTTGGATACGTTAAAACTCCATCCGAACTCACCTCATACTGTGTAGAACTTCGTATTTCTGTTATATTTGGTGAGGTTACGTAAACTTTGGTGATCCCATAGTCTCGTATATAGTTGCATGCGTTATTATCAGTTAAAGTTAATTTATCATCCGCTACAATTGCAGTCACATCATTCATTAAATTTTGGCCTGTTTCAATAACGACGCTTTGCATAGCACCTTCTTTAATAATCAATTCTATATCGCGATTTACTAATATTTTATTAAAATCAGAAAGCTCAATTTCTTGTTGAATAATAGGTCCTGCTTTTTGAAAACAATCACCAGAATTTTCACTATCACAGGCTATAATTAAACTAAAAACGATTATGTAAATTATTTTTTTCATGTATTGTTACTCCTAGAATCCCTTAATAATTATCGGTAAAAACATCTATTATTATTTTTAAACTTCAATTCATACGATTTGTGTTTCAACAAGAATGTATATTTACAACCTTACACCTAGTCCAAACTCTACACCCTCTGCTCTTGCTCCATGAGCTTTAAGCGTTAAAGCTGCAAACCACTTTTTAGCAAAATACCGTTTTAAACCTATTCTAACATAAACTCGGCCTTCAAAATCAAAAGGATAATATACATAATACCCCAGTTGTGTTTCTAAAGATGTTTTATTTACAAATAACTCATGCCCTGCAAAAACACCAATACGTTTATGATCTTCATCACCTGATATATTTTCTTCTGGAAACGAAACGCTTTTATAATATATAAGCTCTTTTAAAAAGTTTGAAAAAAACACATCTGCCCCTAATTGAAATGCACTTTTTTTATTAATACGCTTATCAGCATAAGCAGAAATTACATACATGGCATACTGCCCACTACCAACAACATCGCTTTCATTAATACCGGTTCGAAACGCTAAATTGTATTTAATAGGTTCCGAAAATGCTTGGTCTTGCTTTTTATCTATAGTGTGTTGGTATTCTAAATCTTGATTATCTAAACTATAGGTAACGCCCACATTAAAGGTTATGGAATTAGTGCCGTTATTAGGCGATTTAACATTTGCATTGGAGTAATGAATTAATGAAAATCCAGCCTGCAAACCAAATTTATCTATAATACGCTCCTTTTTATAATTAAGCATGACATAGGTGCTACTCCCAAATTTAGATCCAAATGCTACATTTTTGAAATTGGTTTCTTTATGATATGGGTTTGTATTATAGGACAGACCTTGTCCAATCCGAAACATTATATTTCGCTTTAAAAAATAAAAGTTATAATGTGCATAGAGTGCATAGTTGTTCCCTAAAATATCATTCTTCATATTTTGATAAGAAAATGACACACCATAATCGGGATAGTTAAAACGCTGTTCCCAATCTTCAAAACCATAGGTTTTTTTATTCCACGCTAAAATAACACCTTTGGGATGTCCTTTTATTAAATGAAGAATTTCGTTGTTATGTAATGCAATATTTCCTCTGAAGTAATTAACATCAATATAGGATGTATGCGTCTTATCTTGAGCAAAAGAAAAGCTAAAAACTAAACAGAAAACACATAAAAATATTTGGCGCATAAATAGGTCTTACGGCTGCAAAAATAACTTAATTATTAAAACAATGCTGATGCTATGGCTTTTATATTGTCACTTTTACCCATCGAGTAATAATGTAGCACAGGAACACCAGCATCTAATAATTCTTTAGACTGCTGTATACACCACTCAACTCCCACTTGTCGCACTTGCTTATTATCTTTACATTTTTCAACTTCTTGAATTAATGATTCAGGTAAATCAATTTTAAAAACCTGTGGTAATAATTGCAAATGTCGGTTTACGGCAATAGGTTTAATACCTGGAACGATAGGTACATTTATCCCATCTTTTTTTGCTGCTTCAACAAATTCAAAATACTTCTGATTATCAAAAAACATTTGAGTAACTACATAATCTGCACCAGCATCAACCTTTTCTTTTAAGCGTTTTAAATCGGTTTTCATTGATGGCGCTTCTAAATGTTTTTCGGGGTAACCTGCAACGCCTATACAGAAATCGGCTTTATCATCAACATCTAAAACACCGTGTAAATACCGTCCTGAGTTTAAATTCTGAATTTGATTTACGAGTTGTGTGGCATAAGAATGTCCGCCTTTTGTGGCTTTAAAATATTGCTCGCCTTTCATAGCGTCACCACGCAATGCCATAACATTATTTATGCCTAGATAATGGCAATCCACTAATAAATACTCGGTTTCTTCTTTAGTAAAACCACCACATAACACGTGTGGCACGGTATCCACATTGTACTTATGTTTAATAGCTGCGCAAATCCCTAAAGTGCCAGGTCGCATTCTCGTAATTTTCCTATCAAATAGTCCTTCTTTTTCAATATAAATGAACTCCTCTCTCGAGGTTGTTACATCAATAAAAGGTGGATTAAACTCCATTAACGGATCTATATTGTTATAAAGCTCCTGGATATTCTTTCCCTTTTTTGGTGGTATAATTTCAAACGAAAATAATGTTTTCCCGTTAGCGTTTTTTATGTGATCTGTTACTTTCATAAGCCTCTCCAACCCCTCCAAAGTAGGGGCTTTAAATGAGTGTTTTAATTTTTAATACCTTTTTCTATAAATTTATTATCTGCTTTCTATTTCTTCTTCCTTTCGGGTAGGTCAAGCAGTGTTTTTACTCTTCTGCTAGGTTTGGATGCATCCATTTTCTAGCTTTTCCCTTATCAATGTTTTTTCTTCTAGCATAATCTGTTAATTGGTCGTCGGTAATTTTACCTAAACCAAAATACTTAGCTTCAGGATTTCCAAAATAATAACCTGAAACCGCTGCCGCTGGCCACATGGCTAAACTTTCGGTTAATGTTACGCCTATCAATTTTTCCACATCAAGCAACGCCCAAATGGTTTCTTTTTCTAAATGGTCTGGACATGCTGGATAGCCTGGTGCTGGACGAATGCCTTTATAGCTTTCTTTAATTAAATCATCGTTACTTAAATCTTCATTAACAGCATACCCCCAATGTTTGGTTCTTATTTGCTTATGCAAATATTCGGCAAAAGCTTCCGCAAATCTATCGGCTATAGCTTGTGCCATAATGGCGCTATAGTCATCATCTTTTGCTTTGTAACTATCGGCTAATTCTTGTGCTCCAAAAATCCCTACACAAAATGCTCCCATATAATCTATTTTACCAGATGCTTTTGGCGCTATAAAATCTGCTAAAGCATGATTAGGAATTCCATCTCGTTTTTTTAATTGCTGGCGCAAGGTTCTAAAAACAGCTATTTCTTGACCTTTCTTTTGAATAGAAATATCATCTTCGTTAATTGAATTCGCTTCAAACAATCCAAATACAGCTTTTGGCTTTAATAATTGCTTTGCTATTATTTGTTGAATCATCTCTTGAGCATCTTCATACAATTGCCTCGCTTGTTCTCCAACCACCTCATCTTTTAAAATATCTGGATATTTACCATGTAAGTCCCAGCTTCTAAAAAACGGGCTCCAATCAATAAATGGCAATAATTCTTTTAAACTTAATTGCTTTAAAATTTGAACCCCTAACTCTTTAGGTTTTATAATTTCAGAAGTGTGCCAATCTATTTTATATTTCCTATTTCGTGCTTCTTCAATAGATATATATGATTTTTCCTTGCCACGTTTTAAAAACTTGATTCGAAATTCATCATAATCGGTTTTCAGCTTAGCTATATATTCATTTGATGTTTTCTTATTCAATAAATCGCCAACTACGGTTACTGCTCTTGAAGCATCATTGACATGTACTACTGCATTCTTATACTGTGTATCAATCTTAACCGCTGTATGCGCTTTTGATGTGGTTGCACCGCCTATGAGCAATGGCAATTCAAAATTTTGGCGTTGCATTTCTTTTGCTAAATACACCATTTCATCTAATGATGGTGTGATTAGCCCAGATAATCCAATAACATCTACACGTTCTTTTATGGCTGTTTCTATAATTTTTTCAGGTGGTACCATAACCCCTAAATCAACTATTTCATAATTGTTACAGGCCAATACAACACTTACAATATTTTTACCAATATCGTGTACATCGCCTTTTACGGTAGCCATTAATATTTTACCAACGGGTTCTGACTTATCTGATTTTTCAGCTTCTATAAATGGATTCAAATACCCAACAGCCTTTTTCATCACACGAGCTGATTTTACTACCTGTGGTAAAAACATTTTTCCTGCACCAAACAAATCACCGACCACATTCATACCTGCCATTAAATTTCCTTCAATAACGTCTATTGGTTTATTGGCTGCTTGTCTTGCTTCTTCTATGTCTTCAATAATAAAGGCATCGAGCCCTTTAACTAGGGCATGTGTAATTCTATCTTGTAATGGGTTATCTCGCCACGATAAATCCACTGTTTTTTCTACTTTAGTTCCTTTTACGGTTTCTGCAAAATCCAATAAGCGCTCTGTAGCATCATCACGTCTATTGAGTACCACATCTTCAACATATTTCAATAAATCTTTTGGAATATCATCATAAATCTCAAGCATTGCTGGGTTTACAATCCCCATATTCATACCTGCTTGTATGGCGTGATATAAAAACACGGAATGCATCGCCTCTCGGACTGTATTGTTCCCTCTAAATGAAAACGAAACATTACTTACGCCACCACTAACACTAACATTCTCTAGATTTTCTCTAACCCAACGCGTGGCTTCTATAAAATCAATAGCATTTTTACGATGCTCGTCCATTCCTGTAGCCACAGGAAATATATTCAAATCGAAAATAATATCTTCAGACGGAAAACCAACTTTGTTTACCAATACATCATAAGAACGTTTTGCAATTTCTATTCTACGCTCATAATTATCGGCTTGTCCAACCTCATCAAAAGCCATAACAATGACTGCAGCGCCGTATCGTTTTATTTGTGTTGCTTCCCAAATAAACTTTTCTTCGCCTTCTTTTAAGGAAATGGAGTTTACTACACATTTCCCTTGTACTACTTGAAGTCCTGCTTCAATAATTTCCCATTTAGAAGAATCAATCATCATAGGAACACGGCAAATATCTGGCTCAGCAGCAATTAAATTCAGAAAACGCACCATGGCTTCTTTTCCTTCAATTAGGCCATCATCCATGTTAATATCAACAATTTGAGCACCACCATCTACCTGATGTCTTGCAATATCTAAAGCTTCATCAAATTTTTCTTCTTTAATCAATCGTAAAAATTTACGAGACCCAGCGACATTGGTTCGCTCCCCAACATTTATAAAATTGCTGTTTTCGTTTAAAACCAATGGTTCTAAACCTGACAATTTCATATATTTTGTTTGTTTTATTTTCATTATTTATAATGTTCTACTGTTGGAAACGGCTCATAAAAATGATGCAATAAAGCTTTCCATTCTTGATATTCTTTAGACTCTCTGAAACCAACTTCATGGTCTTCTAATGTTTTCCAGTTTACTAATAAAAGGTATTTATCGTTTTCTTCAATACACTTTTTAAGCTGATGTGAAATATAGCCATTCATTGATAAAATAATAGCTTCTGCTTTTTTGAAATTTGTTTCAAATTCTACAGAAAGACCTTTCTTTATGTTTAGTGTGGCTACTTCTAGTATCATGATTCCAAACTCTTTTTTATGAGATTCCTGCCTCCGAAGAAATGACAGTTCTCGGTTTATATTTAGCAGCTATATCAGCAATAAATCGAATGTGCTCTGGTGATGTTCCACAACAACCTCCGATAATATTTATTAAATTCTTTTTTAAATATTCTTCTATCTGAGCACCCATTTCTTCTGGTGTTTCATCATACTCTCCAAAAGCATTTGGCAAGCCTGCATTGGGATGTGCTGAAATTGCAAAATCGGTTTTATTAGCTATGGCTTCTAAATGAGGTTGTAATAAATTGGCTCCTAATGCACAATTAAACCCAATTGATAATAATGGAATATGCGACACAGAAATTAAAAATGCTTCTGCTGTTTGCCCTGATAAAGTTCTTCCAGAGGCATCTGTAATAGTCCCGCTTAACATGATTGGTATATCTATACCTTGCTCAGATTTGACTTGTTCTATAGCAAACAATGCGGCTTTGGCGTTCAATGTATCAAACACGGTTTCTACCAATAATAAATCCACACCGCCATCAACTAAAGCTTCTACTTGTTGTTTATAAGCAATTCTTAATTCATCAAAAGTAACTGCACGATATCCTGGGTCATTTACATCTGGCGACATACTTGCTGTACGATTTGTTGGTCCTATTGAGCCTGCTACAAAACGTGGTTTATGCGGTTCTTTAACTGAAAACTCATCTGCGACTTCTTTGGCGATTTTTGCTGATTCATAGTTAAGTTCATAAACAAATTCTTCCATTTGATAATCTGCCATAGCTATAGTTGTTCCTGAAAATGTATTGGTTTCCACAATATCTGCTCCGGCTTCAAAATATTTAGCGTGAATGGTTTTTATAGCTTCAGGTTGTGTAATTGACAACAAATCGTTATTACCCTGCAATGGTGTTGGATAATCTTTAAAACGCTCGCCTCTAAAATCTTCTTCAGTGAATTTATAAGCTTGTAGCATGGTGCCCATAGCGCCATCTAAAACTAAAATCCGTTCTTTTAATGCTTGTTGTATGTTAGACATTTTGATAATTTATTTTTTTACTGAAACTAATTTTTCAGTATATCTAAATGTCATCAAGAAAAGTTGTTAAACACTTTTCGTTATCTTTCTAATAATCTTTAAAATTATTAGTAGAATTTAGCACCTTCTTTAAAAGATAAAGGGTTGCCAAGGCTTCAACGGGTCTATTCCCTCTACCTTTCTTGATAACACTATTAATACGTTTATGAACTAGTTTACAAAAGTACTAACTATATTTTTTTTATTCAAACAAAGTTGAAGATAAATACCTATCGCCTCTATCGCAAATAATGGCAACAATAACGCCTTCTTCAATTGACTCTGCTATTTGTAATGCACAGTATACGGAACCACCACTACTCATTCCTGCAAAAACACCTTCTTCTTTTGCTAAACGCTGCGTTGTTTCTTTTGCATTTTCAGCGGTAACATCTACTACTATATCTACCTTTTTAGGATCAAAAAACTTTGGCACATATTCTGGCGACCATTTTCTAATCCCAGGAATTCTGGCACCATCTGCTGGTTGTGCTCCTACTATAGTTATGTCTTTATTTTTCTCTTTTAAATATGTTGAAACACCTGTTATAGTTCCTGTAGTCCCCATGGCGGATACAAAATGTGTTACTTTATGTTTTGTCGCGTTCCAAATTTCGGGACCTGTAGTTTTATAATGCGCTTTCCAGTTATCGTGATTCTCAAACTGATTCAACAATGTATAGCCTTTTTCATCTCTGAGTTTAAAAGCCAAATCCCGAGAACCTTCAATACCAATATCTGCTGGTGTTAAAATAACCTCTGCGCCATAGGCTCGCATGGTTTTAACGCGTTCTTCAGTAGAATTCTCAGGCATGATTAATACCATATTCAATCCTAATAATTTAGAGATAAATGCTAATGCAATTCCTGTATTTCCGCTAGTAGCCTCTACTAAGGTTCCGCCTTTTTTTATGTTGCCTCGTTTTAAAGCTTCATTAATCATATTAAAAGCTGGTCTGTCTTTTACACTACCTCCTGGATTATTACCTTCTAATTTAAGAAATAACCTAACGTCTTTTTTTGAAATCAAATGTGTTGCCTCAACTAATGGCGTGTTGCCTATTTGACCAATAATACTATTCTTGAATTCCATTTTTTCTTGGTCTTATTTTAATTTCAGTTTGATAAGTCACTAATGAGTTTTCTGGAACAGATTGGGTAATCCATACGTTAGCTCCAATAATACTATTTGCGCCAATAACTATATTGCCTCCTAAAATGGTTGCGTTAGCGTAGATGCATACATTATCTTCAATTGTGGGATGTCGTTTTGTAGATGCCAAACTTTTAGCAACCGAAATACCACCTAAAGTTACGCCTTGATAAATCTTTACATCCTTACCAATTATTGACGTTTCACCAATTACAATTCCAGTTCCGTGGTCAATATAAAATGATTTTCCAATGGTTGCTCCTGGATGAATATCTATTCCTGTAATCCCATGAATATACTCACTCATCATTCTTGGTAAAATATAAACCCCTAGTTGATGAAGTGCATGGCTTAATCTGTAAATAGAAATAGCATAGAAACCAGGATACGCCATATAAATCTCTGCTAAAGAATGTGAAGCTGGATCATTACTTTCAAATGCAATAGCATCTAAATCAAGTTTTTTTCTAATTTCTGGAAGTTCTGATTTAAATGTTGCCCAAATGGTTTCGCCGTTCTCTATTTCTAATTTTGAAAGTATTTTTAGAAATGTTTTCTCCAAATACGCACTGTGAACCTCTTCTTGTTCGCAATCGAACAACGAATAAAACAATCTTTTAGTAAATGTTTTTGCAGTATCTTTTAAACAAACGTTGTAGCTTTTCATTTATTAAATATGAAATCCTACAAGGTTTTAAATCTCGTAGGATTGTGAGTTTATATATGCAATTTTTCCTTTAAAAAGAGTTTTTCTTCTAGTTTATAGCTTGAACAACCGCTTTAGGAGCTTCTTTACGAGACCCATCAAAACCATCAATACCACTAACTGTTGTGTATTTTAACACTAATCTTTTTCCTGGGTTTATAATTCTGTAAGCTGCTTGACACATTAAAGTTGCCTCGTGGAAACCGCATAAAATTAATTTTAATTTCTCAGGATATGTGTTCACATCGCCAATAGCAAATATCCCGGGTATGTTCGTTTGGTAATTTAATGAATTATCTACTTTAATGGCATTTTTTTCAATCTCTAATCCCCAATTTGCAATAGGCCCTAATTTTGGTGATAGACCAAATAAAGGAATAAAGTGATCGGTTTCAATTTGTGTAGATTCACCATCTTTAACTACGGTGACTGCTTCAATTTTACCATCACCAAGTAACCCTTTAACTTCGGCTGGTGTTATTAAATTGATTTTCCCAAGTTTAGTTAGTTCTCCAACTTTTTCAACAGAATCTAAAGCGCCTCTAAATTCATTTCTTCTATGTATTAAAGTCACTTCTGAAGCTACATCGGTTAAAAAGATACTCCAATCTAAAGCAGAATCACCTCCTCCAGAAATTACCACTTTTTTGTTTCTGTAGAATTCTGGATCTTTAATAATGTATTCTACTCCTTTATCTTCATAATCTGCAATACCTTCAATGGCTGGCTTTCTAGGCTCAAAAGACCCTAATCCTCCTGCTATAGCAACTATTGGTGCTTGATGCTGTGTTCCTTTATTTGTTGTAACAATAAAAGATCCATCGTCTTGCTTTTCTATAGTCTCAGCGCGTTCCCCTAATGTAAATCCTGGCTCAAATTGCTTACCTTGTTCTAGCAAATTTCTTGTTAAATCTCCTGCTAAAATTTCAGGAAATCCAGGGATATCATAAATTGGTTTTTTAGGATAGATCTCTGAACATTGTCCGCCCGGTTGTGGCAATGCATCGATTAAATGGCATTTTAATTTTAACAGTCCTGCTTCAAAAACCGTAAATAATCCTGTTGGTCCGGCACCTATGATAAGTATATCTGTTTTAATCATATTATGATTCTTTTTTTGCAATTAATCCTTTAGTGAATTCGTTTAGGGTCTCCACTTTTTCTTCAAAATCGCCTTTTATTGTTTTTCTATATTCGTTTAAATTCTTAACTAAATCGTCTACATTTTCAGGGATTACATCCTCAAAAAACTGACGTAAACGCTTAGCTGTTGTTGGCGATTTTCCATTAGTACTAATTGCCACTTTTACATGTCCTTTTGTTACAATACCTCCCATATAAAAATCGCAATATGGAGGATTATCGGCAACATTTACCAAAATGCTTCTTTTTCTGCAATGTTTATGAACTTTAACGTTAACTTCAGGAAGATCTGTCGTTGCTACCACGATATGCTTTCCTTTTAAATACTTTTTTTTGTATTTGCCTTTAACTAAAGTTACATCGCCTTTCTTTGACAAAGATAGGGTACCTTTTCGAAACATTGGTGACACCATTGTTACACAGGCATCTGGACTTGACTTTAAAAGAAATGTCAGTTTTTCTTCGGCTACAAAACCACCACCTATAATAAGCACATTTAGGCTTTTGGCTTTTAAAAAAATTGGGTATAAATTATTTCTTTCCATAATTTACTCCTGAATAACTTTTCGTGATATTGAATCTAATACAGTGCGCTCTTTTACAACATCTCCTATAACAATAATTGCTGGTGATGATAATTGCTTTTCTTTTACAACCTGTTGAATATTACGAATGGTCCCTATGCCAACATTTTCATTGTCTCGTGTCCCGTTCTGAATAATAGCTACTGGTATATTTCGTTTATTTTCAGCATAAAACACTTTAACGATATCACTAAGTTTATGCATGCCCATTAGAATAACAACGGTTGCAGTTGATTTTGCCGCTAAAGTAACATCGTTTGATAATGCATGGTCTTTTGTTGTTGCTGTTACAACCCAAAAACTTTCTGATGCTCCTCGTTTTGTTAACGGAATACCTTGATAAGCTGGCACTGCTAATGCCGATGATATTCCTGGTACTAAATAAGTTTCTAAACCAAATGGTCTTACATAATCAATTTCTTCTGCTCCACGTCCAAAGATAAATGGGTCGCCGCCTTTTAAGCGAACGACATGCCCTTTTTCTTTAGCTTTAGTAACTATAAGTTCATTGATTTGCTCTTGCTGAAATGCATAGCACCCTTTTCGTTTCCCTACAAAAATAAGCTCTGTTTCTTCTGAAGCATATTTAAGTAAAGCTTCATTTATAAGTGCATCATAAAGTATCACGTTTGCAGATTCTATAGCCTTAATTGCTTTTAAGGTAATTAAATCTTCATCGCCTGGTCCTGCTCCTACAACCGTTAACTTTGGTGTTTTTAAGCTCATTTCTATTCTTTAAACCGCTTTTTTATTTAGAGCGGTTGTTTCTTCTTCTCTAAAAGTTCTTACTTTTTGTAAAAACTCATTTGCATTTTCTATATACTTTGATGCAAAATCTTCTGTTGGAGCAAATTTATTAATTTGATATATCAATTCAGAAAAAGAGACTCCTAAATCTATTCTTCCACTTGTGATGAACAACTCGTCAAACTGACTAATGATTCCGGCATGTGTATTTGTTTTCTTGTTTTCAGCTAATAACAATGCTTTTGCTGAATTCACTAAAGAACTATAGGCATGATAAATGGCACTTGAATATACTTTGTTATCAAATGCTTCTTTGGCATTATCTATTTTTTCTTCACTTTCTAAAAACAAGGTGGCAATCAAATCAATGACTACACCGGCACATTCTCCAATACCAATTTCTTTTACATACTTGTCTTCTTCGCCCCAATCGATAAAATCGTCTTGAGTTAAATTGGTGACATCTTGTAAATCGTTTAAGAAATCGTAAAAATACTTTTCTCCTTTTTCTTTATAGTAATCAACAAATGGTTTTCCGTTAGCATTGGCTTCAAAATCATTTAATATACGTCTTAAAGCTTCTGGTCCTCTTTTACTTGGCACTTTAACAACTTTATCTGCAAATGCTGCATGTCCATTACCTAAATTCCCACCGCCTAACAAAACTTGTAAAGCTGGGGCTACTAATTTATCTGGTGTACGAACTGACATTCCTTGAAAACCAATGTTTGCCATATTGTGCTGTCCGCAAGCATTCATACAACCACTAATTTTAATGACCAAATCTTCGTTCTTTAAATATTGTGGGTATTCTGCTTTTATAACACGTTCTAATTCGTCTGCAATACCTGTACTACTTGCTATACCTAAATTACATGTATCTGTTCCTGGACATGCTGTAATATCAACTGCTTTGTTATAACCGGCTTCTACAAAACCAAGTTTTTCTAATTCTGTATAGAAAAATGGCACTAATTCTCTTTTCACAAAAGGTATAACGATGTTTTGACGCAATGATAAACGAATTTCTCCTGCTGCATAGTTCTCAACTAAATCGGCCAATAAACGGGCTTTATCTGTATAAAAATCGCCTAAAAGCACTTTAATGCCTATAGCGACATAGCCATCTTGTTTTTGTGGGATGAGGTTTGTTGTCTTCCAAGTCTCAAAAGTTTGTTGATCTTTTATTGTTACTTCCGGAATATCGTTTAACTCTACTGGTACTGATGCTTCGTAAGCTTCTACATCGATTGCAACCGTTTTAAACTCAATTGCATTTTGCTCTTCTTCTACTAAGGTTTTAAAAGCTTCTAAACCTATATCTTTTATTAAGAATTTCATACGGGCTTTGGCACGGCTTTTACGCTCTCCATGACGATCAAAAATTCTTAACGCCCCTTCCATTACTGGAATGATTTTGTTGGTTTCTAAGAAATCGTATAACACATCGGCATGACGTGGTTGAGATCCTAACCCGCCACCAATCATTACTTTAAAACCGCGAACACCATTTTCAACCTTTGCTATAAATCCTAAATCGTGCATATAAGAAAGTCCTGTATCTTCATCTGAAGATGAAAAAGAGACTTTAAACTTACGCCCCATTTCCTGACAGATTGGATTACGTAAAAAGAACTTATACAAAGCATCGGCATAAGGTGATACATCAAACGGTTCATTGATATCAATTCCCGCAGTTTCACTGGCTGTAACGTTACGTACCGTGTTTCCGCAAGCTTCTCTTAATGTAACATCGTCACGTTCTAATTCTGCCCATAATTCTGGGGTTCTGTTTAAATCCACATAGTGAATTTGAATATCTTGACGTGTTGTTATATGTAAACGACCTCTAGAATATTCATCTGATACATCAGAAATTCTACGTAATTGATTACTCTTTACTTTTCCGTAAGGTAATTTTATACGAATCATCTGTACGCCTTCTTGACGCTGACCGTAAACACCTCTTGCTAAACGTAGGCTTCTAAATTTTTCTTCGTCTATTTTTCCGTTATGAAAAAGCTCAATTTTATTAGCTAATTCTATGATATCCTTCTCTACAATTGGATTTTCAAACTCTGTTCTAAAACTTTGCATTTTCTTTTTTTATTGGATGAAGCCCGCTCCTACGGTATTATTATTTTGTGCATCGATTAATATAAATGAACCATTTGTTCTATGGTTTTTAAACTGATCATAAAAAATAGGCTTGTTTAATTTGAAAGTAACCGAAGCAATATCATTGACTCCCAATCCTGAAACATTTTTTTCGATTCCAGAATAATCTGGATTTATTTTATGGTTGATTCTATCGACTTTAGCCAACACTTTGTTTACTCCATGTTGTACTACATATTTTGTTCCTGGTGTTAATTGGTCAGAATCCATCCAACAAATATTTGCTGTAAATTGTTTATCGATAGTCGGCAAATCGCCTTCTTTTACGATCATATCGCCACGGCTTACATTAATATCATTTTCTAAAGTAATGGTTACTGATGATCGTCTTGAAGCCGTTTCGTATTTCTCATCATAGAAATAGATATCTTTTATTTTAGATCTTGTTTTTGATGGCAATACAATAATATCATCGCCTACACTTAAGTTACCTCCGTAAACTTTTCCTGCATAGCCTCTAAAATCATGAAAGTCTTCGGTTTTTGGACGAATTACATATTGTACAGGGAAACGAGGTGTTCCCACATTAAATATATCCGATTTATCCAATTGCTCTAAGTGTTCCAATAAAGCTTCACCTGTATACCAAGGCATTTTATCAGATTTGTTTACAACATTATCGCCTTTTAAAGCGCTTACTGGAATGAATGTAATTTTTTGATCTTGGTAATCTCTTTTACTCATTAATTCAGAGAAATCAGTTTTTATTTTGTTGTATGTCTCCTCAGAATAATCAACTAAGTCCATTTTATTAATGGCAACAACCACATCTTTAATTCTTAATAAATTATTGATAAAAAAGTGACGGTTTGTCTGCTCAATAACACCTTTACGGGCATCAATTAAAATGATAGATGCCTGCGATGTTGATGCTCCTGTTACCATGTTACGTGTATATTCTACATGGCCTGGTGTATCTGCTATGATGTAACTTTTCTTTTTTGTTGAAAAATAAATATGTGCTACATCAATAGTAATACCTTGTTCTCTTTCTGCAACTAAACCATCAGTTGCTAATGAAAAATCCAAATAATCATAACCGCGTTGTTTACTTGTTTTTTCTATGGCTTCTAACTTATCTGTCGTTAAGGATTTTGTATCGTAAAGAATCCGACCTATCAAGGTGCTTTTTCCATCATCTACACTTCCTGCTGTTGCTATTTTTAATACTTCCATTTTTTTTGCTTTATGCTGTAGGCTTTATTTATGCCATAAGCTACCTCACTTAATCTTAATATGTTTTATAAGCTTATGACATATTGCCTAAAGCTCATTTCTAAAAATTTGTTTTACAAATTTTTAGAAATACCCTTGTTGTTTTCGTTTTTCCATGGCTGCTTCCGATCGTTTATCATCAATACGAGCACCACGTTCAGAAATGGTAGAATCTCTAATCTCTTCTACTACTTTAGAAATTGATACAGCTTCTGATAGGACTGCTGCTGTACAACTCATATCGCCTACGGTTCTAAAACGCACCATTTTTTCCAATACTTCTTCACTATCATCTCTATAAACAATACCGTCTTCGGCAGACCAAATCATACCGTCTCTTAAAAAGACTTTACGTTTATGAGCAAAATAGATTGATGGTATTTCAATATTTTCTTTTTCGATATAAGACCAAACGTCTAATTCTGTCCAATTTGAAATTGGAAATACACGTACATTTTGACCATGATCTATATCACCATTCAACATATCAAATAATTCTGGGCGTTGGTTTTTTTCATCCCATTGTCCAAAATCATCACGTACAGAAAAAATACGTTCTTTGGCTCTTGCTTTTTCTTCATCACGACGTGCGCCACCAATACAAGCATCGAATTTAAATTCTTCAATGGCATCTAACAGCGTTGTGGTTTGCAACATATTTCTACTGGCATATCGTCCGGACTCTTCTTTTACTTTACCTTCATCAATAGAGTCTTGAACGTTTCTCACTATAAGTTCTAAACCTAATTCTTTAACCAAACGGTCTCTAAATTCAATCGTTTCAGGAAAATTATGTCCCGTATCTATATGCATTAATGGAAAAGGTATTTTTGCTGGGTAGAATGCTTTCACAGCTAATCTAACTAATGTAATAGAATCTTTTCCTCCTGAAAATAATAACACAGGCTTTTCAAACTGTGCTGCTACTTCTCTCATGATGTAAATCGCTTCGTTTTCTAACGAGTTGATATGTGATGTATCTTTGTTCATAATCTTATTTTTAAGCGTGCAATCCACACTCTCTATTTTCTAATGCTTTTGTTGGGTCGAAATATTTAAACTCATTTGGCAAGTTATTTTCTTCTAAATAGGTATCTAATTTTTTATCAGACCAGAAGTAAAATGGGCTCACTTTTAAAACACCATCTTTACTTAGACTAAAAATTCCGATACTATTTCTAAAAGCCGTTTGCCCTTGACGTAGATTTGTAAACCATATTTTTGGTTTATGCTCCTCCATAGCTCTTGCAAAAGGCTCTAACTTAACTTGTTCTGTAAATAAAGCATGTTCTGGAGCATTTACACTTGGTATCCCCATGACAACATCTCTATGGGATGATGTTTGTTTTGGCACATATAAAAACACGTTTAAGTTTAAGTCTTTAATGACATGTTCCGCGTGTTTATAGGTTTGTGGTGTATTATACCCTGTATCGCACCATATGACTGAAGTTTTAGGTTCTACCGTATTTACCGCATGTAAAATAGCGGCTTCATAAGGCCTGAAATTTGTAGTGACTACAGCTTTATTACTAAGCTGAAATGCTTTTTTGATAATATCAGTAGGCGTCGCATCTCTAAATACGTCGTTTAATTCTTTTATTTGATTTTCTGTAAACATCTTTATCTCTATTTATCTCCCCCATTTAATAGAATTCCAAATTCTTTCATGGGAAAAGTATAATACCATTTTTGTTACCAACTCTATACCTCCAATTGAAAACGCTAAGTCTAACTTCCCAGTTATTACCCATGATATTAGAATAGTATCTAAGGTGCCTATAGTTCTCCAACTTAAAGATTTTACTATACTTCTTAATGGTTTTTCACCAACACTATCTTCTTTATAAGTCGTGTTTTCTTTAGATTTTAATAACATTTGACCAATCATTTGTTCTCGTATTATATTAATCCTATCGATTTAATAGGAAATACAAATGTACTACTTTTTTTTACACTACAAATAACCTTAACTATTTTTTAGAATAATAAATATTTTTAAGATAAATGAAAGAAAATAAATAGTAAACTGAGCTTATTTTAAGAAATTCGTATCACTTTGTACTTGACAAATCTGCTAAAGTTGTATTTCTAAACACTTTAAGTGTGCTATCACGAACCTGCAACATGAGTTTATTAACACTACATTGATGCTCGTCTGGGCAATCTTCACATTTTTCGTAGTAGTTTAAACTTACGCAAGGTACCATAGCAATTGGACCTTCTAAGACACGCATAACATCGGTCATTTTTACTTCCGCAGGGTCTTCTCGCAAATAATACCCACCGTGCTTTCCCTTTTTGGACCCTAAAACGCCGGATTTTCTTAAGGTCAATAAAATACTTTCTAAAAACTTTTGAGGAATGTTTTCGCTTTTAGCAATTTCGCCAACTTGCACAGGACTATCACCTTCACTTCTTGCAATATAAGTCAGTGCTTTGAGTCCGTATTTGGTTTTTTTGGATAGCATATTGCTAAGATACTTAATTTAAGGCTTGCTCCAAATCCTGAATAATATCATTAGGATGTTCCAACCCAACAGACACCCTTACTAATCCATCAGTGATATTGACTACCAATCGATCATCTTCTGCTAAACTACTATGCGTTGTTGATGCAGGGTGGGTTACAATGGTTCTCGTATCTCCTAAATTAGCAGATAGCGAACACATTTTTATAGCATTTAAAAATTTACGTCCTACTTCTATACCACCTTTAACTTCAAAAGCAACAATATTACCTCCAAGTTTCATTTGTTTTTTAGCGACTTTATACTGTGGATGCGATTTTAAAAAAGGGTATTTTACCCAATTTACTTTAGGGTGATTTTCTAAAAATTCAGCAACTTTTAATGCATTCTCGCAATGCCGGTCTACTCTAACTGAAAGTGTTTCTAAGCTTTTAGAAAGTGTCCATGCATTAAATGGCGATAAGGCTGGTCCTGTATTTCTGGCAAATAAATAAATTTCGCGGATTAAATCGGCATTACCAACGGTTACACCTCCTAAAACTCGTCCTTGCCCATCCATTAACTTAGTCGCTGAATGGATGACCAAATGCGCACCATATTTTATAGGTTGTTGTAAATAGGGCGTTGCAAAACAATTATCAATAATTAAAATGAGGTTATGTTTTTTTGCAATATCGCCCAACAATTCTAAATCGATAATATCAATTGCTGGGTTTGTTGGCGATTCTGCATATAATATTTTTGTTTTTGGTGTGATGAAGCTTTCAATGGTCTCTGGCTTATTAATATCGAAATAACTAGTTTCAATATTCCATTTTGGTAAATACTTTGTAAACAAGGTGTGTGTTGAACCAAAAACGGAACGCGCCGACACAATATGATCACCACTATCCAATAAAGCCGCAAAGCTTGAAAAAATAGCAGACATTCCTGTTGCAAAAGCATAGCCTGCTTCTGCACCTTCCATTTTACACACTTTATCAACAAACTCTGAGGTATTGGGATTGGTAAAACGGCTATAAATATTACGCTCTTTTTCTTCTGTGAACGACGCTCGCATATCTTCAGCATCTTCAAACACAAAACTTGATGTTAAGTATAATGGACTTGTATGCTCTAAAAACTCAGTACGCTCTATTTGCGTACGAATGGCTTCGGTTTCGAATTGTTTTTTATTCTTGCTCACTTTTATAACTTAATAGACTTTTATGTATTATTTATATAAATTCCCCACGTTCCTATCTGCCAACAGATGAAAATGACAAAACTATTTAATTGATATGTTTAGACAACCTTAATATGTCTCCAAAAACACCTCTTGCTGTTACTTCTGCTCCGGCACCAGCACCCTGAATAACTATAGGTTGTGTTCCATAAGATTCTGTAAATATTTCAAAAATAGCATCCGATCCTTTTACATGACCTAAGGTACTATCTTCTGGAATGGATACCAATTTTACTTCTAAATGCCCTTTATCTTGCGATAAATCTCCTGATAAATCTCCTACATAACGCAACACATGACTTTCCTTTTGTACCTCTTTTATCTTCTGATATTGGTCGTCTAAAACATCTAACTGTTTTAAAAATTCATCTACAGAAATATTTTGATAGGCTTCTGGAATTAAATTTTGAACGGAAACGTCTTCAAATTCATTTTGCAAATCTAACTCTCTTGCTAGAATTAACAACTTTCTGGCCACATCATTTCCTGAAAAATCCTCACGCGGATCGGGTTCTGTAAAGCCTTTATCGATGGTTTCCTGAATAATTTGGCTAAATGGTTTCTTTTCAACTGAAAAATTATTGAATAAATAACTTAAAGTTCCTGAAAACACCCCGCGAATTCTTGTGATGTTTTCACCTGACTCGTGCAATAATTTAATGGTATCGATTAATGGTAACCCTGCTCCAACTGTTGTTTCGTATAAATATTGCTTGTTGTTTTCTTTTAATTGAATACGCAAATCTTTATAAAAATCGTGCGATACGGTATTGGCTACTTTATTTGATGATACTAAATCAAATCCAGCTTCAACTAAAGGTACATAATTTTTATAGAAACTTGAACTTGCCGTATTATCAACGGCAATTAAGTTTTCTAAATGATGTGCCTTTGCGAAAGTGATGATATCTTCAATGGAACTTTCTTTTGAAGTCGATTTTATAGCTTTTTGCCAATTGGTATCTACGCCGTTTTTGTCTAATAGTAATTTTCTGGAATTCGCTATTGCAAAGACATTAAGGTTAATCCCTTTTCGATTTTCTATATCGTTTTTCGATTTTAAAATCTGATTGATTAATGCGCCTCCAACACCACCGTGACCAAAAATAGCAATATTTATTTTTTTTGAAATTCCAAAAACCTCACCATGAATAACATTCATTGATTTATGAAGTTGTGTCTTTTTTACCACCAAACTGACATTTCTACCTGTAACCGTATTGTTAAATAGCAATGGGGTGATTTGGTTTTTAATCAATGCATTAAATGGTTTATGAAACGAGCTTAACTCAATACCAATAATTGAAATAACAGCAACATCATCAACGACTTCAATTTTATTAACGTCTTGCGAATAAAAATCGCTTTCAAATTCACGTTCTAATGCAATAACAGCTTGGGTCGCTTGATCGGCATCAATAATTAAACCGATGCCGCGTTCTGATGACCCTTGGGAAATGATACTTACACTAATACCATAATCGCTTAATGCTCTAAATATTCTAGCGTCTACGCCTATTTTCCCTAATAATCCACGTCCTTCTAAATTCAATAAAGCCACGTTATCTAAAACAGATAATGAGGTCACTTCTTTTGAACTTGGTTTTGCAGTAATTAAGGTGCCTTCATCATCCGCATTAAAGGTATTTAATATACGAAGGTTGATGTTTTTTTCTACTAAAGGAATAATGGTTTTGGCGTGTAAAACTGTGGTTCCAAAATTAGCCAATTCATTAGCTTCACTAAACGACAATTCTCTAATTTTTTGTGCATCTTCAACCAAATCGGGGTTTGCTGTGTAAATACCACTTACGTGTGTGTAATTTTGCAATTCTTCAGCATCTAAATAATTAGCTATTAAAGCTGCTGTATAATTACTTCCGTTTCTACCTAAGGTTGTGGTTTCATTATTAGAATTTGATGCGATAAAACCTGTAACGACGTTTACGGTATCGTCATTATTCTCTTTAAAGTAGGTTTTAATATTGTCTTTTGAAACTTGCGAATTAGGTTGTGCATTACCAAAAGCACCATCCGTTTTTATTAACTCTCGAGCATCTGTTGCCTTGGCCTTAATTTGCTTTTGATTAAGTAATGCTGAAACCATTTTAACAGACAATAATTCGCCTTGCGCCAAAATTTCGTCTTTGGTTTTCTTACTGTAATCACGCAATAAACTAACCCCTGCAAACAACTTATCTAAGGTTGAAAATTCTTCTAAAAAATCAATTGTTTTAAGCGGCTCTTGTTGGTACTTTTTAAAAGCGTCTAACTGTGCCTTATAATCGACTCCTTTATGGGACATGTTTAAAATAGCTTCAAGCTCATCCGTAGCATTGCCTCGGGCTGAAACTACAACTGTAATTTTATCGCCTGCTTGTACTTTATTTTCAATGATTGAAATCACTTTATTTAGCCCTTCTCCATTGGCCAAAGATTTCCCACCAAACTTTAATACTTTCATTTTTCTATTTTTAGAATCTGGCACAAAAATGCCTTCTATAATTTTCTCCAATTGCTCATACTCCATTAAAAAGGCATCATGTCCGTGTACCGAATTAATTTCATTATAAGTCACATTTGCATGTGTTACAGCCAATTGCTTATGTGTTTGTTTATTTTCTTCTGCTGTAAAAAACAAATCAGAGTCTACACCAATAATGTGAATATTAGCTTCAATGTTTTCTAAAACATTTAAATCTGCTTTTCGATTTTTAGTAACATCTATGGTTTTTAAAAGCTGATTCATTAATTTATAAGCCGACAACTGAAAACGTTCTTGTAACTTTTTACCATGATGCAACAACCAGCTCTCAACATTAAAAATTTCTAAATCTTCGTTTTTTGAACGCTGAAAACGCTCTTTAAAAGATTCTGGTGTTCTGTAACATAACATGGCATGCATTCTGGCATCATGTACTGGATGCTTAGAATTTAAAAGAAACTGTTCTTGAATCTGACAATTGGCAATCAGCCAATCGGTAGATTTCCAGTCGGTTGCAACCACTATTAAATGCTCCGTAAAATTGGGTTTTAAAACAGCCATTTCCCAAGCTATTCCACCGCCTAAAGAGCCTCCAATAGTAGCAAACAACTTTTCTATTTTTAATGTTTCTAGGCCAATTAAAAAGAGATTAGCAATATCTCGAGCTACAAAATCTTTGTAATTATCTATTACAAAACCATCAAAACCATTACCCGGAATATTAAACGCTAAAACGGTGTAGCGTTTGGTATCAATAACCTGGCCACTGCCTACCAAATCTTTCCACCAACCTTCTTTTCCAGCAACATTACTATTTCCTGTTAGGGCATGGTTTACTAGCACTATGGGCGCACTTCCTAAAGGCTTACCAAAGACTTGATAACTTAACTTGATTTCAGAAACAGACAAATTATTCTGTGTAATGAAATCTTTAATAATGGTATGTTGTAATGGATGCTTCAATTACTTTTTTATATAAGTATTAATTATATCGTTTCAAAAGCGGCTTTTAAATCGGCTTTTAAATCATCGATATCTTCTATTCCTACAGACAATCTAATTAAATCTCCTGATACTCCTGCCGATTCTTGTTCAGCTTCATCTAACTGCTGGTGTGTTGTGCTTCCTGGGTGTATAATTAGTGATTTTGTATCTCCAATATTTGCTAATAATGAAAATAGTTTTGTGTTATCTGCTATTTTTTTGGCAGCATCAAAACCACCTTTATGTCCAAAAGTCACAATACCACTTTGTCCTTTTGGCAAATATTTATCGGCTAAAGCTTTGTATTTACTACTTTCCAAACCTGGATAGTTTACCCAAGCTATTTCATCTTGAGCTTCTAACCATTTTGCTATTTCTAAAGCATTCTCACTATGCTGTTTGATTCTAATTGGCAAAGTTTCTAAACCTTGAATAATATTGAATGCATTTGTTGGGCTTAATGCACCTCCTAAATCTCTTAATCCTTCTAATATCAATTTAAATGTATAAGAAGCTGCTCCTAAAGTTTCATGATATTTTAGACCATGATATCCTGCTGAGGGTTCTGTGAATTCTGGGAACTTTCCGTTTGCCCAATCAAAATTACCTCCGTCAATAATGGCGCCTCCTATAGAGTTTCCTTGTCCACCAATATATTTGGTTAGCGAGTGAATTACAATATTTGCACCGTGCTTAATCGGGTTTAACAAGGCTGGTGTTGCCACAGTGTTATCAACTATAAAAGGCACTCCTGCTGCTTTTGATTGTACTGCAATCCCTTCGATATCTAAAACATCTAATTTTGGATTTCCTAAAGACTCCACAAAAAATGCACGTGTATTATCTTGTACGGCAGCTTTGAAATTTTCTGGATTTGAAGCATCTACAAACGTTGTTGTAATACCTAATCGGGGTAATGTTACACTCAGTAAATTATATGTACCACCATATAAACTACTTGAAGCCACGATATGGTCTCCAGCCTTTAATAAGGTTAATAAACCTGTTGAAATGGCTGATGTTCCAGAAGCAAAAACAACGGCACCTATACCACTTTCTAAGGCTGCTAAACGTTCTTGTAAAATCTGATTGGTTGGGTTGTTTAATCGGGTATAAATAAATCCTAATTCTTGTAGGGAAAATAGGTTAGCTGCGTGGTCTGAATTATTAAACACATATGATGTTGTTTGATAAATTGGTACTGCTCTTGTTCCTCCATTTGCCGCTACATCATGCCCAGCGTGTAATGCGTTTGTTGCTAATTTTTGATCGCTCATTTTTCTAATTTTTTTGATTAATAAATTAATTTAAAAGTCAAAATACGCTAACTATAGCGTGCTTAATAGAAAAATGTTAAAAAGAATTTAGAAACTACAGAATTGTAATTTCGTTGGGTTATCTATCTAAAACACTAAATACCTTTTGTAGTTTAAGTAGAATTTAGCACCTTCCCCGAAAATTCGGGAGGTTGCTAAGGCTTCACAGGGTCTATTCCCTCCACCTTTCTTGATAACATTTCAATACCTGTTTGAACTTTGTGAATGCAAATATTCGTTCAGAAAAAGTTAATATCCAAATTTTTTAATGAAAATTTTAGAAAATCTTATTTTCTATTTAAATTGTCTTGAAATTTATTTCTTATGATTAGGCCTATTGGCTTTGTTTGGATTTTTGACTCTAACCAAGAAATAATATCTAAATATAAAAACGCCCGACTTTGATAAGGATCATTTTCAAACTCTTTTAATTTCTTATGCAATTTTATGAATTCATGTTTGACCTCATGCGGATAAATATCACCCAATCTTCTTAAAAACTTAATGAATTCTTTTTGTACTTCATACAAATCTTCCATTTTAATTAAAAACTTATAGGTACTTCTAATTAAAACATCTAAGTTATAATCCAACCCCGCTTCATAATGCGCAACAAGGTTCAAAATCCTGGAAAAACACAATAAATCTTCACGCATTTGCAAGGACTTATTACTTATTATCTTTTCTAAAAACAAAATACACTTCTTGTTTTCGCCAGCACCAAAATACATACTGGCTATCTTATAATAAAACACCATAACATGATGCTCATCAATGCGATCTTTATAATTTTTTAGACGTTCTAAAACCTCTTCTATCAATGGTAAGCCTTCATTAAAACTGCCTTCAATAAAATGCAAATTAAACTTGTTATTATAAATATACAAAAAGGCTAACCCATCAATATTATCATCTATTGGAAACCATTTTTCTTGAGTTACTTCCTCAAATCTAAGTAAGGCCTCTTTAAATTTATCATACTGTCTTAAATAAAATAATGCTTCTAATAGATAATGATTTCCTCTTAAAAAAAACACTGGATTTAAAACAATCATATTCTTATTATCATAGAACAAATCCACCCATTTCGAGGCATATTTATAACAAGACAAAAAATCTTGTGTTAAAAAACTAAACCATAAATGCGCTTTGTATAGCCATAATTTTTCTCTATTACCTAAATCGTTAATGTCATATTTAGGAAGTCTTGCATTAAAATAATCGGTAATTCTTTTGGTTTCAGCTTCATTTTTAACATAGCCGGTTTTTAAAAACTGACCATACAACTGAAGTGATAAATTTGACAATTTACTAGCCAATACATTTTGCCTACTTAAATCTCTAGCTTGTATGGAAAGCTCGTCCGCACGATTATTAAGACTTCGCGTAATATATTGTGACTCAATAATTTTTTCAAGCTCTACAATTTCATAGGCCACATTTTTTTCTTCATGGTTGACAGCTAATGTTTTGGCTTTATCTAAAATTTTTAAGCTTTGTTTATAAAGTCCTTTATGATATAATATGGTTGCAAAATCTAACTGCTCGCGAATTTGGATTCGGATATCTTGATGTGATGGGTTTAATCGTAAACTAATTAATATTTGTTTATATAAATGGGCTTTTAAGTTTGATAGCTGCTGCTTTTTTACAATACCTTTTTTAAGAATTGTGGCTTCATTATAAACAGCAAGTTTATCGAGAATATTAAAAAGCATTAAAAATTTAGAATCCTCATTTACACCTAATCTTCCAACATAAAGCTTAAATTGCCTTTTTTCAGATTTAGATAACGATTTTATCAAAACAAACAAATTATCTTTTTGCTCTCTTGTCATAGGTGTAAAAACAATGCTAATAAATTGATTTAAAGATGTTTATACAAATAATAATTAAGTTAAACATCGTAAATAGCGTATATTGAACGCTCTATTTAAGAAACCAAAATATACATTCGTATAACAATACGAAAATATATTTTAATAAATGTCTGATAATAAAGTCCAAATTTTTGATACAACGCTCAGAGATGGCGAGCAAGTTCCTGGTTGTAAATTGAATACTGAGCAAAAATTAATCATTGCTGAGCAGCTAGATAATTTAGGCGTTGATATCATTGAAGCTGGTTTTCCAGTGTCTAGTCCTGGCGATTTTAAATCTGTTGAGGCCATTTCTAAAATTGTGAAAAATGCGACAGTTTGTGGTTTAACCCGTTCTGTAGAAAACGATATAAAAGTGGCTGGTGAAGCATTAAAATATGCTAAAACTCCAAGAATCCATACGGGTATTGGAACATCTGATTCACATATAAAATTCAAATTTAAATCGACTCAAGAAGCCATTATAGAACGTGCTGTTAAAGCAGTTAGTTATGCCAAATCTTTTGTTGAAGATGTAGAGTTTTATGCCGAAGATGCTGGTAGAACGGATAACGAATATTTGGCTCGGGTTTGTGAAGCAGTCATTAAAGCTGGTGCTACTGTTTTAAATATTCCAGATACAACAGGTTATTGTCTTCCGCATGAATACGGAGCAAAAATCAAATATTTAAAAGAGCATGTAAAAGGTATTGATAAAGCCATTATATCTTGTCACTGCCATAACGATTTAGGTTTAGCTACGGCCAACTCTATTGAAGGTGTTATTAACGGTGCGAGACAAATTGAATGTACCATTAACGGTATTGGTGAGCGTGCTGGGAATACAGCATTAGAGGAAGTTGTTATGATTTTAAAACAACACCCTTATTTAAATCTTGATACTGGAATTCAAACAGAAATGCTTTATGGTATTAGTCAGTTAGTATCTGATAGTATGGGTATTTATACACAACCCAACAAGGCTATTGTAGGTGCTAATGCCTTTGCTCACAGTTCTGGAATTCATCAGGATGGTGTGATTAAAAACCGTGAAACATACGAAATTATGGACCCTAAAGATGTTGGGGTAACTGAATCTGCTATTGTTTTAACAGCAAGAAGCGGTAGAGCTGCCTTAGCGTACAGAGCAAAGAATATTGGATACGAATTAACGAAACTTCAATTGGATGAAATTTATACTAATTTTTTAGATTTTGCTGACAAGAAAAAAGAAGTTGATGATAATGACATACACCAAATTATAGAAAAAAGCAAAGTATATAACGAGATTACTTCCGCTTAAATAAAAAATAAATGAAATTAAATATTGCCGTTTTACCAGGCGATGGTATAGGACCAGAAGTTACTGCTCAAGCCGTTAAGGTTTTGAAAGCTATAGCCATGGAATTTAACCACATATTTACTTTTAAAAAGGGATTGGTTGGTGCTTGTGCCATTGATAAAACCGGAAACCCATTACCAGAAGAGACCATAGACATCTGTAAAAAAGCAGATGCTGTTTTGTTTGGTGCTATTGGCGATACAAAATATGACAATGATCCTAATGCTAAAATACGTCCAGAACAAGGACTTTTAGGTATTCGTCAAGAATTAGGGCTTTATACTAATATACGCCCTATAATTGCTTATGAGGATTTACTTAATAAATCTTCATTAAAAGTAAAGCAAATTAAAGACACTAATATTCTTATTTACCGCGAACTTACTGGGGGTATTTATTTTGGTAAAAGATATCTTAGCGAAGATGGCAATACTGCTTCAGACACTTGTGAATATAATAGGTTTGAAATAGAGCGTATTGCTCATTTGGCATTTAAAGCCGCACAATCTAGAAAACGAAAACTAACCTTAGTAGATAAAGCTAATGTATTAGAAAGTTCTCGTCTTTGGCGACGTGTTGTACAAGATATAGCACCACAATACCCTAATGTTAAGTTAGACTATATGTACATTGATAATGCTGCTATGGAGCTAATTATACGTCCAAGACAGTTTGATGTTATTTTAACTGAAAATATGTTTGGGGATATCCTTTCAGAAGAAGCTAGTGTTATTGTAGGCTCTATTGGTTTATTAGCCTCGGCATCTATTGGCGATAAATATGCCATGTTTGAGCCCATTCACGGGGCATATACCAAAGCTGCAAACAAGGGTATAGCAAACCCTATTGCATCTATTTTATCTGTAGCTATGCTGTTAGACCATTTTGGCCTATATGACGAAGCAGCCCTTGTTAGAGAAGGTGTTGACAAATCATTAAAACTTCACATAACCACACCAGATTTAAATAATAAATATGACAATATTAGCACCACTAAAGTTGGTGATTTTATAGAAGATTTTATACAAAACCCAGAAGAAACAAACTTAAACTTTACAAACATACATTTAGGACAGTCCACAATTATTTAATTATTTGAGTTAGTCACCAAATTAAAATATTGGGATTCTTAAAAGCACATTTAACCGATGTGCTTTTTTAATTATTTACTATTTGCCTGTATACAGGTTAATAAAAATGCTGAGTTACTATAGTCTATCTTGAACTCAGTATAGGATTCTTTTAACTTTAATAAAATTAAAACAAATTGTACCCAGCAATAAAGGAAAGTGTTTTATACTCTGAATTCCAAGCTATAAAATCACCTAAAACATCTCTATTTGTGTGATATCTCAACTCTAAACTGTATTTTTTATTAAAGTTATAACCTATACCTAATGCAATATTACTTGAAGAAGAAATATCTAAAAGTCCAATCTTGGAATCCATAGGCAAATCATAAAGAAATAAACCATTTACAAAGATTTTAGAACTATCATTTAAAAAGAAATAATGCCTAACTCCAACAGGTAGCTCAATTGATTTATAGTCTACATCCTCATCCTTAAAACTTTGATAAGTAGGTTCAATCAATACAGACCATTTATTTTTATTGAATGATAAAATGAATTCTGTTTCTATACCAAGTCTAAAATTAGATGTGTTCCCATAATCTTTATTTCTAGAACTTACCGCACTATTTAATATAGACAAAGAACTACTGTTAATTCCTGGCCTTATGTATAAATTAAATAAACCTTTTTTCTTTTTTTTCTCATATTTGACAACATCTGGATTAATACAATTATTGTATTTCACAAAAAGGCCTATTAGCTCTTTTTTTTTATAGGTTATATTTTCAACTTCTTTTCTTGAAATTAATGAACAATTCAAATCCATCAAAAGTTGTTGTTTAAACCTATTGTTCTTTTTTATTTTATCATATTTATCTAGATAACTTTTATAGACAAGCTGTTTAACCTCTTTAGTATTTGGGATACTATAAAAAAATCGGGTTAATGCACCATCCTTATAATAGTATAAATTAGAATCACCATCAACCAATGATTTTAAGAATAAAGTCTCTTCTTTAAACAAAGGATTTCTATCAATACTTAATTGATTCGTTTTCTCACTTGACCTATCAATGTCAACTAAAAAACGTCTGTATTTTATACCACTTACAGCAAATTCCTTTACTGCTTTTATTGTTTTTTTATTGATTAAAGAAGCTTCATTTTTTTTAAAATCAAATTCTAAAGGATTGTTATACCAATCAATATTTTTAATGAGGCATTCTATTTTCACACCATTATTATCAATAAAATACCCTTTCTCAAATTTTATTTGTGCGTAGTTGTTAAAAGTAAATATTAAGATTAACAGAAATAATAATTTGTTTTTCATTTAAATGATTTTGGTTTTAAGTTAATCAAATGCATCTTTTTTCTTATAAAAAAACTACTTTTTTACCCTATAAATTCGCCAACCAATCTTCCAATCTATCCGTCCAAGATTGCAAATACCCTTTATCAATGGCTAAGGCATAACCATGCCCTCCTGTTGGATAAATATGCATTTCTACTTTAACATCATTATCTTTTAAAGCTTTGTATAGGTTTAAGCTGTTTTCAACTGGCACAGATTTATCATCAGTAGAATGTACTAAAAAAGTAGGCGGTGTGCTTTTAGTAATATGTAATTCATTAGAATATTGTGTTTTTAAAATATCAGTAGTATTATCTCCTAACAAACTTTCTTGTGACCCTTTGTGCGTATAATCTTCTTGCATGGTAACCACAGGATAAATTAAAGCCATAAAATCTGGGCGTGCTGATATCATATCTAAAGGTTGCTCTTTAAAAGTATTTGGCCTATCAAATTGAGTTCCCAAAGTAGATGCTAAATGTCCTCCTGCCGAAAACCCAATAATTCCAATTTTATTTTGGTTTATATTCCATTTTTTTGATTGCGAACGTATTATTCGTATAGCTCGTTGTGCATCTTGCAAAGGTGCTTTATAAGATACCTTTATAGATTTAGAATTTGGTAACCTATATTTTAGCACAAAAGCAGTTATCCCTTTTGAATTAAACCATTTTGCTATATCAGTCCCTTCCCAATCATATGACAGATAATGATAACCACCTCCAGGACATATAATGACTGCTTGACCTGTAGCACTTGGTTCTGCAGGTAAAAAAACCTCTAAAGTGGGGTTTTGTACTAATGAAATTTTAATAATATCGCCGTTTTCAATAACTTCTTGTTCTTCAGTTTTTTGAGCATTAGGAATATCACCATCCCATAAGGGTATGATCTCTTTTTGAGCAAAACTATTAATCATGGTAAAAAACAAACAAAAGGTTACAAAATCATTATTAAACAACATCCTTACTTGTTTTAAAATCAATACTATAAAGGGAACTTCCCTCTAATTTTATCCAAACACAAATTATGAATACTCCCAGCATGCGTATGCTTTTTTGAAGTATCTGGAACATAGGTTCCATCTTGCACTTGCCCACCAATTTTCTGGTAAGCTTCTCTAAAGCTTTGTCCTTCAACTACTAATGTATTGATATTATCTACAGTAAATAAATACTTGTATTTATCATCATATATATCAATGTCTTTTACAATAATCTGTTGAATGGAGTAGTTGAAAATATCTAGAATGTCTTTTATCTCTTCAAAAGCAGCAATCATATTTTCTTTTATTAACTGAAAATCTCTGTGATAACCACTTGGTAAATTATTAGTTATTAAAATCATTTCACTTTGTAAGGCTTGTATTTTATTACATTTTCCACGTATTAATTCAAATACATCGGGATTCTTTTTATGGGGCATAATACTACTGCCTGTTGTTAATTCATCAGGAAATGAAATAAAGTCAAAATTCTGACTCATATACAAGCATACATCCATAGCAAAACGCGCCATAGTATTGCTTAAACCTCCTAATGCGGCTGCAATGGTTCGCTCGTTTTTACCGCGTCCCATTTGTGCCGCAACGACATTATATTTTAGTGTGGCAAAACCCATTTCTTTAGTGGTCATTACTCTATCTATAGGGAATGAACTTCCGTAACCTGCCGCCGAACCCAATGGGTTTTGATCTACCGTTTTGATGGCTGCATCTAATAAAAATACATCGTCAATCATAAGCTCTGCATAGGCAGAAAACCACAACCCAAAAGACGATGGCATAGCCACTTGCAAATGTGTGTAACCTGGCAACACCTTGTCTTTATATCTGTCAGCTAAATCTAAAAGGGTCTTAAAAAGGGCCTGTGTTTTTTTCTTTACAATTCCTAAATGATCTTTATAATATAAATGACAAGCCACTAAAACTTGATCGTTTCTAGAACGTGCAGTATGGATTTTTTTTCCAACGTCGCCTAAACTTTTAGTCAGTTCGAACTCAATTTTAGAATGTACATCTTCAAACTGTTCATCAATTACAAATGTTCCCTCTTCAATTTGTGTTTCTAAAATTTTTAAACCACTTAGTAATTCAACTAATTCTTCAACAGAAATAATTCCAATTTTTTGAAGCATTTTTGCATGTGCTTTTGATGCTATGATATCGTATTTAGCTATATGGATATCTATTTCCCGGTCGTTCCCAACTGTAAATTGTTCTATTTTTTTGTCTATTGAAATACCTTTGTCCCAGAGTTTCATCTTTTAAAAATGTTTATTAGTTTATGCGTTGTTTTGTTTATACAATGACCCGATTCAACAATTCAACATATATTTTAATGCCTTCTTCAATTTCATTTATATAAATAAATTCGTCTGCGGAATGTGAACGGGTACTATCGCCTGGTCCTAATTTTAATGATGGACATGATAATACGGCTTGATCCGATAATGTTGGTGACCCATAGCTTGTTCTTCCCATAGCTAAACCCGCTTTTACTAAATCGTGTTCCATGGGGATGGATGACGAATTTAATCGTAAACTACGTGGTTTTATAGTTGTTACTGGTGCATTTTCTTGTAAAATTTTAGCTATTTCTGCATTGCTATAGGCATCATTCACACGAACATCAATAACCAAATCTACATGTCCAGGAACCACATTGTGTTGTGATCCTGCATTTACTTGGGTAACGGTTAGTTTAACATTACCTAAGGCCTCTGATCTTTTTTCAAATTTAAAACCTTTAAACCATTGCAAGGCTTCTATACTATTGTATATGGCGTTATTGTTATTTGGATGTGCTGCATGACTTGGTGTGCCTTCTATTACGGCATCAAATACCACTAAGCCTTTTTCGGCAACGGCTAAATTCATTAGTGTTGGTTCACCTACTATGGCGACATCTACTTCTGGTATAATGGACAGCATACTGTTTAATCCATCTGGGCCACTGCTTTCTTCTTCTGCTGAAGCGACAATAATTATATTATAGTTTAGGTTTTCCTGATTATAGAAATAAGTAAATGTGGCTATTAATGACACCAAACATCCGCCTGCATCATTACTTCCTAAACCGTATAATTTACCATCTTCAATAATGGCTTTAAAAGGATCTTTGGTATATGCTGAATTTGGCTTTACGGTATCGTGATGCGAGTTTAACAATAACGTTGGTTTGCTTTCATCAAAATATTTATTGACAGCCCATACGTTATTTTTCGTTCGCTTAAAGTCTATATGGTATTGCTTAAACCAATCTTCTATATGTGACGCTGTAACATCTTCTTCTGATGAAAATGATTGTGTTTCTATCAGCTTTTTCAAAAGCGATATTGCATCATTTGTTAAGTCTTGTATCGCCATATTATAAAGTTATGGTTGTAAAATTATCATTTTCTTGGGTTAACATTGATGTGTTTCCCATGTTTATATTCTTTACCCCGCCACGTAAGGCATCAAAACAGTTTTCTAGCTTTGGCAACATCCCATCGGCAATAATGCCTTTATCCAATAAATCTTGATATGTACTAGAGTTGATATGTTTTACTACTGAATTTTTATCGTTTATATTTTCTAAAACCCCATTCAGTTCAAAGCAATAATAGATTGTGGTTTCATATAAATGACTCATCCCAACAGCGACTTGCGATGTTATGGTATCTGCATTGGTGTTTAGCAATTGCCCTTTCCCATCGTGGGTAATGGCACAAAACACTGGTGTAAAATCGGCTTGAATTAATTTATCAATTGAATTATACGCCACTTCCTTTACATCGCCTACAAAACCAAAATCGATTTCTTTTACTGGTCGTTTATCAGATTTGATGCTATTTACATCTGCTCCTGTTAACCCAATGGCATTGGTATGTAAAGCTTGTAATTTTGCAACTATATTCTTGTTTACTAGCCCTCCATAAACCATCGTAATCACTTCTAAGGTTTCAGCATCTGTAATGCGGCGTCCGTTTATCATTTTAGATTCTATACCCAATTTGGACGCTACATGTGTGGCTCGTTTTCCTCCGCCATGCACCAAAATTTTCTTGCCTTCTAAATTAGAAAATAATTTTAGAAAGGCATTCAACGACGCTTCATCTTCAATAATATTTCCTCCTATTTTTACGATGGATAGTTTTTCCATTTTTTAGCTGTTAGACTTTAGTTTTTAGCTTTTAGCACTTAACTGCCAATAGCTAAGTCTAAAATTATAAATTTTCTAATATTTTTTTAAGCACTAATTGCGCTGCATAGGTTCTATTGTTTGCTTGCTCGATAACTAATGAACTTTTGCTGTCTAAAACCGCATCTTCAACAACAACGTTTCTTCTAACGGGTAAACAGTGCATGAATTTAGCATCGCCAATTTTATCTTTGGTTATCATCCAATTCGGGTCAGTATTATTTATTTTCCCGTAATCTTTATAGGAACTCCAGTTTTTTGTATATACAAAATCGGCATCTTTAAAGGCGTCTTCTTGATTATGGTAAATTGTTGTGTTTCCAGTTATTTCAGGATTTAAATCATAACCTTCTGGGTTAGCGATTACAAATTCTACATCCATTTTTTGCATAGCTTGTACAAAGCTATTAGCCACTGCATGCGGTAAGGCTTTTATATGTGGTGCCCAACTTAAAACCACTTTTGGCTTTGATACTTTAGCGTGTTCTGAAATGGTAATGGCATCTGTTAAACCCTGTAATGGGTGACCTGTAGCACTTTCCATGTTTACAATTGGTACGGATGCAAATTTCTTAAAGGCACTTAAAACCTGTTCGCTTTCGTCTTTTGCTTTATCGGTTAACGACGGAAATGCTCTTACCGCTATAATATCACAGTATTGTGATACGACTGCCGCAGCTTCTTTAATATGTTCTGCGGTATTTCCATTCATAACTGTTCCATCTCCAAACTCAATACCCCAAGCATCACCCGATACATTCATGACTATAGGGTTCATTCCTAAATTTAACGCTGCTTTTTGTGTGCTTAAACGTGTTCGTAAACTCGAATTAAAAAACAATAAGCCTAATGTTTTGTTTTTTCCTAAGTTTACATCTTTTAAATGATTTGTTTTCAGCGCTTTAGCTTCGTCAATCCAAGAATTGATGTTATCTATATCGTTTATGGATGTGTAATTCTTCATTCTTTTTTATCTTATTTTGGTAAACGGCACTTTGTTTTCGAAAGCATTTACAATAAAATTATCTTCCAATCCGTTTACAATCCACGTTTCTATATTTGCCTTTTTTGTTACTGATGCGGCTTCAATTTTTGATTGCATGCCTCCACTACCGTGTGATGATTTTGTATTCACCACTTGCTTTTGTAATTCATTAAAATCTGTAACTTCTTCTATGGTTTTCGGCACATGATCTTCCATTGACGCTTTTGTATAAATTCCATTGGTATTGGTGGCTATTATAAACAAATCTACTTCTAAAAGTGATGCTGTTAAAGCGCCTAATTTATCATTATCTCCAAACTTAATTTCATCTGTGGCTACGGTATCGTTTTCATTAATTATTGGAATATAATTATTATTAACTAATACATTTATAGTGTTTACAATATTGATTTTACTCTGCTCCTTTTCAAAATCTGAATAGGACAACAAACATTGTGAGGTTAACAAACCAAGCTCTCTAAAAGTTTCTTGATAAATTCTTATAAGATGCGGCTGACCGATTGATGCCAATGCTTGTTTTACAAAAATCTCTTTACGTTTACTTTCCAATTTAACAAACTGTTTTGCAACGGCTATAGCTCCCGAACTTACAATTATAAACTCGCAGGTATCTTGAAGTTTTGCTATTTGATTAGCTATATCCTCAATCTTACCTCTAGAAATATTATCGGTTTCTTTGGTCAGAGTATTTGAGCCAATTTTAAGTAAAATACGTTTCTTTTTCTGCATTATTATCGTGTTTGTCCATGTCCATGAACGTACCATTTATTTGTTACTAAATGCTGTAAACCTATTGGTCCGCGTTGGTGCAATTTATCTGTACTTATAGCTAACTCGCCACCTAATCCCAACTGACCGCCATCTGTAAAACGTGTTGAGGCGTTATGATATACTGCTGCGGTGTCTACATTTTCCATAAACAACTTGGCTTCCTCTTGATCTATTGTTACAATAACTGATGAATGTCCGCCAGAGTAGGTGTTTATCATAGCAATAGCATCTTGATTAGATGCAATTTCACCAATAAGAATTTTATAATCTAAAAACTCTTCATACCAAATGTCATTGGAGGTAATAGCTTCTACACTATGGTTTTTTGATATGGTTTCATCTCCTAGAACTTCAATTTTAAATGCTTTTAATTTTGAAATTAGCGTTTTTACAAATTCACTTTTATTCGGAAGGTTTTCATCTATTAAAACCTTATCTACCGCATTACATGCCGATATTTTCGACTTTCCGTTCATAATCACATCTATAGCGATATCTATATCGGCGGCCTCGTGCACATACACAAAGTTATTCCCACGACCGCTAATAATTACTGGACATGTGGCGTGTTGCTTTACAAAAGCTATTAAACGCTCGCCACCTCTTGGCACTATTAAATCTACTTTTTGAGATGGTTTTTCTAAGAATGCTTGTGTTTCTGTTCTATTGAATTTTAGATATTCAACCCAATCGGCTGAAGCTTCATGGTCTTTCAATGCTTGATGCCACAATTCAACAATTTTTAAATTTGAACGTAACGATTCTTTACCGCCTTTTAGTAATATTTTATTTCCTGATTTAAAAGCTATACCTGCGGCTTCAACAGTTACATCTGGACGTGATTCATAAATAATCATTACTGTTCCAAACGATGCTGTTTTGTTATACACTTGCATACCGTTGTCGTGGTTAAAACTAAATCGTTCCACACCAACAGGATCTTCTTGCGATGCTAAATGTGTTACGGATGTTATCATTTCATCCACTTTAGAATTATCGACTTTTAAACGATCATACATGGAAATATCATCACCACTATACCCTTCTAAATCTAATTTATTAATATTGATTAGCGCCTGACGTTCTTGTTCTAAAAGAACAGCCATTTTAAGTAAAACCGCATTTCTTTTTTCTATGGATAGTAAAGTATTCATTTTTTTAGTTTTCAATTCGCTATAACATTATTTTCAACCTCGGTTAAAGCTTCAATTAAGGCTTCAAAAAATTGGTTTATATGATCTTTGCCAACTGTTAATGGGGGTAGAATTCTCAATAATTTTTTATTTGATGCGCCTCCTGTAAAAATATGATGATTGTAAATTAATTTCTTTCTGAGTTCACCAACTTCAAAATCAAATTCCAATCCTAACATCAGCCCTCTTCCTTTAATATTTTTTATCTGTGGAATTGTTTTTGCCAACTTGATAAAATACTCAGACATGACATTAACATTGTCCATTAAATGTTGATCTTCTATAACATTTAAAACCGACAATCCTGCTGCACAAGCCAAATGATTTCCGCCAAAGGTTGTTCCCAGCATACCAAATTTGGCTTCTATTTTTGGATGAATTAAAATGCCACCAATCGGAAAACCATTGCCCATGCCTTTAGCTATTGAAATGATATCTGGTGTAACATTATAATGTTGAAAGGCAAAGAATTTGCCTGAACGTCCGTAACCAGATTGTACTTCATCGGCAATAAACATAGTATTGTTGGCTTTGCATAATTTATCAACGGTTTCAAAAAACTCGGTTGTTCCCTGGTCTAAGCCTCCCACACCTTGAATAAACTCAACAATAACAGCACAAACATCACCCTTTTCTAACTCTTTTTTTACGCCTTCAATATCATTCAAAGGCAATATCGTTACTTCTTGTTGCGCATTAATTGGTGCTATTATGTTTTTGTTATCGGTTGCTGCTACTGCGGCTGATGTACGTCCATGAAACCCATTATCGAATGCTACAACACGTGTTTTTCCTGTTTTAAATGATGCTAATTTTAGAGCATTTTCATTAGCTTCAGCACCTGAATTACATAAAAAGAGCTCGTAAGCTGCGCAACCGGAAAGTTGTTCTATTTTATTGGCTAACTCGACTTGTAACGGATTTTGAACGGCATTAGAATAAAACCCTAATACGGCCACTTGATTAGAAACGGCTTCAACATATTTTGGATGTGCATGCCCAATAGAAATTACGGCATGTCCACCATAAAGGTCTAAATATTCGGTTCCTTTATCGTCATAAACATAAATACCTTTACCCGAAACAGGCGTAACATTATATAGTGGATAAACATTAAATAACGGCATGTTAATTCTTTTTTAATTGATTAATTTTTTCAAATGATGCATTAATTCCTTTGATTAATGATGAACTTAAACCTTGGTGTTCCATTTCATTTAAACCTTCAATAGTACAACCACTTGGCGTTGTTACACGGTCAATTTCTTCCTCAGGATGCCTTCCGGATTCTTTTAACAAACTAGCAGCGCCATAACAGGTTTGCAATGCCAATTCATGTGCTTCATGTGCTTCAAAACCTAACTGAATAGCACCTTGTGTTGTTGCTCGGACCAAACGCATCCAAAAAGCTATACCACTGGCACAAATTACGGTGGCTGCTTGTATTTGCTCTTCTGGAATAACCATAGTTGTTCCTAATTGGTTAAAAATATCTTTTGCCAGTTCTATTTTATCTTGCGCTTTATCATTTGCTGCTAAGCATGTCATAGATTTACCTATAGAAATGGCCGTATTTGGCATGACCCTAATGATATTCTTATCGCTACCAATACTATTTTCTATCTTAGAAATTTCAAAACCAGCTGCCACTGACATCACCACATGGGAACTCGTAATTAGGGAAGAAACACTTTCCAAAACTTTATCTATATGTCGCGGTTGCAAGGCAAAAATCACGATGTCTGATGACTCTACCGCTAAAACATTATCGTTAGTAATAGTAACATAATTCTCATTTTCAAAAGCTTTTACTGCCGATGTATTTTTATCACTCAGATATAATGATGTAAATGACTTATTTGCAATAAGACCTTTGGCTATTGAACTTCCTAAATTCCCTGTTCCTATAATGGCTATTCTCATGACTTTGATTTTTTAAAAATAGGTTGCTTTTAATTGTACTCCTGTTGTTTCTTCCAATCCAAACATTAAATTCATGTTTTGAATGGCTTGCCCTGATGCGCCTTTTAAAAGGTTATCTATAACACTTGTAATTAATAATTTACCGTTATGTTTGTGTAAATGCATTAAACATTTATTAGTATTTACGACTTGTTTCATATGTAAGAAATCATCTGATACAAATGTAAATTCAGCGGTTGCATAAAATGCTTTGTAAATGATTTTTGCTTCTTCAACCGTTCCTTCAAAATCGGTGTATATGGTTGCGAATATCCCTCTTGAAAAATTACCTCTATTTGGCATAAAAATAATTTCTGATGAAAAATCATTTTGCAACTGATTTACGGACTGATTGATTTCCCCTAAATGCTGATGTGTAAATGGTTTATAATATGAAAAATTATTATCTCTCCAAGTATAATGTGTTGTTGCTGATAATGATGTTCCGGCTCCAGTTGCTCCGGTTACGGCATTTATATGCACATCGTTTTTCAACAATCCTTTTTCTGCTAAGGGCAATAGCCCTAATTGAATGGCTGTTGCAAAGCAGCCTGGATTAGCAATATAATTAGCCGTTTTAATGGCTTCTCTTTGTAATTCTGGTAAGCCATAAACAAATGTTTTTCCATTAAAAACCTTATCTGCTTCTAACCTAAAATCGTTTCCTAAATCAATGATTTTTGTATGTTCGGAAAAGGTGTTAGCCAATAAAAACTTAACGGAATTCCCATGACCTAAGCATAAAAACAAAACATCTACTTCTGGGTTTACGGTATCGGTAAATTCTAAATCCAAACTTCCCACTAAATCTTGGTGCACTTTACTAATGAGGTTTCCAGCATTGGATGTACTGAATACAAAATTAATTTCAGTCTCAGGGTGGTTAATTAATAATCTAATTAATTCGCCAGCCGTATATCCTGCGCCTCCTATAATTCCAACCTTAATCATATCTTAAGAATTTACTTGTCTATATATTTTATTTTGATTCCCAATAATTTTGATGAATCCTTTAGCATCATCTGCCGTCCATGCTTTGTTTTCTTCACCATAAGTACTAAACTTACTAGACATTAAATCATGGTTAGAAACAATGCCATCTAAAGAAAAATGATAAGGCTTTAAAGTAACTACAACATTACCAGAAACCATCTTTTGAGAACTTTGCAAAAAAGCTTCAATATCTCTCATTACAGGGTCTAAATATTGCCCTTCATGCAAATGCATTCCGTAGAAACTAGACAAATACTCCTTATGCTGTAACTGCCATTTTGTTAAGGTGTGTTTTTCTAATAAATGATGTGCTTTTACTATAATTAAAGCAGCTGCGGCCTCAAAACCAACACGTCCTTTAGTACCAACAATAGTATCACCAACATGTATATCTCTACCAATGGCGTAAGCAGAAGCAATATCATTTAATTTCTCAATATTAACTTCAGGAGCATTTTCTTCACCATTTAAAGCAATAAATTCACCATTTTTAAAAGTCAACGCTACTTTTTCTTCACCATCTTTTTCTAATTGAGATGGATAAGCTTCATTTGGTAAAGGTTTTTCAGACTCTAAAGTTTCAACGCCTCCAACACTTGTTCCCCAAAGGCCTTTATTAATAGAGTATTTTGATTTTTCCCAAGGCATATCAATACCTTCTGATTTTAAATAATCTATTTCTTCTTGCCTTGTTAATTTTTGATCTCTAATTGGTGTAATAATTTTTATGTTTGGCGCCAATGTTTGAAAAATCATATCGAAACGCACCTGATCATTTCCTGCTCCTGTACTGCCGTGTGCAATATATTCTGCATCTATACTTTTAGCATATTCAATAATTTCAATAGCTTGAATAATACGCTCTGCACTAACAGAAAGTGGGTATGTACTGTTTTTCAATACATTTCCAAATATTAAATATTTTACAACTTTTTGGTAAAAGGTTGCAACTGCATCAATGTTTTTATATGTTGAAACACCCATTTTATAGGCATTACTTTCTATATGACCAATTTCTTTTTTAGTAAATCCTCCTGTGTTTACACTTACGGCATGGACATCGTAGGTTTTTGATAAACTTACTGCGCAATATGAGGTGTCTAAACCTCCACTGTATGCTATGACTAACTTTTTCATTCTGACTTATATTATGGCTTCGCTTTGCGAAAATTGTATTATTATTTTTTTTCTTTTTTCAACAACAAAGATTGCTTTATTCGTTTTAAACGTGCAAACACTTTTTCTTTGATTGGCTTTATCTCATCTTTTTTAACTTTAGAATCATATAGCATGCCTGTGCATAAACACATTTTTCTATTGGTTCTCGTTAAAACATCATAGTTTTTACATGTTTGGCAACCATCCCAAAATGTTTGATCATCTGTTAATTCTGAAAATGGGACTGGTTTATAACCTAAGTCACTATTCATCTTCATAACTGCTGGCCCTGTAGTAATACTAAATATTTTAGCATTTGGAAATTTATTTTTAGAATGCTCAAAAACTTTATGCTTAATTTTTTTAGCTAATCCTTTTCCTCTATAGTTTGGATGTACTATTAACCCAGAATTAGCCACAAATTTTCCATGACCCCATTTTTCTATATAACAAAACCCAGCAAAATTATTACCGTCTAAAGCGATAATTGCATTACCGTTTTCTATTTTTTTGGTAATATATTCTGGTGTTCGTCTAGCAATACCAGTACCTCTAACTTGTGCAGACTCAGAAATGACATCACAGATTTCCTGTGCGTACTTAAAATGGTTTTCACCTGCTATTATTACATTTATGTTTTTCATAAACTAAACTAGTTTATAAATAAATTTAAAATTGAATATTTGTTGTCTGTTGTTTGAATCCAGATAATATGACTTTAAACTTTATAAAGTGATGTTTAAAAAAAGTTTAAAATGGATTCTTAGCTCTCGGGGAAGTAGGGCACACCTACTCCAAAAATAAAATTAGACCCCCAAGGGGCGACGAAAGCGACGTGAAGGAATAACAACGTTTTCTAAATTGTTCAAGAATTGAACCTTAACTTCTGTAAAATAATTATTTGCCGTTTTCATAATATTAACTCTAAATCGTCGGCTTTTAGCCCCTTTCGTTAATTAAATAATGCAATATTACACAAAAAATGCCAAGTAGCACAAGAGATGTTTTAAAAAAAAAATTCTTTTGCCTTTTTTTTAAAATTCTTTAGTTTTAATCATTAATATGACAACCTATAAAGGGCATCATATATAATTTATAAAATATAATCGGTACTAATAAAGTTTGATGTTTTCTTTTCTAATAATTCTTCAAGAATAGCATTATTATAGTCATTATCCTTAGAGGCTACAAATGTTCTTATTGAAAACGACCGTAACGCATCATGTACACTTAGTGTTCCAAATGCTGAATCTTTTCGTCCTGTAAAAGGATATACATCGGGCCCACGCTGACAAGAACTGTTTAAATTTACGCGACATACTAAATTAACAAGTGTATCAATTAATGGCGATAAGGTTGTTACATTTTTTCCAAACAAACTGACTTGTTGTCCGTAATTAGATTCTGCCATATCGTCTAATGGTTCTTCAATATCAGAAAAAGAAACCACTGGCACCACAGGTCCAAATTGTTCTTCTTTAAAAACCCGCATATCTTTAGTTACAGGATATAAAACTGCTGGAAATATAAAATTTTCAGATGTTTCGCCTCCTTTTTTATTTAAAACGCTAGCACCTTTTTCTTTGGCATCATCAATTAATTCTTGAATATATGCTGGTTTATCTGCTTCTGGCAAGGGTGTTAATTTAGAACCTGATTCCCACGGGTTTCCAAATTTAAGCTGGTCTACTTTAAAAGCAAATCGTCTGTTAAATTCTTCTACTACAGACTCGTGAACATATAATACTTTTAATGCGGTACAACGTTGTCCGTTAAACGATAAAGATCCTGCAATGCATTCTTCGACTGCTAAATCTAAATCGGCATCTGGCAATACTATTGCTGGGTTTTTAGCTTCTAAACCTAAAACCATACGTAATCTGTTTCCTTTAGGGTGCTGAGCTTGTAATGCATTTGCTGATTTACTATTTCCTATCAAAGCCAAAACATCAATTTTACCTGATTTCATTATTGGTGACGCTAACACACGACCACGACCATAAACAATATTTACCACGCCTTTTGGAAAACTTTTTTGAAAAGCTTCCAATAATGGTGAAATAAGTAAAACACCTATTTTTGCTGGTTTAAAAACAACAGGGTTCCCCATAATTAAAGCCGGAATCAATAAGGTAAAGGTTTCATTTAAAGGGTAGTTATAAGGCCCTAAACACAGCACAACGCCAAGCGGGCCACGACGAATGTGCGCATATACGCCTGAGTTTTTCTCAAACTTAGCGGAACCTCTATCTATTTGCTTGTAGGCTTCAATGGTATCGTTAATATAATCTACGGTTCTATCAAATTCTTTTTCTGAATCTGGAAGGTTTTTTCCAATTTCCCACATAAGAAGTTTAACGACTTCCGCGCGTTTGGTTTTCATTTCTTCCACAAACTTTTCCATACAAGCAATTCTATCAATGACTTTCATGGTAGGCCATAAACCTTGCCCTTTTCCGTAAGCTAAAGTTGCAGAATCCAAAGCGTCTAATGCTTCTTTTTCGCCTAATTGCGGAATGGTTCCTAAGAGTGTTGGTTTATAACTTTTTGTAGATGATATTGTAGAATAAACTTCTGCCGTTTCTCCTTCCCATTGCTTTAACTCACCATCTACTAAATAAGTAGATTGATGTAAAAGTGAATCTATTTTATATGATTTTGGAATTTCGGTAAAGGACTTTTTCATTATGAGAAGGTTTTGGTTAATTCTAATATAGGTGCTTTTTCTATATTTTAGGTTAATTCATTAATATCAAAGTAAAGAAAAATAACCTAGAACTGGTGTATAAAACCCCTTTTAAATTCTAGGGTAAAAACAAAAACGATTTCGCACTAACAAACAAAAAACAGTAAAGACTAAAGAATTTTACATCAAAATCTTAAATAAATCCGGTTTGTTACACAAGGTATCTTAAATAAAAAAACCTGTCAAAATAATACTATCTGACAGGTTTTTAAAAATATAGTTTAGTTTAGTTGTACTTGCTGCTATACTATTGGCTTCATAGCCGTCATAGATGCTCTTAAAAAAGAACCCACTTTTTCAACTTGGTGTTCTCTTAATGCTTTGTTTACTTCAATTAATTTTGCATTATCAACACCTGAGCCGTTATCTTTAGCATATGCTGTTCCTATGATATCAGTATCAACAGTTTTCATAAAATCTGCTAATAAAGGTTTACAGGCATGATCGAATAAATAACATCCGTACTCAGCAGTATCAGAAATTACACTGTTCATTTCATACAATTTACGTCTTGCAATCGTGTTTGCAATAAGAGGTGTTTCATGTAAAGACTCGTAGTATGCTGATGCATCAATAATTCCAGAATCCGTCATAGCCTCAAAAGCAAGTTCTACTCCTGCTCTAACCATAGCTACCATTAAAACACCGTTATCATAATACTCTTGCTCCGAGATTTCAACATCTCCTGCTGGTGTTTTTTCAAAAGCCGTTTCTGCTGTTGCAGCTCTCCATCCTAATAAATTAGCATCATCGTTAGCCCAATCTTCCATCATACCTTGAGAAAAACGCCCCTCAATAATATCATCCATATGCTTTTGGAATAACGGACGCATAATATCTTTTAATTCTTCTGATAATTCAAAAGCTTTAATTTTTGCTGTATTAGAAAGACGATCCATCATGTTGGTTATCCCGCCGTATTTAAGACCTTCTGTAATGGTTTCCCATCCGTATTGAATTAATTTTGAAGCATATCCTGCATCGATTCCTTTTTCAATCATTTTATCGAAACATAAAATAGAACCTGTTTGAAGTAAGCCACATAAAATGGTTTGCTCTCCCATTAAATCCGATTTTACCTCAGCAATAAAAGACGATGCTAAAACACCTGCTCTATCGCCACCTGTTGCAACGGCATATGCTTTTGCTTGTGCCCAACCTTTGCCTTCAGGGTCATTTTCTTCATGAACTGCAATTAATGTTGGCACACCAAATCCTCTTTTATATTCTTCTCTTACTTCAGTACCAGGACATTTAGGCGCTACCATAATAACCGTTAAGTCTTCACGAATTTGCATACCTTCTTCAACAATATTAAATCCATGAGAATATGATAATGTTGCTCCTTTTTTCATTAGAGGCATTACAGCATTTACTGCATTGGTATGCTGTTTGTCTGGTGTTAAGTTTAACACTAAATCAGCTGTTGGAATTAACTCTTGGTAGTTCCCAACTGTAAAACCGTTTTCTGACGCATTTAAAAAAGATTGACGTTTTTCTGCAATTGCAGCATCACGCAATGCATAAGAGATATCTAAACCAGAATCTCTCATGTTAAGTCCTTGGTTTAAACCTTGGGCACCACATCCTACGACAACTATTTTTTTACCTTTTAAAGCGTTTACTCCATCTGTAAATTCTGAAGCGTCCATAAATCTACACTTCGATAACTGATTTAATTTATCTCTTAGTGATAGTGTGTTAAAATAATTTCCCATTTTAATTTAATTGTTATTATTGGTTATTGAATGCTGAAAGCATTTCAGTTATTTTCATTTCATCTTTAGTGACTGCAATACGTCCTGAACGCACAAATTGCATAATGCCAAACATATTCAAATCTCTTCTTAGAGATTCAATTTCGTTTCTCATGCCAGATTTTTCAAGCACAAAAAACTCTTTATTAACGGTAACGATATTAGAGTCGCTTTCCTTTATTATATTCTGAATTTGAGGTTCATTAAATAACAAATCGGATTTTATTTTAAACATACAAGACTCCGTAAATATGGTTTCTTCTTCTGTATGATAATATGCTCTAATCGTTTCAACTTGTTTTTCAATTTGCTTAACAATTTTAATAGCGTTTGTTTCTGTTATTTCTACAACAATAACAAAACGGTTTACACCATCAATCTCCGACTGTGATGTTGTTAAACTTTCAATATTGATATGTCTACGTTGAAATATTGCTGATATCCTGTTTAATAACCCAATGTTATTTTCGGTATAAACAGATATTGTGAATGTCTTTATATCTTCGCTCATTATTTTTAAGATATTAGAGAATCGATTTATATTGATTTAATTATAAATCAACCACATCTGGTTTCTTTTTTCTATTTTGTTAACTTAAACGGATATCCGAAACCGATGCCCCTGAAGGAATCATTGGAAATACGTTATCTTCTTTTTCTACACAAACCTCTAAGAAATAAGATTCTTTTGAAGCCATCATTTCTTTTACTGCTTCTGCTAATTCTTCGCGCTTTGTTACTTTTTTAGCTTTAATGTAATAGCCTTCTGCAATAGCTATAAAATTTGGATTAGTCATTTCGGTAGAGGCGTAACGTTTATCGAAAAACAGTTGTTGCCATTGACGTACCATACCTAAAAACTCATTATTTAACACCACAATTTTAACTGCTGCTTTTTGCTGAAAAATGGTTCCTAATTCTTGAATGTTCATTTGGTAACCACCATCACCAATAATGGCAACCACTTCGCGATTTGGCTCAGCCATTTTAGCGCCTATAGCCGCAGGAAGTGCAAACCCCATGGTGCCTAGTCCACCTGATGTTATATTACTTTTTGTAAGATTAAAATCGGCATATCTACAAGCAATCATTTGATGTTGTCCAACATCGGACACAATTGCTGCATTACCTTCACTTTCAATATTTATTTGTTTTAAAACCTCACCCATAGTCAATCCTTCTTTGGTAGGATTGATATCATCTTTAATGACTTTTTCAAATTCAATGGCGTATAAATCTTTAAATTCCTGTAGCCATGATTCATGTGAGTTTTTATTTAAAGCATCAAAAAGCATGACTAAACTTTCTTTTGAATCTCCTAAAACAGCAACATCTGTTTTAACATTTTTATCAATTTCCGCAGGGTCAATATCAAAATGAATAATTTTAGCTTGCTTTGCATAAGTGTTTAAATCGCCTGTAACACGGTCATCAAAACGCATGCCTATTGCAATTAACACATCACACTCATTGGTTAATTTATTTGGTGCATAATTACCGTGCATACCAACCATACCTATATTTAATGGATGTGATGTTGGTAGTGCAGAAGCCCCTAAAATAGTCCACGAAGCAGGGATTCCAGCTTTTTCTATAATGGCTTTAAGTTCTGCTTCAGCTTGACCTAAGATAATACCTTGTCCCCAAACAATCATGGGTTTTTTAGCCTTATTGATTAATTCTGCAGCAGCATTAATAGATGCTTGGCTTGTCTTAGGTATTGGATTATAACTTCTTACCCCTTTACATTTTTCATATTTATAATCTAACTCAGAAACTTGAGCATCTTTAGTAATATCAACTAACACAGGTCCCGGTCGACCGCTTTTTGCAATATAAAAAGCTTTTGCAATCGCACCTGGAATATCTTCTGCTTTGGTTATCTGGCAATTCCATTTAGTAACTGGTGTTGAGATACCAACAATATCTGTTTCTTGAAATGCATCACTTCCCAATAAATGAGAAAACACTTGACCTGTAATACACACTAATGGTGTAGAATCTATTTGTGCATCTGCTATTCCTGTAATTAAATTAGTTGCTCCTGGTCCTGAAGTTGCCATAGCAACACCTACTTTACCAGAAATACGCGCATAACCTTGAGCCGCGTGTGCCGCACCTTGCTCATGGCGCGTTAATACGTGATGAATTTGATCTTGAAATTTATATAATTCATCATAAACAGGCATTATAGCTCCTCCTGGATATCCATAAAGAATATCAACACCTTCTGCCATCAAACTTCTTACTATAGCTTCGCTACCTGTTATGCGTTGTGTTTTTTCTGCCACGTCTTATTTTTTATTAATTGTTCTTGTTTTCATAATTCTCAATATTTTGAGATTTCTGTCCCAAATACTATGGGATTTCAGAAATGAAAAACCCTAAATTTTATGCATCTGTTACACAGCCTTTTGAAGCCGATGCTACCGATTTTGCATATTTAAATAATATGCCTTTTTTGTGTTTTAACTCTGGTGCAACCCATTGCGATTTTCGTTCTGTTAATTCTTCATCAGAAAGTAATACGTTAATGGAATTATCTTCTGCACTAATTTTAATTTTATCGCCTGTTTTTAGCAATCCTATAGTGCCTCCATCTTGAGCTTCGGGTGTAATGTGTCCCACAACAAAGCCATGTGTTCCTCCAGAAAAACGACCATCGGTAATTAATGCGACTGATTTTCCTAAACCGGCTCCCATGATTAATGAGGTTGGTTTTAACATTTCTGGCATTCCTGGACCACCTTTTGGGCCTACATAACGAATGACGACAACATCACCTTTTTCTACTTCACCGTTTGAAATTCCTGTGTTAGCAGCTTGCTCGCCATCATATACAACAGCTTTGCCTTCAAACAACAAACCTTCATTTCCTGATATTTTTGCAACAGCACCTTCTGTTGCTAAATTTCCATACAAAATCTGTAGATTTCCTGAAGATTTTAAAGCTTTATCTTTTGGATAAATAACATCTTGACTATCTTTTTCAAATACAAGTGGCTCAACATTTTCTAAATTTTCAGCTAATGTTTTCCCTGTTACTGTTAAACAATCGCCATGTAAATAACCATTATCCAATAAATATTTCATTACTGCTGGTGTTCCACCAATACCGTGAACATCTTCCATCAAGTATTTTCCACTCGGTTTCAAATCGGCTATTAAAGGTGTTCTGTCGCTAACACGCTGAAAATCCTCTAATGTAAACTCAATATCTGCTGCATGTGCAATAGCTAAGAAATGCAATACCGCATTTGTAGACCCTCCTAAAGCATTTACAAGTGCAATAGCATTTTCAATAGATTTTTTAGAAATAATATCTAATGGTTTTAAATCTAATTCTAAAAGGTTTTTAATAGCTATAGCTGTTCTTTCGCTTTCTGATAATTTATTTGGATTTTCTGCAGGAATAGATGAATTATAGGGTAATGCAAACCCCATACATTCAATGGCTGAAGCCATAGTATTTGCGGTATACATTCCACCACAAGCACCGGCACCTGGAATGGCGCTTTTTATAATATCTCTATACTCATCCTCATCAATTTCGCCAGCCACTTTTTGGCCTAAAGCTTCAAAAGCAGAAACAATATTTAACTTTCTACCTTTATAATTCCCTGAGGCTATAGTCCCTCCATACATCATAATCGATGGGCGATTTAAACGCAACATAGCAATAACAGCACCTGGCATATTCTTATCACAACCAACTACAGAAATAAGCGCATCATAACTTTGAGCATTCATAACCGTTTCTATAGAATCTGCAATAATATCTCTAGAGGCTAAAGAATAATTCATACCTGAAGTCCCCATTGAAATACCATCACTAACACCAATAGTATTAAATCCTAAACCAACTAAATCAGCTATTTTGCATTCAATCTTAACTTCGGCAGCTAAACCATTTAAATGCATGTTACACGGATTTCCGTCATAGCCCGTACTAGCAATACCTACTTGGGCTTTTTTCATATCCTCATCAGTCAATCCTACAGCGTATAACATGGCTTGAGATGCTGGCTGAGACTCATCTTGTGTTAATCTTTTACTATGTTTATTAAGTTCTTTCATATTTATTACAGAAAAAATCGCTTATCTTTATTATTGATGATTATTTTATTACTTTTTTAAGATTTTTAACAAAAAATCCTCAATTTGCTTAAAATAGGCTTCGAAATTAATTTATTAGGTTTTTATACGGTTTCCTCTTTATTATTTATGGTTAAACTCACAACCATTAAAAACATCATAAACCACTATTTTACAGATATTTAGATTGTTTTTTTTATGATGTTCAAAAATGAAAAAATAATGCATAAAAAAAGCCTTCAGTTTTAAGAAGGCTGTTTTTATTTATTTTTAGTTTAAATATAGCATTCTCTAGCCTTGTGATATATTCACAATGACAATAATAGAAATGATATTTAATAGTTGATGCTTCATTTTGTTATCACAAATATTTATTAATAAAACTTAATACTCAAAATTTTTATTAAAAAAGAAAAAATATATGTGCATACTCTTTTATTTTTTTACTTTTGCCATCACAAATAATAGAGGAAAGATTTGACTGATTGCAACCTCTTCTGAATTGTTTTTTGAATCGAAAGTTCCTGAAACACATTCAGAATTTAAAAAATGCTAAAGGCAGTGTAAACTTCCTTCGACGTTATCGTCAAATCTTACCATAAAATATAAAATATGGCTTATTTATTCACTTCAGAAAGTGTTTCTGAAGGACATCCAGACAAGGTCGCTGACCAAATTAGCGATGCTTTAATTGATAACTTTTTGGCTTTTGATACAGAATCTAAAGTCGCCTGCGAAACTTTGGTTACCACAGGTCAAGTTGTACTTGCTGGCGAGGTAAAATCCAAAACATATTTAGATGTACAAAAAATTGCTAGAGACACTATAAACAAAATTGGCTACACTAAAGGCGAATATATGTTTGACGGCAATTCATGTGGTGTACTGTCTGCTATACACGAACAGTCTGAAGACATCAACCAAGGAGTTGACCGAGGAACTAAAGAACAACAGGGTGCTGGCGACCAAGGTATGATGTTTGGTTATGCCACTAACGAAACTGAAAATTTTATGCCTTTGGCTTTAGATTTATCGCATAGAATTTTAAAGGAACTTGCTGAATTACGTCGCGAAAACCAAGATATCACTTATTTAAGACCGGATTCTAAAAGTCAGGTAACTATCGAATATAGTGATGATAATATTCCACAACGCATTGATGCCATTGTGGTATCAACCCAACATGATGATTTTGCCGATGATGATACCATGCTTGCAAAAATCAGAAAAGATATTGTTGATATTTTAATTCCACGTGTGGTTGCAAAGCTTCCTGAAGCCATCCAAAAACTATTTAACTCAGATATTACATATCATATAAATCCAACCGGAAAGTTTGTTATTGGTGGACCTCATGGAGACACGGGATTGACCGGACGTAAAATTATTGTGGATACTTACGGAGGTAAAGGTGCCCATGGTGGTGGTGCTTTTTCGGGAAAAGACCCTAGTAAAGTTGATAGAAGTGCTGCTTACGCCACACGTCATATTGCTAAAAATTTAGTCGCTGCTGGTGTTGCTGATGAAATTTTAGTACAAGTCAGTTATGCTATTGGTGTGGTTGAGCCTATGGGAATTTTTGTGGACACTTACGGCACCTGTTCGTTTAATATGACAGATGGCGAAATTGCTAAAAAAGTATCTCAGCTTTTTGATATGCGCCCATTCGCTATTGAAGATCGCTTAAAATTACGTTCGCCCATGTATAGCGAAACGGCTGCTTATGGCCATATGGGACGTAATAGCAAAACAGTAACTAAAACATTTTCGCAACCTAATGGCGAAACCAAAACCCTAGATGTTGAATTATTTACTTGGGAGAAATTAGACTATGTTGATAAAGTAAAAGAAGCTTTTGGGTTGTAAATTTAAGCTACAACCTTAAATAAATATTGAAAAGACTGCCTTATATAGGGGCAGTCTTTTTTTTAATGTAATTTAATTTTCATATTATTATAGTAATAAACCATTTTCTATAATAATGAACAGGTCCTTTATCCATTTTACATTTGCCTTTTTTCTCACTTTGCTTTTAAATTTCAATGTAAAAGCCCAAACCACTATTAAGAAAATTGATAATGTTTGGACATTAATGGTCGACGGTAAACCATTTGAAGTCAAAGGTGCGACATTTGGATACGATAAACATGTGGAACATTATGACCGTTATTTTAAAGATTTAAATTTTTTAGGTGTAAACACCATAAGAACGTGGGCAACAGGAAAGAACACATTAAAACTCCTTGATGCAGCCCAGGCTCATGGTATAAAAGTTATGGTAGGTATTTGGATGCGACATGGACGCCCAGGCATGGAAGATGATGATAGTTTTAATTATCTGGAAGATAAAAAAGGCATGGAAGTCATGTATAATGGTGCCATAGAAACCGTAGAAAAGTACAAAGACCATCCTGCTGTACTGACATGGGGTATTGGCAATGAGGTTTACCTAAATATGACTACGGATGAAGAAAAAGAAGCCTACTCTATACTTTTAGAAAAAATTTGCAGTAAGATTAAAACCTTAGACCCTGATCATCCCATTACTTCGGTAGAAGCTTGGACTTTTGGATTAGAGTGGTGGGAAAAATTAGTACCGTCCATTGATATTTATGGTTTAAACAGCTATGGTCCTGGTGCTGGTGTTTTAGCTTCAGAAATAGAAAAAAGAGGCATTGACAAACCTTATGTTATTACTGAATTTGGTATAACTGGCGAATGGGATATCAAACAGACAAAAAACGAGATTAAAGTAGAACCAACAGATCAACAAAAATATGACGCTATTGCAACCGGGTATCATGACTGGATTAAAAACAAACCAGCATGTTTAGGCGTGTATGTGTTTCATTATGCAAGTGGCAATGCTTTTATTTCTCCGTGGTTATTTACCCATCACAAAACCATGTACCGTCCGCAATATTGGGCTATTAGAGAAGCTTATACAGGGCTTAAACCCATTAACAACATCCCTATAATTGAAACTTTTGAGTTTGCCAATTCTAATTACGATAGCGGATTATGGATCCCAGCTATTTTAAAAATATCAGATATTGAAAATGAAAATTTAGATGTCAGTTTCTATTACAACCAACGTACTGGTAGTCGAAAACGACGCGACCAAATCAATCCCCTTAATTATAGAGCTACAGGTAATGGAGGTTATTTAATTCAAGTACCAAAGGAAGATGGCCCCATAAAAATATATGTAAACGTTAAAGACACTTATAACAATGTAGGTATTGCATCCACATCTGTTGTAGCAAGTGACAAAGATGCCAAAAACAGAACCTATTTAGTTCCTAAAGCCCGTTTACCTTTTTATGTGTATAAGGATGGTGATGATTTACCATACTTTCCATCGGCCTATATGGGAAACTACAAAGCTATTAGCGTAGATACCCATAGCAAAAATGATGTGTATTCGGGTTCAGCCTCTTTAAAGATTAGTTATAACCAAGTTTACGATTGGTATGGCCTTGGTCTTGTTGACCCTGCAAATGATTGGGGCGATATTCTTGGTGGTTATGACATTTCTGAAGCCACTACATTTAGTTTTTGGGCCAAAGCAAGTAATAGAAACGTAACTGCTAAAATAGGTTTTGGCTTAATTGGTAAGGATAAACCATATCCAGATTCCGCAAAAAAAACTATAGAGGTTAAACTAACCACAAAGTGGAAAAAATATACCATTAAAACTAAAAATTTAGACCTTAGCTGTATCCGTTCTGGTTTGGTTATTTTTTCGAGTGGTAATCGTGTCGAGCATCAAATTTATTTTGATGATGTTGTTTTTGAATAGACAATTATAATTTTATAAATCTTGAAAAGGCTCCCTTTTTAGGGCCATCTTTTTTTGTTTTTTCAATACTTGAATTTGTCAGAAAAATTAGCTAAATTTGTTTAACATTAAATATAAAGCATTAAAATAATTTTATAATAAGTCGTTAACAATAATTATATAAAATGTCTAAAAAAAGGCAACTAAATCAAAAATAAGCCTGAATTGAACTACAAAGAATCATATACATTAATACTTAATAATATAGCGAGGTTTATTGATTTAACTGAGTTAGAAAAGCAAAAATACCTCTCATTACTTACAGAAATAAAAGTCAAAAAAAAAGCATTTTTGATGCAGGCAGGTGATGTTACTAAGTATGAATATTTTGTTACAAAAGGATGCTTAAAAGTTTACACCATAAATGAAGACGGCGCACCTCATATATCTATGTTTGCCGTAGAAGATTATTGGACAGGTGATATTGCAAGTTTTATGACTAAAGAATCTACACGATATTTCATTACAGCTACAGAGGATTCTGAGTTATTAGGTATTTCGCGGACTAATTATGAATTGCTTTTTCAAGAGATCCCAAAATTTGAAAGGTTTTATCGTATTCTATATCAAAGGTCATTAATTAGTTATATAAGACGTTCAAATCACGGTATTTCATTAACCGCAGAGGAAAGATATATAGAGTTCAAAAAGAAATACCCAAATGTTGTTAATAGAGTTACTCAAAAAGACTTAGCAGGTTATATTGGCATTACACCAGAATTTATGAGTAAGATTATTACAAAAGTCAACCGAAAGCAAAAAGTCTTAAACTAGTTCATTTTTTTTCATGTGTTCCTATCGGAATTTTGAAGCATGAAAAAAATCACAATTATCACTTTTCTTTTAATCATTGGGTCTTCACATTCTTTGCAAGCTCAAATTACTCAAGTAGAACTGTTTTCAGGATTTGATAAAACAGATTTTACATTATTCTCAAGCTATCCTATTAACAAAAGTCAGACGCTTAGTCTAAATACGCTGGCTTTCTTTCAAAAGTTTAAAAAAGAAAATCAAAAATATGATGAGGTTGGTCTACAACCAACATTGTTTTGGAATATTACCAAAAATATTGCTCTAGGACCTTCCACATACTATAACAGCTTTGCAGGCTATTCTGAACGGCTATCAGCAAAGTACACATTGAAAAGTTCACGCCTAGTATTAGTATTGATACCAACAGCTGCGCACTCAGAACAAACTGATACTAGTTATGCTGAAGTATTTGTGCAAATTCAATATAACAAACCTCTAAATAACAATCTATCACTCTGGTTAAACGGTCAGTTCTTAACCATTTGGGATGAGTTTAATATGCATTCAAGAAGTTATCAGCAGTTGAGGTTTGGTGTGTCCTTTTATAACCATCAGGTAGGTATTGGTTTTGATATTGACCAATACGGATTAAAGCCTATAGAAAAAACATCCTTCGGATTTTATTATCGAATAACTATATAATCAATTTTAAATCTTAAACATTATGAAAAATTTAGTAAACCAACTTTTAAAGACAAATCCAATCATTGGATTAAGTATCGCACGCTGGACGCTTGGATTAGTACTATTTCCTCATGGCGCACAAAAATTATTAGGACTCTTTGGTGGATATGGCTATTCCGCAACCATAGAATCATTAACCACCCAAATGGATTTGCCTAGCATCGTCGCTTTCTCAGTGATAATGATTGAGTTTTTCGGCTCTATTTCATTGGTTTTAGGGTTCTTCGCTAGATTTTGGGCAATAGCACTTGTTAGCATGTTTACTGGCATTATTATTACAACACAGCTAGAACACGGCTTTTTTATGAACTGGTTTGGAAATCAAGCAGGTGAAGGTTATGAATATTCACTTTTAGTTATCGGTATTGCTTTAAGTATCGTAATTAATGGAAGTGGGAAATGGTCTATAGATGGTTTAATCTCAAAAAAATAGAAAAATGAAAAAAATAATCACAATAGCAGGAAGTAATAGTCAAAAATCTATCAACAAACAATTGCTATCCTATACATCTGGTTCACTAGAACATGCAGAACTTTTTCCGATTGACTTAAACGATTATGTGCTGCCTATTTATGGTGTTGATTTCGAAGATGAAAATGGCATACCGACAGCCATTAAAAGGCTTAATAAATTATTTGATAAAGCTGATGGATTTATAATCGCATTAGCAGAACACAATGGAACTTACACCGCAGTATTTAAAAACATTTTAGACTGGTTGTCTCGCGCTAATATAAAAGTATGGCGAGATAAGCCCATGCTCTTAATGGCTACCTCACCTGGTGGTCGCGGTGGAGCTAATGTATTACAGGCTGCCGTTAACTATTTTCCTTTTTTAGGCGCTAATGTGGTAGCAGATTTTTTCTTGCCCAGTTTCTTTGACAATTTCACAGAGAATGGTATTTCAAATGCTGATTTAAAGGAAGAATTAACTCAAAAAGTTCAACTTTTCGAACAAATCATAATTCTTTTGGAATAAGTGATTCACACAAAGCAACTTTAGATTTGTGTCATAATTTAAAAACAATCAAACATGGAAATTAAAATAAGACTCATCGTATTAATGCTAAGTATACTATTTACAGGTATCACCGCTGGATTATGTTTTACATGGTCCAATGCCATTACACCTGGTATTGGTAGATTAGATGACTTAGGCTTCTTACAATCCTTTCAGGCTATGAATCGTACTATTCTCAATGGTAGTTTTCTTACGGTGTTTTTTGGTCCTGTGATACTCTTATTCATTAATACTATTTTACATCGTCATGCACATCCTACAACATTGATGTTATTTTTCATAGCAGCTATTTTATACTTCGTAGGCATAGGCATTATAACTGTTTTTAAAAATGTACCGCTCAATGAGATGCTAGATAAAACAGTATTAGAAAACCTCTCTGCATTTGAGCTTAAAGATTTGCGAACAAAATTTGAGCAACCATGGAATCGCTGGCACATTCAGCGAACAATTGCATCGTTTACATCGTTTTCATTCTTATTAGTTGGACTGATTTATTCGAAATAAGAATCTATAAATCAATTCGGGAAAATAGAAAATAATAAACATCAATTAAGAATAAACAAAAATGCTTCAGGTTTCTGAAGTGAAGTATTAATCAAATAATAAAAATCAAATTATGAACTCTAACATTTTAGTCATCGGCGGAACAGGAAAGACAGGTCGCCGAGTAGTAGAACAATTACAAAACAAAGGAATTGAACCTAGAATTGGTTCAAGAAACGCATCACCAGGCTTTGATTGGGACAATAAAGACACTTGGGTAAATGCTTTAAACGGCATCGAAAAAATGTATGTTACTTATTATCCAGACTTGGCAGTTCCTGGAGCCAAAGAAGCCATACAGAGTTTAACTTATTTGGCTAAAGAATTAGAAGTAAAAAAAATGGTTTTGCTTTCTGGAAAAGGTGAAACCGAAGCGGAAGCTTGCGAAAAAATTGTCATGGATTCTGGTATCGATTACACGATAGTTAGAGCATCTTGGTTTAACCAAAATTGGAGTGAAAGTTTCTTTTTAGAGCCGATTCTATCGGGTGAAGTAGCACTACCAATGTCTGATGTCTTAATTCCGTTTGTAGATGCCAATGATATTGCCGAAGTTGCTGCCACTGTTTTACTGGATGATTCTTATAATGGAAAAATCATTGAAGTAACAGGTCCAGAATTAATTACTTTTAAGGATATCATTAATATCATTTCAAAGACCAGTAAAAGACATTTAAACTTTTACGACATCACATTGGAACAGTATATCGATGGTATGAAAAAAATGCAAATACCTAATGACGTTGTTTGGTTAATCGAGTATTTATTTAGCCATGTTTTAACTAATCCAAAAAATCAACAGGTTGTTAATGATATTGAGCAAGTTTTAGGTAGAAAAGCAAAAACATTCTTAGAATATGCAGAAGAAACTGCTAAAACAGGAATTTGGAGTCCAGTTAAAATCTAATAACTATTGGCAACACCAGCAATCGTTGCAAAAGGTTCTAAAAAACAGATATACTAACTCAAAAGCTTCTATTTAAGAAGCTTTTGTTTTTTCAATAATTAATTTTATAAGAAAAGTAACTAAATTTGTTTAGCATTAGACACAAAACATTAAAACGATTTCATATCAAGTCGTTAAACAAACCATCCCAAAAAAACCTAAAAATAAAACCCAAAACTTCCTGTAATCCCAAATTTTCTGGCATCAGGATACATGACCTCATCTTTATAATTCCCTCTAAAATTAAAGTCTAATCGAAACACTTTAAATATATTACCAACACCAAAGCTGTATTCATAATAAGGATCCTTTGATGGCGCTACCAAAGGAATAGCATTTTGTAAACCCGTATCGTTAAGTCTTAAGTTTTCATCTGAAATGTCGCCCCAAACACCTCTTATGCTTACAATTTCACGAAGATTAAGTTTTCGTAAGAAAGGAATTCTTGAAAATAGACGTCCGTTAAAATTATGTTCAAAATGGAAAGAGGTGTACGTATCAGATACAAACTCGTAAAAATCCAATTGTGAGAAGGTATTATAAATTGAAAAGTAGGATTGGTTTCCTGGAATAACACTCAATAAACCCAAGGGCACCTCGCCAAAGGTTTTACCAGCTTCAATACTAGTGGTTAATCTTCCAAAACCACCCATCTGCCAAGGCTGTATGTATGAAAACTGAACTTTGGTGTAATCGAAATCGCTATCAAACACACCTTTATCACCGCGAGTCACTTGTGCAAAAAGACGCGCGAAATCATCATTTGCCGTTCGACGTTCCACACCAAAACCGGTCATTTTTCGCTTTGGAAAATAGGACAATGACAATGTCGATTCAAACTGTTTAATTTCCGACGAAAGTCCCGTTGGCGAATCATCATCGACATAATCCAGACTAAAGGTTGGCGATGCCGATTCCAAAGTACGGTAGTTTCCACCCAATCTTAAAATAACATTTCGTAAAGGTTCAGCCTGAATAGCTAAACTGGTTAAGTTTATAGACGTCAACTTATCATTTGCACTGGTACCAACCACAGAAGAGGATGCTAAACTTCGTCCTAAAACATCTGTAGAATTGGTTAAACTGGCGCCTATTTGCTCAACATCCCGCCTATTGCCACCAGAAATAATTAAACGACTCTTTTTATCTAGTAACCATTTAGCTGAAATACCATATTTAAACTTATCATCTCTAAAACCATAAGCCAAAAACCCTTCCAATCGCCATAGGTCATTCCTACCAAAATAGGTTCGACCGCCGGCACGTAAGCGCAAACCTTCTACTTCATTAAACCCAAAGGTTGAAAAAATAGGACCATAATCCAAAGGTAAAGTGTTAAACTCAATATAACCCGATGATAAAATACTTCCTATATTATACAAACGCTTAAACTTCTTTACCGTTTTTAAAGTATCCAACATCTTATAAACCCCTAGTTCATCTTTATTTAGAGCTTCTAATCGGTTGTCATTCCAAAAGGCATCATCTCTATCATAAACATCCTTATCATAATTATAAACTTCGGCTTCATAGAATTTTTTGTCTTTTTCTATATCGAATTCATAATTATTGTACAAGGTGGTTCGTTTACCATAAACACCTCTAGATTTTTCCTTTTTACTAAACGCAAAATCGGACATCATATAGTCTCGTTTTACAAGAAATAATGAATCGTTTAACACATCAAACTCTTGCTCTATGTAAATTTCTTTTACCCAGTTTATATTGGCACTTTTTGAAGCTTGAAGATTAATTTCCTTAATCGCATAGGTGGTATCAGCTACCCAAAAATCACCTTTAAAAGTCAGTTCATTTTTTCGTCTTGGATAATAAATAACATTGTAACACCACTTATTATCTATAAACGCACTATCGGACAATACATAATTATAAGTATTAATTCCTGTTTTTGACAAGGGACTTACAAAGCTTTTATCGAAGAACTTTAAATAGTTATCATAAACATTAAAATCGGAATACAAATCATCTACAAAATCGATAATGGTTTGATTATCACTAAACCCTGAGTTTTTATTTCCTTTTAAAACTTCTTTGTTTTTATTGACAACATTATCACCATAAACCTTTGAAACGGCTTCATTAATAAACATCGGCAAATAGGTTTTACCCGTTACTCTTGAGGTATCAACTTCATTAAACACAAATTCCATACCTCTAAAAAGCTTACTTTTTATAAGTGCACTATCAATGGTATTGAGGTCGAATTCTACTTTTTCATATTTATCGTATTCGTATTGCTTAAACTGTTTTAAACCATTGCTCCGTTTATTGGCCCAGATTTTTCTGAGTAAGTCTATAGCTGGATTATTCTTTTTCGATTGTTTTCCTGAAATAATAACCACAGCATCTAATGCTGCTGCTTCCTCTTTAAGTATGAATTTTAGGTTATAGTTTACTTTTTTATCGAGTGGTATATTTAACGTTTCATACCCAATAAAAGACACATTTAAAGCCTCCCAGGTTTCAGGAGATTCTAAATAAAATTTTCCGTTTTCGTTAGTAATGGTCCCTTGTGTAGATCCTTTAAATATTATGGTTGCAAACGATACAGGTTCATTAAATTCATCAAACACATAACCACTAACTTTAGTTTGTGCGACTATGGAAAAAATTCCGAGAAAGAAAAGGGCAATAAGTAATCTTATATTCATAACACAAAAAAACTTCATCAACAATCGCTAATGAAGTCTATATAACGTAAAAAATATTAATTTATTTGTACAACACTTTTTTTACAGCTTTAATAACCTCGTCCTTATTTGGCAACCATTCTTCTAATAAAACTGGAGAGTATGGTGCAGGCGTATCTGCTGTATTTATTTTTACAACTGGCGCATCTAAATAATCAAATGCTTCAGATTGTACCAAATAAGTAATTTCAGTAGCCACATTTCCAAAAGGCCAGGCTTCTTCTAAAACTACTAATCTGTTAGTTTTTTTAACCGATTCTAAAATAGCTTTTCTATCTAAAGGACGAACAGTACGTAAATCGATAATTTCACAAGAAATACCTTCCTGTTCTAATTCGTCTGCAGCTTTATAAGCTTCTTTTATTATTTTACCGAACGATATAATGGTTACATCGGTACCTTCTCTTTTGGTTTCTGCTACGCCTAATGGAATAATATATTCGCCTTCTGGCACTTCGCCTTTATCGCCATACATTTGCTCACTTTCCATAAAGATAACCGGGTCATCATCACGAATGGATGCTTTTAACAAGCCTTTAGCATCATATGGATTTGATGGCACAACCACTTTTAAACCAGGTGTATTAGCAAACCAATTTTCAAAAGCTTGGGAGTGTGTTGCTCCTAATTGACCTGCAGAACCTGTAGGGCCACGAAATACAATTGGACACTTAAACTGCCCGCCAGACATTTGTCTGATTTTTGCAGCATTATTTATAATTTGATCAATTCCAACTAATGAGAAATTAAAGGTCATATATTCCACAATAGGTCTATTACCAGTCATGGTAGAACCAATAGCTACTCCAGCAAAACCTAGTTCTGCAATAGGTGTATCAATAACACGCTTTTCACCAAATTCATCTAACATGCCTTTTGATGCTTTATAAGCACCGTTATACTCTGCTACTTCCTCACCCATTAAATAAACGCTTTCATCTCTGCGCATTTCTTCGCTCATCGCTTCGCAAATAGCTTCTCTAAATTGAATTGTCTTCATTAAATATATTTTAATTCGAATTGCAAAAATAACAATAAATGAGATACCTTTTTACAAGATTTTTTAAAATTTACTATGCACGCATAGTAAATATATAGAATAAAATAATTAACTTCGTTGCTTGAAAAAATTAAGACATTTTAATATATAAAAAAATGAAAATATTAGTATGTATAAGTCATGTGCCAGACACAACTTCGAAGATTAATTTTAGTGATGATAACACTAAATTTGATACTAATGGCGTGCAGTTTGTTATAAATCCAAATGACGAATTTGGGTTAACCCGTGCCATGTGGTTTAAAGAAAAAGAAGGCGCCCAAGTTACCGTAGTAAATGTTGGTGGTACAGAAACCGAACCTACAATGCGTAAAGCCTTGGCTATTGGTGCAGATGCCGCTATTCGTGTGAATACCCCTGCTACTGATGGTTTTTCGGTAGCCAAACAACTTGCCAACGTTATTAATGATGGCGGGTATGATTTGGTTATTGCTGGTCGTGAATCTATTGACTACAATGGCGGTATGGTTCCGGGTATGATTGCCGGCCTAACCCATGCTAACTTTGTAAATAACTGTATTGGCCTTGAAATTGATGGTACTAAAGCTACAGCCGTAAGAGAAATTGATGGCGGTAAAGAAACTGTTTCTACAGCATTACCATTAATTATTGGCGGGCAAAAAGGATTGGTTGAAGAAAGTGATTTACGTATTCCTAATATGAGAGGTATTATGATGGCTCGTAAAAAACCTTTAACGGTTGTTGAGCCTATAGATACTAATGCTGAAACCACATCGGTTTCATTTGAAAAACCTGCTCCTAAAGGTGCGGTTACTTTAGTATCTCCAGATAATTTAGACGAATTGGTAAACCTACTTCATAATGAAGCCAAGGTGATTTAATAACCAAATTTCAAATACTAGATTCCAACATTTTGATATTTGGAATTTATATTTTGGGATTTATATTTTTGAAAAATATTATGTCAGTTTTAGTATATACAGAATCAGAACAAGGATTATTTAAAAAAACAGCTTTAGAAGTTGCTTCATATGCCAAAGCAGTTGCAAATCAATTAGGAACAACCGTTACCGCTATTGCTATTAACGCAAATGATGTATCCGCTTTAGGAAACTACGGTGTTAATAAAGTTCTAAGTGTAAAAAATGCACAATTAGATGCTTTTAATGCAGACGCTTATGCAGCAAGTATTAAACAAGCTGCAGAACAAGAAGGCGCTAAAGTTGTTGTAGTGAGCTCAAGTGCAGACAGTAAATATTTAGCCCCGCTTTTAGCAGTTGGCTTAAATGCTGGTTATGCATCTAATGTGGTAGAAGCCCCCTCAAATACGAGTCCGTTTACAGTAAAACGTACCGCATTTACCAATAAGGCTTTTGAAACGATTCAAATAAATACCGATGTAAAAATTATTGGTGTTTCCAATAATGCTTTCGGATTGGTTGAAAATACAGGTAACGCTTCCGCTGAAGAATTCACACCTACCATTCCAGAATTGGGCGTTACTTTAGCATCTGTGGATAAAGCAACAGATAAAGTCACCATTGCTGATGCCGAAATCGTAGTTTCTGCAGGTCGTGGTTTAAAAGGCCCAGAAAACTGGGGCATGGTTGAAGAACTTGCTGATGTTTTAGGTGCAGCCACCGCTTGCTCCAAACCCGTTTCCGATTTGGGCTGGAGACCTCATAGTGAACACGTAGGGCAAACTGGTAAGCCTGTAGCTTCAAACTTATATATTGCCATAGGAATTTCAGGAGCCATTCAACATTTAGCAGGTATTAATGCCTCAAAGGTAAAAGTTGTTATTAATACAGACCCAGAAGCACCCTTCTTTAAAGCTGCCGATTACGGTGTTGTTGGCGATGCTTTTCAAGTCGTTCCAGAACTCATTGAAAAATTAAGAACATTTAAAGGGCAACAATAAATAAATTTTTATAAATTGTATAGTAGTTTAGAACTGCTTAAATTAGCATTTTATGCTTAAATCTGTTTAAAACAGTTTGGTAAAGTTCTAATTTAAACAGTTCTTTGCGTTTTTTATAAATTATGAGTTTAGTAAGATTAAATATAAAAGGGATATCCTATAGCCAAACCCAAAACGGTGCTTATGCATTAATTTTGAATGAAGTAGATGGCGATCGTAAACTTCCTATTGTTATTGGTGCTTTTGAAGCTCAGTCTATTGCCATTGCTTTAGAAAAGGAAATTAGTCCACCAAGACCATTAACACACGATTTATTTAAAAATTTTGCAGATCGATTTGATATTGTTGTCAAACAAGTTATTATTCACAAACTTGTTGATGGTGTTTTCTATTCAAGTTTAATTTGCGAACGCGATAAAATCGAAGAAATTATTGACGCCAGAACAAGTGATGCCATAGCATTGGCCCTTCGTTTTCAAGCGCCAATATTTACTTATAAAAATATTCTTGATAAAGCTGGTATTTACTTAAAAGTAAGTCCTAAAAAAGAAGACGAAGATGAAGAAAATCAAGATAGTATTTTAATGGATGAGTTAGTAGCCAATGAATTAGAAGTAAGCGAACCTCGCGAAAATTTTAAAGGAAAAACGTTAGAAGAACTCCAAACGTTGTTAGAAGAAGCCGTTACTAATGAAGATTACGAAAAAGCAGCACATATTCGTGATGAAATCTCAAAACGAGAATAATACCAATAATTAAATTATGAGAAAGTTGTTTTTGTCTATTGTTGCTCTATTTTTATTTTTTACTTCAACAAGCATAGCACAAAATTCAGACAAAACAGAACAGCTTGAAAATATTGAAACCGTTTCGGAAACAGAAACCATATTGGTAGACTCAACGACCATTAATTTTTCTGAAACGGACACTTCAAACACCACCAAAACATCCGCTTTAAACAAACCAAAAGATACTATAATACCAAGTCAAGGGTTCTCTATAAGTAGCTTATGGCGTGGTGTTCTAGGAATGGTGACTTTAATTGTAGTCGCTTTTCTTTTTAGTAGTAACAGAAGAGCCATTGATTGGAAAATTGTGGGTATTGGATTAGCCTTTCAATTACTTATAGCCATTGGTGTTCTAAAAGTTGAATTTATTAAAACCATTTTTGAATTTATTGGTGGGCTTTTTGTAAGCGTTTTAGATTTTACAAGAGCAGGAAGCAAGTTTTTATTTGAAGGTTTGGTCGTAGATATGGATACTTTCGGATTCATTTTTGCATTTCAGGTCTTACCAACCATTATATTCTTTTCAGCTTTAACATCGGTTTTATTCTATTTGGGCATCATCCAAAAAGTAGTAAAAGCTATGGCATGGTTACTGTCAAAAGCTTTAAAAATATCGGGAGCAGAAAGTTTAAGTGTAGCCGGAAATATCTTTTTAGGTCAAACAGAAGCACCACTTTTAATAAAAGCCTATTTAGAAAAAATGAACAAATCAGAAATGCTTTTGGTCATGATTGGAGGCATGGCAACTGTTGCAGGTGCTGTATTAGCTGCGTATATTGGATTTTTGGGAGGTGATGACCCCGTTTTAAGATTGTTTTATGCCAAACACCTTTTAGCAGCATCGGTTATGGCAGCTCCTGGCGCTATAGTTATTTCAAAAATATTGTATCCGCAGACTGAAAATGTTAATACCGATGTATCCGTTTCACAAGAAAAAATAGGGTCTAATTTTTTAGACGCTATTGCTAACGGAACTACTGAAGGCTTAAAACTAGCCGTTAATGTTGGCGCTATGCTTTTAGTATTTGTAGCGTTCATTGCTATGTTTAATGGCATTTTAGGATGGATTGGCGATGTATCGTCTATAAATAAATGGATAGCAACTAATACGGCTTATGACAGTTTATCACTTGAACTTATTTTAGGTTATGCTTTTGCACCACTCATGTGGCTTATTGGTGTTGCTAAAGAGGATATGGCGCTTATGGGTCAACTTTTAGGTATCAAATTAGCCGCAAGCGAATTTATAGGTTATATCCAATTAAGAGATTTAAAAAATGTTGCCAGTACAATACATCTTAGCTACGAAAAATCAATAATTATGGCTACTTATATGCTTTGTGGTTTTGCAAATTTTGCATCCATAGGCATACAAATTGGCGGCATAGGATCATTAGCTCCAGGACAACGCAAAACCCTATCCAAATTTGGAATGAAAGCCCTCATAGGCGGCACCATTGCTTCATTAATTTCAGCAACTATTGCGGGAATGATTATTGGATAATCGAATACTTGCTTTTGCAGGAATCTCATTTTGTATAGTTAATAACTTTATAATATATATTAAAACATCTGGTATTAAAACTTGATGCTTTTCTTTATTTTTAAACCAAGAAAATTTAAGTTCAATTTAAAGAGATTCTCCCTTTTGCGGGAAAGTTTATGAAACAATATCACGACTTAGTAAAACACGTTTTAGAGAACGGCAACGAAAAAGGAGACCGTACAGGTACAGGTACAAAAAGTGTTTTTGGGCACCAAATGCGATTTGATTTAAGTGAAGGTTTCCCAATGGTTACCACAAAAAAACTGCACTTAAAATCTATTGTCTATGAGCTGCTTTGGTTTTTAAAAGGTGACACCAACACAAAATACCTTACCGAAAACGGCGTGCGTATTTGGAATGAATGGGCGGACGACAATGGCGATTTAGGCCCCGTTTACGGCCACCAATGGCGCAACTGGAACAATGATGACATTGACCAAATTAAAGAGGTTATACATGCGCTAAAAAACAACCCCAATAGTCGCCGTATGTTGGTTTCTGCTTGGAACCCTTCGGTGTTACCAGATACTTCAAAATCATTTAGCGAAAATGTAGCTAACGGCAAAGCAGCTTTACCGCCATGTCATGCCTTTTTTCAATTTTATGTCGCTAATGGAAAGTTATCTTGCCAATTGTATCAACGAAGTGCAGATATATTTTTAGGTGTTCCTTTTAATATTGCATCCTATGCCCTATTCACCATGATGATGGCTCAGGTTTGTGGCTATGAAGCTGGGGAGTTTATCCATACGTTTGGCGATGCTCATATTTACAGCAATCATTATGAACAATTAGAATTGCAATTGTCAAGAGACGTAAGACCACTACCAAAAATGATATTAAACCCAGAAATCAAGGATATATTCGATTTTGATTTTGAAGATTTCACTTTGGTAGACTATAATCCGCATCCACATATTAAAGGGATTGTAGCTGTATAAAATTTTATGAATAAAATATTCTTATTGCTTTTTGTTATTTCCAATTTGTGCTTTTCACAAAAAGAGGAATTTAACTTTAGAATTCCCAGATTTAAAGATAGCCCTAAAAACATGAATGTTAATTTAAAAAGGCTTGATTTAAAACAACGTGTTCACAAACACATAGCACAAAACGTTAACAAAGATTTTATTAAAACCTATTTTAAGGAAAATGATATTATTGAATTTAAAATGGACTTTGTTATTGAAGCCAATGGGGGAATCGACTCAAACAAAGTCAATATTTATACTAATTCTGAAATTTTCAACAATCAAATTAAGTCTGTAATTTTAATGCTTCCTCAATTTATTCCAGCTGTAGGAACTATAAATAAACGCCCTTTTCCTTTTACACTAAATTTTTCGCCCGAATTTTACGTAAATCCTTTTAACGAACTAGTTCCTATATTTAGAGATGACTTACCATCAACTAGACTCAATCTTTACAAAGAAGATATCAAAGCAGAATTAGAGCAAAATAACATAAAAAAGACTAACGGATATTACAAAAGTATTAGCGCACTAGCCTACTTTTCAACATCCGAAAATAAATCAATTGAAAATATCCGTGTGTTTTCAGATTACAATTTTACCACAAATGAAGTTTTAAAACATATTAAATCTTTTAGTAGAGATTCGACACTTTATCCACTTGAAAATTTACGAGAAAACAAAAACTATACATTGCCCGTCTATGTTTACATTCAAGATAGTAAAAAGCACAGCCTAAAAGGAGCTAACCAAAAATTTAAAAAACCTGACCAAGTTGCTATTTATCCAGGCTGTGAAAAGAAAAAGACTAACCAAGAAAAAACAGCTTGTATGTCTAAAAAGATAAGTCAGTTTATAAGTCATGAATTTAATATGCATTCTATCGAAAAGTTAGGTTTGAGTGGTAGGCAAAGAATGAATGTCATTTTTAAAATAAATACAAAAGGGAAAATAGTAGACATTAGATCTCGAGCACCGCATCCAGCTCTTGAGAAAGAAGCTGAGCGTATCATAGCTCTATTACCGAAAATGATAGCACCAGCAAAGCTTAAAGAAAAGCCAGTTGTTGTTCCCTATTCACTACCTATTATATTTGAAATTACTGAAGGAAATAACAAAAGAACTAAACCTTTTGAAATATTCTTCAGAGATGGGGAATTGAACATTAAAAACAATTATTAATACCGCCTAATAAAAAAAGCACCTCAAACGAGGTGCTTTTAAACTTTTATATAGCAGTAATTATACGTTTACAACACTATTGTCTGCACCAGCATAATCATTCCATGCGTAAGCATCAGCGGCATCATCGTTAACGTAAACACCGTCAACAACATATTTAAACTCGTAAGAGCTACCAGATTCTAAATCAACAGTCCCTTTAAAGGTTCCATTCTTTAATTTTTTAAGTTGTGCTTTTTTTGCATTCCAATTATTGAAAGAGCCAACAACAGATACTTTTTTTGCTTCTTTAGCAGGTAAAGAAAACGTAACTTTACATACTGGTTTACTTTTTAAGAATTGTTTTTTAATTGCCATAATTTTAATATTTAGATAGGTTTTTCTCTGTTTTTTAAGTCGCATTGACATTGCAAATTTAAAAACAATTTATAACCCGTAACTATTTAATACGCTTAACTGTTGAAGAATTATCAATTTGACAATTTGTGTTCAAAAAAAAATTAAAGTAGGCAAAATTTTAATATAAATTTTATATTATTAACAACGCTAAATTACCGTTTCAACCTGATTATCAGTTACTTTTGACACTAAAACGTTTTCGTGATGTCCATATTTTTAAGTGTTCAGATATCCTCTTTAATTTCATTAAAAAACTTTAACTTTACAGTCGTTATTTCATCAATATGTTCGGAAAAAAGAAACCCATACCACAAATAGATAAAGATCAATTAGAGTTGATTGAAAATGCTCAAAAACGCATTAAACAAAAAAAGCGTTTATACATTCATTTTGTCATCTTTTTAATAGGCGCGATCTTTTTAATAGCTGCTAACACGGTTTTGGGTATCGGTAAGGATTTTAAATTGTTTGGAAAAGAATGGTTTTTATTTGCCATTCTTATTTGGCTTTTCTTTTTTCTCTACCATCTATTTAATGTATTTATTACTCATAAATTCATGGGTGAAACATGGGAAAAAGAGCAGTTAGAAAAATTGGTTGCTAAACAGCAAGAACGTATTGATAAACTTAAAGCTGGTTTTGTTAAGGAAGAAACCCTTATAGCGCAAAGCGAAGTTTATGCAGAAGCAAATCCCAAAATACAAAGTCCAAAATCTAAAAAAACGCAATCTGAGTTGACTATTATTGTTGCTGCTGCAGAAAACGATGCTATTGGAAAAGGCAACAAACTCATTTGGCATTTAAGTAATGATTTAAAACGTTTTAAAAACTTAACAAACGGTCACCATATCATTATGGGTCGAAAAACGTTTGAAAGCTTCCCAAAACCCCTACCGAACAGAACCCACATTGTAATTACCAGACAAAACGATTATAAAGTACCCGATGGTGTTATTGTGGTTAACAGCTTAGAAGATGCTATTGATGCTGCCAAAAGCGACCCACAACCTTTTATTATTGGTGGTGGCGAAATTTATAAACAAGCCTTGTTATTAGCCGATAAAATAGAATTGACTCGCGTTCATGAAGACTTTGAAGCGGACACTTATTTTCCAAAAATTGATACTTCAGTTTGGAAAGAAATCGCAAATACATTTCACACCAAAGACGAAAAGCATAAACATGAGTTTTCATTTTTAACTTATGAAAGAATATAGATTGATTTAATCTTAGCAAAAATTTATCGCGTAGCATGGTAAAAGAAATACAATTACGTATTACACTCAAAGAAGAAGAACGCGACGGTATTTTAGTTTTAAAATCGGCACTAAAACTCGATATTGACAGAGAAGATATAACTGGTATTAAAATCCTCAGAAAATCTATTGATGCCAGAAAACCTAAAATCATATTAAATTACAAAGTTGCTGTTTATATTCGAGAGCCATTACCAAAACACTCCGAATACAAATTCAACTACAAAGACGTTTCAAAAGCTAAACCCATTCATATTATTGGTTTTGGTCCAGCAGGTATGTATGCTGCTTTACGCTGTATAGAACTTGGCTTTAAACCCATTATTTTAGAGCGTGGCAAAAAAGTACAAGACCGCCGACGTGATTTAAAAGCCATAAATCAAGACCATTTTGTTAATGAAGATTCCAATTACTGTTTTGGAGAAGGTGGTGCTGGAACCTATAGCGATGGGAAGTTATACACTAGAAGCTTAAAACGTGGTGATGTTCGTCGTATTTTTGAGAACCTCGTCTTTCATGGTGCTACCGACCAAATTTTGGTTGATGCACACCCACACATTGGGACTAACAAGCTTCCAAAAGTGGTACAAAACATACGCGAAACCATTTTAAATTATGGTGGTAAAATTCATTTTGAAGCTCGAGTTATCGATTTTACCATAAAAAATAATAGCATACAAGCCATTCAACTTCAAAACAAGAAAAACCTACCTGTTGAAAAAGTCATTCTAGCCACTGGGCATTCAGCTCGTGATATCTTTTACCTACTTCATAAAAAACAAATAGCTTTAGAGGCTAAATCTTTTGCTATGGGTGTTCGGGTAGAACATCCGCAACATATTATAGATACCATTCAGTATCATTGTTCTGGTGAGCGCCATGAATTACTTCCTGCGGCTTCTTACAGTTTGGTTGAACAAGTTAAAGACCGAGGCGTCTATTCCTTTTGTATGTGCCCCGGTGGGTTTATTGTACCCGCAGCTACAGCAAATGGTGAAGTGGTTGTAAATGGTATGTCGCCTTCAAAACGAAATAATCTATTTGCTAATTCAGGTATCGTAGTAGAAATTGATATCAATAAAGATTTACCTAAATATGAATCATTCGGCGCATTAAAAGGCTTAGAATATCAGAAAAATTTAGAGCGATTAGCCTACACAGCTGGCGGGAGAAGTCAAGTAGCTCCTGCGCAACGCTTAACTGATTTTGTTGAAGGAAAGCTATCATCAGACTTAAACCCAACATCCTATCAACCTGGATTAAAATCAGCGCCTTTACATTCTTTATTACCTAAATTAGTTGGAAGCCGATTACGAAAAGGTTTTCAGGCTTTTGGACAAAAAATGAAAGGCTATTATACTGAAGAAGCTAATATTGTGGGTGTCGAATCCAGAACCTCATCACCGGTTTCTATACCAAGAACAGAGACTTTAGAACATCCTCAAATTTCAAATTTATATCCTTGTGGCGAGGGTGGAGGTTATGCTGGCGGCATTGTTTCGGCTGCTATGGATGGTGAACGTTGTGCCGAAGCTGCAACTAATAGCCTATAGTTACAATTTTATTATTATTTTTGCCACTCTAAAAATTAACCAATTATGAACGCATATATTTTCCCAGGACAAGGGGCACAATTTTCAGGAATGGGTTTAGACCTTTATGAAAACTCACCTTTAGCTCAAGAATTATTTGAAAAAGCTAATGATATTTTAGGTTTTAACATTACCGATATTATGTTTGAAGGCTCTGCTGAAGCCCTAAAAGAAACCAAAGTAACACAACCTGCTATATTTTTACACTCCGTAATTTTAGCTAAAACCTTAGGTGATAGTTTTAAACCAGATATGGTTGCCGGACACTCGCTTGGAGAATTTTCAGCTTTAGTGGCCAACGGGACATTAAATTTTGAAGATGGTCTAAAATTAGTATCCCAACGTGCTATGGCCATGCAAAAAGCATGTGAATTACAACCAAGTACTATGGCAGCTGTTTTAGGTCTGGATGATGATATCGTAGAAAAAATATGTGCTACTACCGAGGGTGTTGTCGTTGCAGCAAACTATAATTGCCCAGGGCAATTAGTGATTTCTGGAGAGATTGACGCTATAAACAAAGCTTGTGATAGCCTAAAAGAAGAAGGTGCTCGACGCGCCTTAGTATTACCTGTTGGTGGCGCATTTCATTCGCCATTAATGGAACCTGCTCGTGAAGAATTAGCTGCAGCTATTGAAAATACAACATTTAGCAAACCAAACTGTCCGATTTACCAAAATGTAACGGCTAATGCCGTTATTAATGAATCTGAAATAAAAGCAAATTTAATTTCGCAACTTACGGCTCCTGTTCTTTGGACACAGTCAGTACAACAAATGGTAACAGATGGTGCTACGTTATTTACCGAAGTAGGCCCCGGTAAAGTTTTACAAGGTTTAGTAAAGAAAATAAACAGAGATTCTGAAACCGCTTCTGCAACTTTATAAAATACTTATAGTTAAATGAAATTATCAAAACGCTCCATCTACATCTTTTTGGTTATTATTTTAACTATTGCTGTCGATCAAATTTCAAAAGTATTGGTTAGAACCCATATAATTGGCAGAACAGACATTCACCCTGGTGAAAGAATTCCATTAATTGGTGATGCATTTATTATGATGAATGTAGAGAATACAGGGGCTTTTTTAGGTATAGGTAGCGACTTAAACCCTACGCTTAGAATTATTCTACTGCTTATTCTACCCATTCTTGTTTTAGGCTTTGTATTACATCATATTTTAAAAGACAGAACCTTGGACAATTGGTCGCTTTTTGCATTTGCCAGTATTATTGGTGGTGGCATTGCCAATGTTTATGATAGAATAGTTTATGGCTCTGTTACCGATTTCTTCTTTATAGATTTGGGTGGTGTTTTTAGAACGGGTATTTTTAATATGGCAGACCTATCTGTTACTACCGGTATGATCATACTGGTGTTTGTTACTTTTCTTAAAAAGAAGCCTAATACCTAATGAATATATAAATTTATGTAAAAAGGTAATACACGATAATAGTTTTACCTATGTTAAATAACCAGTGTAAAAAAATCATCAAAAAAGGCGTTAATTTTTATTAACGCCTTTTTTGTGTATTAAATTCTAATTAAATATTTAATTATTGCCTCTTACTTTTTGCTCCCATTTCCATGCAGAACGCATAGCATCATCTAACGATAATTCTGTTTTCCACCCCAATTCACTATTGGCTTTATTTGTGTCAGCATAAGCCGAAATAATATCGCCTGCTCTTCTACCAACTATTTTATAATTCAATTTTTGACCAGATACTTTTTCAAAGGATTTAACAACCTCTAATACCGAACTTCCTTTTCCTGTCCCTAAATTAAACGTCTCATAATTGGCTTTGTTTTTATTTTTAAGCAATCGCTCTAAAGCAATAACATGTGCTTTAGCCAAATCTACCACGTGAATATAATCACGAATACAAGTGCCATCTGGTGTTGGATAGTCCTCACCAAAAACAGATAACTGCTCACGCAATCCAATTGCTGTTTGTGTAATGAACGGCACTAAATTTTGAGGCACGCCAATGGGTAATTCACCAATTTCAACAGATTCATGCGCTCCAACAGGGTTAAAGTAGCGCAATGCAATAGCTTTTAAATTTTGAGCTACTTTACAGGTATCCTGGATTATTTCTTCGCCAATTTGCTTTGTATTCCCGTAAGGTGACTCCGCTTGTTTTACAGGAGCATTTTCAGTAATTGGTAATTCATCGGCTTGGCCATAAACCGTGCATGACGAACTAAAAATAAATCCTGCCGATGGCAATTTCTGAAGTTCTTTAAGGATATAAACCAACGTGCTAATATTATTTTCGTAGTAAAGTAATGGCTCTTTAACGCTTTCTCCAACAGCTTTGCTTGCCGCAAAATGAATAACCCCTTTTATATCGTTATGGGTTTTAAAAAAAACTTCAACTTTACCCTTTTCTTTAAGATCTAATTTTTCAAAAATCGGCGTTTTTCCAGTAATTGCTGTAATCCCATCTAAAACCTTTACTGAAGAATTTGACAAATCATCTATTATAACAACCTCATAGCCTTCTTGTTGCAATTCTACTACGGTATGCGACCCAATAAACCCTAAGCCTCCAGTAACTAATATTTTATCCATTAATAAATTTTATAATTGTTGATGTTATATATTCTATTTGTTCATCATCCAATTCGGTATGCATTGGTAATGAAATAACATCTTGTACCAATTGATTGGTGACTTTAAAATCAGCTTCATTATAACGCTCATCCAAATATGCTTTTTGTTTGTGAAGTGGTATGGGATAATAGACTCCGCAAGGAATACCTTTTTCGTTTAAATGCTTTACTAAAGCATCTCTATCTATCCCTTTTAATCGTAATGTATATTGATGGAATACATGGCAATCGCAAGTCTCACATATACCGTCACAGCCATTTACTGTTTTTGGTGTTGTAATACCTTTAATAGCCTTGAAGGCTTTGTTATATTTTTTTGCAGCATGTTGTCGCGCTTTATTATACTCATCTAAAAGTGGTAATTTAGCATCTAATACAGCTGCCTGAATACTATCTAAGCGTGAATTTACCCCAACAACATCATGATGATAACGCTCGTACATCCCATGATTTACAATACCTCTAATAGTATGAGCTAAATGGTCATCATTAGTAAAAATAGCACCACCATCACCATAACACCCTAAATTTTTAGATGGAAAAAACGAGGTAGCTCCAACATGGCCAATGGTTCCTGCTTTTACTTTTGCACCGTCTTTATAGGTGTAATTTGCACCTATAGCCTGTGCATTATCTTCAATAACAAACAGGTTGTGTGTTTTTGCAAGGGCCATAACAGCCTCCATATTGGCACATTGTCCAAACAAATGCACTGGTACAATGGCTTTGGTTTTAGGTGTAATGGCTTTTTTTATGGCTTCAATATTAATATTGAAATCATCTTCATTAACATCTACTAAAACTGGTGTTAATTGCAATAACGCAATCACCTCAACAGTGGCAGCAAATGTAAAATCTGCTGTAATGACCTCATCGCCGGGTTTTAAACCTAAGCCCATCATAGCAATCTGTAAAGCATCAGTTCCATTGGCACATGGAATAACATGCTTAACACCTAAATATTGCTCTAAATGCTTTTGAAAATCATGAACTTTAGGACCGTTTATAAATGCGGTGGTTTCAATGACTTCTTGGATAGAAGGGTTAACGACATTTTTAATAGCATTATATTGACCTTTAAGGTCTACCATTTGAATTTTCTTCATCTAAAAAAAATTATAGCCTGTTCTGTTTTGAGAAAACAGCAACGACCAATTTTAAGGAACACCCTTTATGGGTTAACAAGTAACAAAATTACAAAAATCATAAACGTTAACCAATGAATTTACTTCAAAGAAATGTATTTTAGCCATAAAGAAAGAATATTGCGTTTTATTTATAACATAGGAATTTATCTAACACTTGTTGTCCTAAAATGTGCAGCGCTATTTAATAAAAAAATTAAAAGCGGGGTTGTTGGTCGAAAAAACACGTTTCGGGTTTTAGAAAACAAGCTTGAAAAAGACGATAAAACCCTATGGTTTCATTGTGCTTCTTTAGGGGAATATGAACAAGGACTTCCTGTTTTTAAAAAACTTAGAGCCCATTATTCCAAACATAAAATTGTACTCAGCTTTTTTTCACCTTCTGGATATGATATTCGTAAAAACACACCAATTGCCGATATTGTCATTTATTTGCCTTTAGACACAAAACTAAATGCCAAACGTTTTTTAGATATTGTAAATCCAGAACTCACCATTTTTGTTAAGTATGATATTTGGCCTAATTTTTTAAATGAAGTAAAACGAAGACACTTACACGCCCTATTAATTTCTGCAGCATTTAGAAAAGACCAGTCCTATTTTAAGTTCTATGGAAAGCCCTTAAGAGAGGCATTGTTTTCTTTTAATCATATTTTTACTCAAAATAATGTTTCAAAAGACTTGCTCCATTCTATAAATTACAATCACGTTACTGTTTCTGGCGACACCCGTTTTGACCGTGTTTACAGTCAGTTAAAACTCAATAACAGCCTAGATTTTATTGACACCTTTAAAAACAACAAGCTCTGTGTTGTAGCTGGTAGCACCTGGCCAGAAGGTGAGGCATTATTTATTGATTTTATTAATTCTGAAGCTTCAAAAGATGTGAAATTTATTATTGCTCCCCATAATATTAAACAAGCTCAAATAAAAAGTTTTCGCGATAAGCTCATTAGTCCTAGTGTTTTGTTTTCCGAAAAAGACACCAAACAACTTGTAGATTTTCAAGTTTTTATAATTGATACCATTGGGATGCTTTCAAAAATTTATAGCTATGCCGATATTGCTTATGTTGGTGGTGCCATAGGGCATACAGGCCTACACAATACTTTAGAACCTGCTGTGTTTGGTATTCCTATTATTATTGGACCAAATCATAATAAATTCCCTGAGGCCAAAGCCATGATTAATAACGGAGGCATGTTTTCGGTTTCAAACCAAAAAACGTTTCATTCTGTTTTAAATGAACTTATTGAAAATCCCGAAAAAAGATTGCAATCCGGAGATAAAAATAAGACGTACATTAAAAAAAATAAGGGTGCTGTCATCCAAATACTAGACTATCTACGTATATAGGGTGTTTCTATTAAGAATAGTTTAAAAATTCTTGATTTTTAATAAAAAGTCATTAAATTGGCATTTAACTAAAAAATAATTAACACTAAAACACAAACCGATGAAAAAATCATTTTTAAGTATTGCACTTGTATTGACATTAGCATTATCTTTTACTTCATGTAGAGATACAAAAAAAGCGGATTCTGTAGAAGATGCAGTTGAAAACGCAACCGAAGCAGCAGGTGATGCTGTTGAAGCAGCTGCAGAAGTTACTGGTGATGCCGTTGAAAGCGCTGTAGATGCCGCTGGCGACGCTGTAGACAGTGCCGTTGACGCAGCAGGTGATGCTGTTGATGCTGCTGGTGATGCCGTTGAAAATGCTGCCGATGCAGCTGGCGATGCTGTAGATAGCGCTTTAGATAATGCTGCTGATGCTGTTAAAAAAGAAGCAGATAAAATTAAAGCAGATCACTAGATTATAAATTTGTTTTACGATTTAAAAACCACCTTTTGGTGGTTTTTTTGTTTTTTGCTTATTTGTGTTTGAGGTATTACTTATAAAACTTTACAAAAGTTTTATAAGTATTTAATAAAATTATATACTTAATTTTTATTTTGTGATTTGCAAAACACGAATTTAATTTTTTTCAAATGTATTGATATTTATAGTAAAATGAATTGATTTGAAGTTGACAGTTATTATGGAATACTTTTCCAGAAAATGTAATTTTACTAAAACACATAAAAAAGCCTCTACAAGATTTCTTGTAGAGGCTTAGTACTGAAGACGGGACTTGAACCCGTACGTCCTAATGGACATTGGATTTTAAGTCCAACGTGTCTACCAATTCCACCACTTCAGCATTGGTATATTTTAAGAAAGTTTCAGAGCGAAAGACGGGATTTGAACCCGCGACCCCCACCTTGGCAAGGTGATGCTCTACCCCTGAGCTACTTTCGCAGTCTTTTAATGAACATACAATATTGCTATTGCGGATGCAAATTTAAAATATTTCTAGGAATTCCAAAGCCTTTTGGTAAAATAAATAAAAATAATTTTAGGCTTGTTTTTTCTTGACTAACATACGCTTAATTTCATTCAGTTTCATAAGAGCTTCTACAGGTGTAAGTGTATCAATATCAATGTGTAAAATCTCTTCCTTGATATTTTCGAGTAAAGGATCATCTAAATTGAAAAAACTCAATTGCATATCGTCATGCAAGGTTTTTACTTGGTCTGTTAGTTCTTCACTAGAGTGTGATTGCTCTAACTTCTTCAATATTTTATTGGCTCGATGTAAAACTTGCTTCGGCATACCTGCCATTTTAGCCACGTGGATTCCAAAACTATGGGCACTCCCTCCTTCTACCAATTTTCTTAAAAACAGGACATTGTCTTTTAACTCTTTTACAGAAACATTAAAATTTTTTATACGCCCGAAAGTTTCACTCATTTCATTAAGCTCATGATAGTGCGTTGCAAATAATGTTTTAGGTTTTGCAGGGTGTTCATGTAAGTATTCACTAATCGCCCAAGCAATTGAAATACCATCATAGGTACTTGTACCGCGACCTATTTCATCAAGTAGCACTAAACTTCTGTCTGATATATTGTTCAAAATAGAAGCGGTTTCATTCATTTCTACCATAAAAGTTGACTCGCCCATTGAAATATTATCACTAGCACCTACTCTTGTAAATATCTTATCAACCAAACCAATTCTAGCTTCTTTGGCTGGTACAAAACTTCCTATCTGTGCCAATAGAACGATGAGTGCTGTTTGCCTTAAAATAGCAGATTTACCAGACATATTTGGCCCTGTAATCATAATTATTTGCTGTTCTTTTCTATCAAGAAAAACATCATTATCAATAAAAGCTTCACCAATAGGTAATTGCTTTTCTATAACAGGATGTCGTCCTCCTTTTATTTCTAAATCAAAGGAATCATCAAGTCTGGGGTAAATGTATTTATTATCGTTTGCTAATTGCGCAAACCCACACAAACAATCTATTTGCCCTACCAAATAGGCATTTTGCTGCACTGGTTTTATATATTGATTTAACCAAGTCACTAACTCTGTAAACAACTGCTGTTCTATGGTTTGAATTTTATCTTCTGCGCCTAATATTTTAGCTTCATATTCTTTAAGTTCTTCGGTTATGTATCGTTCTGCACTAACCAAGGTTTGCTTTCTAATCCAGTCTTCAGGAACTTTATCCTTATGCGTATTTCGTACTTCAATATAATATCCAAATACGTTATTAGATGCTATTTTAAGAGACGTAATACCTGTACGTTCACTTTCTCGTTCTAGCATCTTATCTAGATAATCTTTACCAGATTTGGATAAGCTTCTTAATTCATCTAATTCAGAAGAAAAACCAGCAGCTATACTACCCCCTTTCAATACATTTACTGGGGCATCTTCATTTAAGGTTTCTTTTATTTTTTTGCGAAGTACATCGCAACTTTGAAGTTTATCGCCTATAATTTTTAAGGATTCATTATCACAATTATCAGCTAATGATTTAATAGGCACAATAGCTTCCAATGAATTTTTAAGTTGAATAACCTCTCGTGGGTTTACCTTTCCTGTTGCTGTTTTAGAAATCAAACGTTCCAAATCTCCTATATGCTTAATATGGTTTTGGATCTTTTGAAGCACTTTGCTGTCTTTCATTAGAAAATCGACCACGTCATGACGCTCTTTAATCTTATCAACGTTTTTTAGTGGCAAAGCCAACCAACGCTTTAACAACCTTCCACCCATCGGCGAAATGGTTTTATCGATGACATTTAAAAGCGTTACAGCGTTATTGTTTGTTGAATTATAAAGTTCTAGATTCCTAATGGTGAATTTATCCATCCACACATAATCATTTTCAGCAATTCTAGCAATAGACGTTATATGTTGCAATTTATGGTGCTGTGTTTGTGCTAAATAATGAAGAATAGAGCCCGAAGCAATAATACCTTCATATAAATCTTCTATACCAAAACCTTTTAAAGTTTTTGTATCGAAATGCTTAGTAAGTGTTTCATAGGTATAGTCGGTTTGATAGACCCAATCTTCCATATAAAAGGTATGGAAATCATCACCAAACGTCTGGTTAAAAAGTGTCCGCTTTTGTTTAGAAACGAGTACTTCACTTGGATTAAAATTCTGAAGCAATTTATCGATGTATTCCGCATTCCCTTGGGAAGTTAAAAACTCACCTGTAGAAATATCTAAAAACGAAATACCTATATATTTTTTATCGAAGTATACCGAACATAAAAAATTATTAGATTTCGACACCAACACCTCATCATTTAGGGCAACTCCTGGCGTTACCAATTCTGTAACTCCACGCTTTACAATAGTTTTGGTTTGTTTTGGGTCTTCCAGCTGGTCGCAAATAGCAACACGCTCACCTGCTTTTACCAATTTAGGCAAATACGTGTTTATAGAATGGTGAGGAAATCCTGCCAATTCAATTTCATTCTCACTGCCAGCACCACGTTTGGTTAAAATAATACCTAAAATACCTGCGGTTTTTATGGCATCTTCTCCAAAGGTTTCATAAAAATCGCCTACACGAAACAACAGCAATGCATCCGGGTACTTTACCTTAATAGTATTATATTGCTTCATTAACGGGGTTTCTTTTTTTGCTTTTTTAGCCAATGAAAAGTGGTTTTTAAATGTTATTTTTGACAAAATTGTAGCATGCAATGTACTATTAATTTCATGTTTTTTGAAGTTGATTTTTCAGAAGTTATCTACAAATTAGAATGAGATTTCAACAATAAACATTTCCCCCATAGCAGAAATAAAAAAATATTCTCAATGCGCAAACTAAAAAACAGCGAATTAGACAGGTTAAGTATTGATGGGTTTAAAGCCGCAAAAAAAACACCTATCATTATTATTCTGGATAATATTAGAAGTTTAAATAATATTGGTTCGGTTTTTAGAACTAGTGATGCCTTTTTAATTGAAAAAATTTACCTCTGTGGTATTACTGCCAAGCCACCACACAAAGATATTCATAAAACGGCCTTAGGAAGTACCGATACCGTAGATTGGGAATATGTTGAAAGCACGCTAGATTTAGTTAAAAAACTTCAAGCAGAACATGTAAAAGTCTGTGCAATTGAACAAGCCGAAAACACTACTATGCTTAATGATTTTAAGGTTGCTCCCAGTACCAAATATGCTTTAGTTTTTGGTAATGAAGTAAAGGGCGTAGCACAAGATGTGGTTAGTGCAAGTGATGTGGTTATTGAAATCCCTCAATTTGGGACGAAACATTCTTTAAATATTTCGGTGAGTTGTGGGGTAGTCGTTTGGGATGTTTTCAGTAAATTTAAACACGTATAAATTCTGGAATCTTTAGTCTATTAAAGAAACACTAATGATTAGAAATACAATAAATCAAATTTTTTCAAGAAAAAAAATACAAAATATCCTTGTTTTTGCTATTGTGCCTTCTTTTTTATTTTATTCTATTACTATTCTTGGATTTCATACTAATGGTTTTAAAATTATAGAAATTATAAGGGACCCCGCTCAACTAAGTGGTGCTTCAAGTTTTATTGGTTTTCTATCAAACATTGGTAGTTGGCTTTGGATAGCCTCAGCATCAATTTGTTTCTTTTCAATCACAAAAATGTCATCATTGCTTGAAAAAAACCAAAAAGAACTACTTACCCTAACAGGTATATTTTCTCTTTTTTTAGCGGTTGATGATTTTTTTATGTTACATGACCGTTATATAAACCAAAATTTATGCTACTTAACTTATGCCATTCTAGCTGTAATTATACTAGTAAAACATTATAAATTAATCATTAAAATTGATGGTATTGCTTTTTTAGCAGCAGGATCCGCACTTGCTTTATCTATTTTAACGGATTTAATTCAATCTAAAATTCCATTTGACTATAGTCATTCACAAATTATTGAAGAGGGGTTTAAATTTGTTGGAATAGCAACTTGGCTTTATTTTAATATAAATTTGGCTTCCTATAATTGTAACAACGCAAAAGCTTGGTTTTAAATTTAACTAAAAACAATATTAAGCAAATAAAAAAAGTGATTAAAAAAAGGCCTTGGCCCACCAAAGACGTGATGAACCAGATTTATGACATGAATCTTTGGGGAGGCACAACATTCGATTTCTATTCTGGAATTGGCTCACATGACCCAAAAATTATAAACCCTTATCTAGAACACTTAATTGTGTTTTTAGAATCTCATAATAATTCCTTAGTAGTTTGCGATTTAGGTTGTGGCGATTTTAACATTGGAAAACACCTCGCTAAATACACTAAAAAATATATTGCTATAGATATTGTTGAAAAGCTAATTAATAGAAACAAAAAAATATTCGAAGAAGATAACCTAGAATTTTATTGTTTGGATATTGCAAAAGACAAACTCCCTTCTGCTGACTGCATTATAATACGACAAGTTTTACAGCATTTATCTAACTCAGAAATACAAAGCATTATTAAAAAATTAGTCAATTATAAATACATTATTCTTACTGAACATATACCATTAGGTCACTTTATTCCTAACAAAGACATTATTTCTGGTCAAGGTATTCGATTAAAAGAAAATAGTGGGGTTGATTTATTAGTTTTGCCTTTTAAGTTAAAAGTAAAAGACCAAAAAATACTTGATGAGCATATTTTGGAAAATAATAAAGGACGGATTCTAACAACTTTATATGAAGTGTTTTAATTAGTTCTTTTGTCATTCCGCACTTAATGCGGAATCCATTATAAAAACAAAACTTAAAAATCATTTACAAATCTCCCCCAAAACCCATAAATAATCAGCTCTATTCTCCACAAAATCTCTATCAGAAACATCTATGATTTTTACATTAAAATCTTTTTGAGTTTTTAGGAAGTCTAAATAACCAGCATTAATTTTTTCTAAATAATCATCAGCAATATTCTGCTCATAATCACGCCCGCGTTTTTTAATATTTTGCTGTAAGCGTTCGGTGTTTTGATACAAATAGACATACAGTTCGGGTTTAGCAATATCTTTATACATTAAGTAAAATAGTTTTCGATATAAATTAAACTCGTCTTCTGCTAAAGTGATTTTTGAGAAAATCAACGATTTAAACACATCGTAATCACTCACAATAAAATCTTTAAATAAATCGAGTTGCGATAAGTCATCCGAAATTTGCTGATAACGATCTGCTAAAAACGACATTTCTAAAGTAAAGGCATATCGATTTGCATCTTCATAAAACTTTGGTAAAAATGGATTATCAGCAAAACGCTCTAAAATGAGTTTCGCATTAAAATCGCGAGCCATTTTTGTCGCTAAGCTGGTTTTTCCAGCGCCAATATTGCCTTCAATAGCTATGTAATTATATTTTGAAAAATCGTATTGTTTGCTCGGGTTTTGCAGCCAAAGCTTAATAGGCTCTAAAACAGAATCGTCTTCACATTCATCTAATAACACCGACACGTTTTTATTAAATTCAGGATGCTTTATTTTTGCTCCTACATCGTTAAGTGGCAATAACACAAACTTACGCTTACTCATTTCTGGATGCGGCACTTGTAGGGTCTTGGTATTGGTAATCTCATCTTCTGCTAAAACAATATCTAAATCTATGGTTCGGGCTTTGTAGGTTTTGGTTTTTGTTCTGGTTCTTCCTAAAGTCGTTTCAATATCCAATAGGGTTTCTAAAACATTTTGGGGTCTTAAATAGCTTTCTAAAACCAAACAGCCATTCAAGAAATCATCACTTTCAAACCCAAATGCTGGTGATTTATACACTTTGGAAATCCGTTTTATATTCCCAATCCGTTCATGCATCAAGTTAACAGCGTCTTGGAGGTTTTTAAATTTATCGCCTTTATTACTCCCTAAAGCAATATGATATGTTATGGGTTCTAGCATAGGGAGCAAAATAATAAAAAGTAAATGGTTTAACTTATATTTACAGAACCTATTTATTCACAATTATAAATGACATTAAAAGACAAACTGACCGCCCAACGTATTTATATCCTTTTAGGAGCGCTTTTTATAACCTCTCTAGTTGTTTCCAATCTTATATTTCAGAAGTTTTTTTATTGGTATCCATTTGATATCGAAATTTTTGGAAGTAAACTTTTTGAAATCTCAGTAGGTATTTTACCTTATCCAATTACTTTTTTAATCACAGATTTAATTAGTGAAATTTATGGTAAAAAACGCGCTAATGATGTGGTTGTAGTTGGTATTTTTGCGTCGATATTTTCGTTGTTAATCATTTTTGCTGCGGATGCTGTTCCAGCAACTTCCTGGTCTTATGTTAAAGATGATATGTTTAAAACTGTATTTGGAAACTCCATGATTGCTGTTTTTGCAAGCATGCTCACCTATTTATTTGCGCAGTTTGTTGATATTCAAATCTATCATTTCTGGAAACGATTAACTAAAGGTAAACACTTATGGATACGGAATAATTTCTCAACTTGGTTTTCGCAATTTGTGGACACCTTTACTATTGTGTTTTTATTATGTTCTTTCGGCATTATAGACTGGGTGAATTTTAAAGGCTTGCTGGTCAGTGGGTTTTTATTTAAAGTTATTGTTGCAGCCTGCGATACACCATTTCTATATTTAGGTGTGTATTTATTTAGAAAACGCTTTAATTTAAAAGTGAATGAGGAAATTGATTTGCTTTAAAAAGCAGTTAAAATTTCAGAAAGAATTAACACTAATAAAAAGCCCTTTTCATCTTTTAGCATCATTTTTGCGTATATATCCAAGGAGAGTTTATTTAAGTAAGATTCCCACCTTCGTGGGAATGACAAATTATGGTTTATGAAAAAAGCATTTAAAATTATTGGAATCACTTTATTAATCCTCATCGCACTTTTAATCGCTATTCCATTTGCATTTCAAGGACAAATAAAGAATATGGTTAAGCAGTTTATTAATCAAAATGCAAATGCAAAAGTGGAATTTAATGATGTAAGCCTTAGTTTTATAAAAAGTTTTCCCGAAGCACATGTTAATGTAAACACTTTGGTCATTAGCAATTTTGAGCCTTTTAAAGATGAAACTTTTGCTACAGTTAAAGATATTTCGTTTACCATGTCGATTAAAGAATTATTTAAAACTGCTAATGAATCCCCAATAGTTATAAATTCCATAAACATAGAAGAAGCCCTAATAACTTTAAAAACTGATAAATTCGGAAATAATAATTACGACATTACTAAAGAAGACACCAATAACACTTCCGCAGAAAATGAAGCTGATAGTTTTGTGTTTAGTATTGAAGACTATCAAATAAAAAACAGCGCCTTAACGTATATTGATGAGCTTTCTAAAATCGTAGTTCATGTGACTGAATTAAACCACGAAGGCCATGGCACCTTTTCATTTGAAACTTCAGAATTAGACACTAAAAGTGAAGCCAATGTGAGTTTTACTTTAGATAGCACCAATTATTTAAGCAATAATCCTATAAAACTAGACGCCTTAATTGGTTTAGATCTAGAACATAGTAAATATATTTTTAAAGAAAACAAAGGTTTTATCAATGATTTACCATTAGAGTTTCAAGGCTATGTACAGCAACTTGAACACGGACAAGACATTAATATTTCATTTAAAAATCCAGAATCCAATTTTAAAAGCTTTTTGGCCGTTATTCCAAAAGCCTATTCTAAAAATATTGAGGATGTACAAACCACTGGTGATTTTAAAGTAAAAGGTACTATTAAAGGATTAAGCAGCGATGAAACTATTCCAAATCTTGATATTAGCATCACGTCTAATAATGCTTCATTTAAGTATCCTGATTTACCAAAACGTGTTCAAAATATTGTTATAAATACAGAAATTAAAAACACAACGGGAAAAGTAGATGATACTTATATTGATATTAAAACTCTTAATTTTAAAATTGACGATGATGTATTTAAATCGTCTGCAACTATAAAAAACATCGCAAAAAATATGTTTGTAAATGCTAATGTTGACGGCGTTTTAAACTTAGCAAACATCACAAAAGCCTACCCTGTTCAATTAGACAACGCGCTTACAGGTATTTTAAAAGCAAACTTAAATACAGCTTTTGATATGAATGCCATTGAAACCAATGCGTATAACCGAATTAAAAATAGCGGCTCAGCAAGTATTCGTGATTTTGTATTCTCATCGGAAGATATTGTAAACCCCATTCATATCGCACAAGCCCATCTATCATTTAATCCAGGAACGGTATCTCTTAATAGTTTTAAAGCTAAAACAGGTGACAGTGATTTAGACGCTACTGGAACCATTAATAATTTACTTGGGTTTCTATTAAGCGACAACACCCTTAAAGGTAACTTTAATGTGAGTTCCAATCTTTTTAAGGTAAGTGATTTTATGACTGAAGATGACCCGTCTGCAGACAATAAAACCACAAGCGATTCAGAATCTTTAAAAATTCCAGCTTTTTTAGATTGCACAATACATGCAGATGCTAAAACAGTAATTTATGATAATTTAAATTTGAAAAACGTTACGGGTAAACTGCATATACAAAACCAACAAGTTGCGCTTCAAAATATGAAATCGAGCATTTTTGATGGTGCTTTGGCTATTTCTGGAGATGTTTCTACAAAAGAAGATACCCCAACATTTAATTTGAATTTGGGAGCTGATGGTTTTGATATTTCAAAATCATTTAAAAATCTAGATTTACTTAAAAACTTAGCACCTGTTGCAAAGTTACTTAATGGCAAACTCAATACAACCATTAACCTTTCAGGGAAATTAGACCAAGAGTTCTCGCCAGATTTATCTACCGTTTCTGGTGATGCGTTAGCAGAATTGCTAACGACTAAAATAAACACGAATAAAGGTGAATTATTTAACCAACTTGAAGGCGCATTAGGGTTTATAAACTTTAACAAACTTGATTTAAAAGATGTAAAAACCCAATTGGATTTTGCTAATGGAAAAGTAAGTGTAAAACCTTTCGATTTAGTTTATGATGATATAGCCATAACAGTTTCTGGCGCTCATGGGTTTGACAAAACTATAGATTACAGTGCTGTTTTCAATGTGCCTGCAAAATATTTGGGTAGCGAAGTCAATCAGCTTATTGGAAAAATTAATACCGAAGAAGCTAAAAATATTACCATCCCCGTTACTGCCAATATTGGCGGAAACTTTACAAGTCCAACAGTTAAAACCGATTTAACCAGTGGTGTTTCAAACTTAACAAAACAACTTATAGAAATTGAAAAACAAAAGTTACTTAATCAAGGTAAAGACCAGGTTAAGAAATTAATTAGCGATGTTATTGGCGATAATAAAAAGAAAACAGATTCTACCAAACAACAACAAAATGATGTTATAAATGATGTTTTGGGTGGCTTACTTGGCGACAGTAAAAAGGCAGACTCCACAACAACAAATACTCCTGAAAACACAGTTAAAGATGTGCTTAGCGGGCTATTAGGGAATAAAAAAAAGAAACAAGACACAATTAATTAGGATTTTCTAATAAAAAATTAGAACTTTGCATCCCTTTTTAGGAAGACCAAAAACACAAAATACAGTATATATGTTAAAGATTATAGTTAAAGATGGTGAAAACATCGAAAGAGCTTTAAAACGTTACAAAAGAAAGCACAGAAATATTAAAGTAATGCAGAACTTAAGAGATGGACAGTTTTTTACTAAACCTTCTGTAAAAAGACGTCGTGAAGTTCAAAAAGCAGCATATATTCAAAACTTAAGAGATCAAGAAGATATATAGTATCTTAAAATACTCGACATAAAAAATCCTATTTACACAAAAACTGTAAATAGGATTTTTTATTTGTAAGCTTTTAAAGCCTTTTTCTACAAAAGGAACATGATTATAGTTTACTTCATTATTGGAATTATGGCTTCGGTATTAAGTGCGCTCCCACTTGGCGCCTCGAATATAGCCGTAATAAATACTACTTTAAAGCAAAATGCAAAACAAGCTTTTAAAATTGCTATAACCGCTGGAATAGCAGAAGTTATACTCTCATATTATGCTTTACATTGCAATATGGTTGTTAAAGATTTTTTTAACAACAATCTATGGGTACAATATATTATTGTGTGTTTACTTTTTATTATTGGTGGTTTTTTATTTTTTAAAAAACAATCTGAAAAGCAACCTAAGAAACGAAAATTAACACAATCTAAATACGCTACTGGCTTTGTACTGGGCATAATAAACCCACCTGTTCTAATTTATTGGGTTATTGCTTTTGGTATTTTAAACAACAATGACATTATGCTGTCTTTACAGTCATCATTTTCTGTGTTATTTTTATTCTTTTTTGGTGTGTATATAGGCAAGTTACTAACGCTATATATTTATAGTAGAATTAGTATAACTATTAAGAACAAAGTTCAAAATATCACTTTTTTAATTAATAGAGTTACTGGAGTTTTATTAGTGTTTATTGGATTTGTTCAAGCCATTAAACTATACATACTTTAAGCCGTCAGTAATGTTTGTTAAAACAAAAGACCAAAATACAACTGGTTAACAAAGAGTATTAGACAACACTAATATTAACGACCAAACCTTCATTGGCACGAACATTAAACACTGTTTCGTCTTCAAAAATCAGGTACTGCCCTTTTACACCAACTAATTTACCTGTGTAGGATTGCTCCTTTTTAATATTTAGGCTTTTAGGTTTCTCAGGATATTTATTTACAGGAAACTCCAAGTGGGTTTCAGAATTACTTTCAATAAAATAATCTTTTGCTTCATCTGGAATATAAGATTTTAAGCGTTCTCTCCATTCCACTAAATTTTCATCTTTAATATCATTCTTTAACATAGAACGCCAATTCGTTTTATCGGCAACATAATTTTTTAAAGCTACTTCGGTAATTCCTGCCAGATACCGATTTGGTACTTCTACAATTTCAATAGCTTCATGTGCTCCTTGGTCTATCCATCGGGTTGGGACTTGACTTTTTCTAGTAACTCCTACTTTAACGTTACTGGAATTTGCCAAATACACAATATGTGGCTGTAGTTGCACTTTTTTTTCGTATTCCAAATCACGATCTTCTTTACCTAAATGCGCTTTACTCAATTCTGGACGCATAATCCAATCGCCGGCTTGGGCCACATCATAAAAACATTGTTTATCAAAACCTTGACGGTAAATTGGCTTATCTAAACCACAATTTAAACATTGATATTTTATAAATTGAATCTTAATATTTTTATTTAATAATTGATTCATATTTAAAAAATCATTCTCAAACACTAAATAATATTGAATAGGACTTGAAAATTCAGTTTCCATTTTTGTTAAAACACCTTGGTAGGTCATAAAAAAAAGTATTATTTTTAAGCACTTAAAGATAGAATAAATATGTCAATTCCTTTAGTAAATTCTATTGCATCATGGTTTTTAAAAAAGCGATTCCATCAAATTGAATTGTTTTTAAAATACCCCAATGAAGTACAAAACGAGCTACTTTTAAGCTTAATAGACTTTGCAAGAAACACCGAAATTGGCAAACAATATGATTTTGCTTCGATTAAAGATTATAAAACTTTTGCAGAACGTGTTCCTATCAAAAATTATGATGGTTGGCAAGATGTCATTGAACGCTCTAGAAGCGGCGAAAACAATATTTTCTGGCCATCACCTATTAAATGGTTTGCAAAATCCAGTGGAACAACTAGAGCCAAAAGTAAATTTATTCCAGTAAGCGAAGAATCTCTTGAAGACTGTCATTATGCAGCAAGTAAAGATTTGCTTTGCATGTATTTAAACAACAATGAGAACTCCCAACTATTTACTGGTAAGAGCTTACGCTTAGGCGGAAGCAAAGAACTATATAGAGAAAACGGAACTGTTTTTGGTGATCTGTCGGCTATACTTATTGACAACATGCCATTTTGGGCCGAGTTTAGTAGTACCCCTAGTAGTAAAGTCTCGTTGATGAGCGACTGGGAACATAAAATGCAAGCTATTGTAAACGAAACCATTAATGAAAATGTAACGAGTCTAGCCGGAGTCCCCTCTTGGATGTTAGTTCTATTAAATAATGTTTTAGAAACCACAGGAAAACAAAATCTGCATGAAGTTTGGCCAAACATGGAAGTTTATTTTCATGGGGGTGTTAGTTTTACACCTTATAAAGATCAATACAAAAACATATTACCTCAAAAAAGCTTTAAGTATTATGAAATTTATAATGCTTCTGAAGGCTTTTTTGCTATTCAGGATCAAAACAATTCCAGTGAGTTACTACTTATGCTAGATTATGGTATTTTTTATGAGTTTATCCCTATGGATATTTATGCAACACCTCAAGAAAGTGCCATTCCGCTTAGCGAGGTAAAATTAAACCAAAACTACGCAGTGATTATTACCACAAATGCAGGTTTATGGCGCTATAAAATTGGAGATACTATTCGGTTTACCTCCTTAAACCCTTATCGAATAAAAGTTTCTGGTAGAACGAAACACCACATTAATGTTTTTGGAGAGGAACTGATTATTGAAAATGCAGAAAACGCTTTAAAAAAAGTATGCAAACGCACAAAAGCAGAAATTGTAGATTTTACAGCGGCTCCAATCTTTATGGAAGGTAAAGAAAAAGGGGCTCATGAGTGGCTTATTGAGTTTAAAACACCCCCTAGTGATATTCATTATTTTAATGAATTGTTTGACAATGCTTTAAAATCTTTAAATTCTGATTATGAAGCTAAACGCTATAACAATATCACCCTTAATAAACCTAAAATTAATATAGCTCGAACACATTTATTTCATGACTGGTTAAAACAAAATGACAAATTAGGTGGACAACATAAAGTCCCTAGACTCTCTAACACTCGAGATTATATGGATGATTTATTAAAGCTAAACTCATAACACCTCTTTTTTTAACGTTAAGTTTTATCGATTAAATGTCATGAAATCGACAACTTGTAATCTAAAAAGTTTTTAAACGAGTATTTCGCCTTATAGTCTAAAAGACAATAAAGCTACTTTGCGCAGCTACTTTTTAGATATATATTTACACCAGAATTAAAAAACAGACATAAAGATTTTTTATAAAATATCCATTATTAATTAATTTCCATAAATAAAAAAACCACGCTAAATAGCGTGGTTTTTTATGTTTGTAATTCAACCTAATTAAGAAACTGCTTTCAGTTTCTTTAAAGTCGTTTTAGTCAATTTGTTTTCAGCGTAAGCTTTAGTTACGTTTAATTTTTTATCGTTGCTACTTGGCAATTCAAACATAGCATCGGTTAAAATTTCCTCACAAAGTGAACGTAAGCCTCTTGCTCCTAATTTATACTCAATAGCTTTTCCTACAATAAAATCTAAAGCACCATCAGTTATAGCAAAATCGATATCGTCCATAGAAAACAACTTTTTATATTGTTTAATAATGGCATTTTTAGGTTCGGTAAGAATGGCTCTTAAAGTATCTGCATCTAATGGATCCATATAAGTCAACACTGGCAAACGACCAATTATTTCTGGAATTAATCCAAAGTCCTTTAAATCTTTAGGAATAATATATTGAAGCAAATGATTTTGATCGACAACATCATCAGACATCGATGCGCTGTAACCAACGGCCTGCATATTTAATCGTTTAGAAATAACACGCTCAATACCATCAAAAGCACCACCGGCAATAAATAAAATATTTTCTGTATTAACTTCTATGAATTTTTGGTCTGGATGCTTACGACCTCCTTTTGGCGGAACGTTTACAACGGTCCCTTCTAAAAGTTTTAATAAGGCTTGTTGTACACCTTCACCTGAAACATCACGTGTTATCGATGGGTTATCGCTTTTACGAGCAATCTTATCAATTTCATCAATAAAAACAATACCTTTTTGTGCTTTTTCTAAATTATAGTCAGCAGCTTGTAATAATCTGGTTAAAATACTCTCTACATCTTCACCAACATAACCAGCTTCTGTTAATACCGTAGCATCAACAATGGCAAGTGGTACATTTAGCATTTTAGCAACGGTTTTAGCCATTAAAGTTTTACCGGTTCCTGTTTGCCCAACCATAATGATATTACTTTTTTGAATTTCAATATCATCTTTGGTAGTTGGTTGTAATAACCTTTTGTAATGATTGTATACGGCAACAGACATTACTTTTTTTGTCATGGCTTGTCCAATAATATACTCATCTAAGAACGCCTTAATTTGTTGCGGCTTACGAAGTTTTAATTCAGCAGATAAATCGCTACTATCATTCTGCTTAGATTCTTCAATAACAATACCGTGCGCTTGCTCTATACATCTATCGCATATATGAGCATCTAACCCAGCTATTAATATATTCGTTTCAGGTTTTTTACGTCCACAAAACGAACATTCTAGTTCTTCTTTTGCCATTAATCTTATCTATTTATGTAGGGAAATCATTATAAACTCCTCTATAACAATTCTTTAAAATTACAAATTTTTATTTAATTACGTGCTAAAATCTCATCAATCATACCATATTCCTTTGCTTTATCGGCTTTCATCCAATAATCCCTATCACTATCTTCATAGACTTTGTCGTAATCTTGACCTGAATGCTTACTAATAATTTTATAAAGTTCTTCTTTTAAAATTAAAATTTCTCTAGCGGTAATTTCTATATCACTTGCTTGTCCTTGAGCACCTCCTAATGGTTGGTGAATCATAACACGGGAATGTGTTAACCCGCTACGTTTTCCTTTTTGTCCAGCACATAATAATACAGCACCCATAGAAGCTGCCATACCTGTGCAAATAGTAGCTACATCTGGCTTTATAAACTGCATGGTATCATAAATCCCTAAACCAGCATAAACACTACCTCCTGGCGAGTTAATATAAATTTGAATGTCTTTATTGGCATCTGTGCTTTCTAAAAACAATAATTGGGCTTGAACAATATTAGCTACTTGATCATTAATTCCTGTTCCTAAGAAAATAATTCTATCCATCATTAAACGTGAAAATACATCAAAAACAGCAATGTTCATTTGGCGCTCTTCAATAATATTTGGCGTTAAGTTAGTAGGGTACATACTACTAATGATTTTATTGTAATATGTACTGCTGATACCTTGATCTTTTATCGCGAATTTTTCAAATTCTTTAGCGTAATCCATAGTTTATTTTACAATTTGTTTTGATTAAAACCCTGTCTTACATTAAGATGGATCAAAACCTATTTTTATTAAGATTCATTTTTAAATAAAAAGGCGCTTAAATCGATTGATTTAAGCGCCTAAATATAAGCATTTATTCTTTATTTATTTGTCACCGTAAACTTCTTTAACAAACTTTTCGTAACTTAATTCCTTAATCTTAATATTTGCTTTTTCTTTATAAACAGCTAATAGTTTTTGACTAATCAATTGTTCTGAAATACGACGTGCTTCTTCTTGATTTCCTAACACACGTGCAGCAATATCATCCAACTCTTTATCTGAAGGATTCATTTGACCAAATTGAGCCATTTGTCCTTTAATCATTTCGCGGGCATGCCCTTTAATATCGTCCATAGTTACTTGAACATTATTATCTGTAATTAACTTACCTTCAATCAACTGATAGCGTAAACTTTTTTCAGACTTCTCATATTCTTCTCTGGCTTGATCGGCATCCATTTCTTTTTCACCTGCGGTTTGCATCCATTTTGTAAGGAATTCTGCTGGTAAATCGAACTTTGTGTTTTCAACTAAATACTCCGTAACATCATTCAACAATTTTTGATCAGCTTGTTGCACAAATTGCTTTTCAGCGTCTTCTTTTATTTTAGCTTTTAATTCTGTTACAGAAGTAACTTCACCGTTACCAAAAAGTTTGTCGAATAACTCTTGATCTAAATCTGCTAATTCACGGTTATTAATTTCTGTAATTGTAAAGTTTACTTCAATATCTAAACCATGAACATCATCATGAGTTAATTTTAATGCGTGCATCAAATCATGGTCATCATCAAAAAGCCCTTTGGTTTTTAATGTAATAACATCGCCCGCTTTAGCTCCAATAAATTGTTTTGCAGTAGACTTTCCTTTAAATTTATCCAAAGTTAAGGTTACTGTATTATCAATCTCTTTTTCTTCGTTTGTATAAGCACCTGTAATTTCGCTGTCTTTTTCAACAATATCTTGAGACACTAATTTTCCGTATTGTTTTTGAATACGTTCAATTTGCTCATTTATCATTTTTTCATCAGCTACAATATTATATTGTGTAATGGCTTTTTTACTTTTTAAGCTAACTTCAAATTCTGGTGATAAACCTAATTCGAATTCAAAAGAAAACCCTTCAGCATCCCAATCAATCTCATCTTGTGTTTTTGGCAATGGTTGCCCAAGAACATCTAACTTTTCTTCAGTTAAATATTTGTTTAAAGCATCTTGTAAAAGTTTATTAACCTCATCAACTAAAACCGCTTTCCCATACTGCTTTTTAACCAGTCCCATTGGCACATGGCCTTTTCTAAAACCTGGGATATTTGCTGTTTTACGGTAATCGACTAAGATTTTTTCAACCTTATCGCTATAGTCTTCTTTAGCGATATCTACTTTCACTACAGCATTTAATGCATCAACGTTTTCTCTTGTAATATTCATTCTAAATGATATAAAGCCTTAAGTCAGGCATTTAACAATAAAGGTTTCTTAAAAAACCCTGAACTTTTTGTGTCCAAAATTGGGATGCAAAAATAGTACATTTTTACATCCCAACAAAGTTTTTAATTGCTTGATTTCAATACCATTTACCATAAGAAATTACAATAAGAAAATAATACCTAGTAAAAGCTATTTTTCATCCTTTTTTAAGAACGATTGTAAAAGCGATTGCAGTATGGATAATAAGATACTAAATAGAATAGCCCACCAAATATTGTCTACAAAAAACCCTTCAATAAATTTATCGGCCAAAAGAATAATCAAACCATTTATGACCAGTAAAAACAAGCCTAAAGTAATAATGGTTACTGGCAAGGTAAAAATGACTAAAAGTGGTTTAACTAAAAGGTTTAAAATGGATAATACGACTGCTACAATTATTGCCGTTAAGTAACTATCTACACTTACACCTGTAAGAACATTTGCTAAAACAAATACAGCTATTGCATTTACTAATAATCTTAAAATCAAGTTCATGGTTTTATGTTTTGATTATGAATTTACAAAATTAATCACAGCTTCAAAAAAGTCTTTCGGATTTTCTGCGTGTAGCCAATGTCCAGAGTTGGCAATCGTTATAATTTCTGCTTTAGAAAAGTGGTTTAAAATAATCTTTTCATCTTCAACACCTATATATTCTGAACGATCGCCACGTAAAAACAGCGTTGCTTTTTCAAACCTTGAATAACTAGAGAGCGATTCGCCTATTTCTGCGACTTCTGTTTTTAAAATATCAAGGTTTACCCTTAAGGCCAGTTTTCCTTTTTCAATCCAATATAAGTTTTTAAGCAAAAATTGACGTGTTCCAAAATCAGGCACATAACCGCTTAAAATGGTATCGGCCTCACCTCTACTTTTTATCATATCAAAGTCTAGGCTACTTAAGCCTTCCAATATTGCATCATGATGAATTGGATAAAACCGTGGCGAAATATCAGCAATTAATAATTTTGAAACAATATCTGGGTATTCTGTAGCGAATAGCATAGCCGTTTTTCCGCCCATAGAATGTCCAAGCAGAATGATATCTTTTAAATCGTGGGCATCCAAATAGTGTTTTAAATCTTCTGCAAGAATTTCATAATTAAACGTTTCATCCCAAAAACTACGCCCGTGATTCCTTTGGTCTACCAAATGCACTTCGAAACCCTGCTCACTTAGGTTTTTTCCATGGGTCTTCCAGTTATCACCCATGCCTAAAAACCCATGAAGTATGATAATAGGGCGACCTTCCCCTATGATGTTTGAATGTAAAAGCATTACGATTTTTTGATTAAAAGTTAACGATTTTTGAATACTGCTTATTTATTTCAATTTATGCAAATACATCTGAATAACGTTTTCTACACCCAAATACAAACTTTCGGCAATAAGTGAATGTCCTATAGATACCTCTAACAAATTTGAAATATTATCTTTAAAAAATTCAATATTCTCCAAAGACAAATCATGTCCGGCATTAATGCCTAAATCCAGTTTATTTGCCAACTCAGCAGCCTTAGTATAAGGCTTTGCAGCATTTTTATCTCCTAAATCATATTGGTGGGCAAAGGCCTCGGTATATAATTCAATTCTATCTGTGCCTGTAGCTTTAGCTCCTTCTATTTGTTTTAAAACAGGGTCTATGAAAATGGATGTTCTAATACCATTATTTTGAAATTCCTTAATAACATCCATCAAAAAATCTTTGTTTTTTATGGTATCCCAACCCGCATTACTAGTAATCGCATCAATTGCATCGGGCACTAAAGTAACTTGAGTTGGTTTGACCTCTAAAACCAAATCAATAAAGGAGTCTATAGGGTTGCCTTCAATATTATATTCAGTATAAACTTCTGGTTTTAAATCGCGAGCATCTTGATAACGTATGTGGCGCTCATCTGGTCTTGGGTGAATGGTTACACCTTCAGCTCCAAAACGCTGCACATCTTTTGCAAATTGCACGACATTCGGTACATCACCCCCTCTTGAGTTTCTTAAGGTTGCAATCTTATTTATATTAACACTTAACTTTGTCATATAATCCATTTAAAAGACAAAAATACAAAGTAGAATGGGCATACATACTATTTTTTGATTAATTTGCAACTCTATTTAATCAAGAACGATGAAATGAGCTTGAACAATTAATTTGATCTAAATTTAAAATAGTGTTTAGCAAATGACATCTGACAGCATTAATAAAATAGATTAAAACAGATGAAACTTTCAGGATTAATCATAAACGATATAAAACCGCTTAATAAGAAAAGTAAAGTACGCGATTTGCAGTTGCTCTTTAATCAGTTAACTTTTTCCCACATCCCTATTAATGATGATGACAAAACTTATTTGGGGTGTTTTTCTGAAACCGACGCCCATTGTTTTGAAGGCCATAAAACCTTAAGTGATTATCAACATTCCATTGAAACTTTTTTTGTGCGCGACAATACGCTTTTATTAGATGTTCTGGAAGCTTTTGCTATTAATTCCGCCAATATCATGCCTATTTTAAATGCGCAAAATGACTATTTAGGGTATTATGAACTCAATGATATTATTAACTTATTTGGTGAATCGCCATTTTTTGCTGAAGCTGGTGGCGTTTTGGTTGTTGAAAAAGGGATTAACGACTATTCTTTTAGTGAAATTAGTCAGATAGTAGAGTCCAATGGTGGTAAACTTTTAGGGGCATTCGTTTCCAAAATGAATAGCGATTTAGTTCAAGTAACCATGAAAATAGTAAATACCGGCCTTAATGAAATTATACAAACCTTCCGCAGGTATAGCTACAATATCATTTCAGGACACGAGGAAGATGGTTATATTGAAAGTTTGAAAGAGCGTTCTGATTATTTAAAAAAATATTTAAATATCTAAAATATGAAGGTTGCTATTTTTGGGCGTTTTTATAACGAAACTACATCAATTTCTGTAGAAACACTTTTTAATTATTTGCTTAAGAAAGATTTTGATGCCTATATTGAAACCGAATTCTCTAACCTTATTAAAAGTGAATCGCAAAACGAAAAAGATTATTCGTCGTTTAAAAGTTTTAATACATTAGACAATTCCTTTGATTTATTGGTAAGTGTTGGTGGCGATGGCACCATTTTAAGAGCTATTACCTTTGTTAAAGACCTGGATATCCCAATAATTGGAATCAATACAGGACGTTTAGGTTTTTTGGCAACCATTCAAGTCAATCAAATAGAAAATGCCATTCAAGATATTATTGATGGTAATTATAAAATTTCCGAACGTAGCTTGCTCTCCGTAGAAACATCTCCTGAAAACAGTGATGTTAAATCCTTAAACTTTGCATTAAATGAAATAGCTGTAAGTAGAAAAAATACCACATCTATGATTACCGTTGAAACCTATTTAGACGGTGAATACCTAACCTCGTATTGGAGTGATGGCTTAATCGTTTCAACACCAACAGGCTCAACAGGATACTCATTGAGTTGTGGAGGTCCTGTAATTACGCCTAGCACAGGAAGTTTTGCGCTAACCCCCATTGCCCCACATAATTTAAGTGCGCGACCTTTAATAATCCCAGATTCTACCGAAATACAATTAAAAGTTGATGGCCGTGAAGAACAGCACTTGGTATCATTAGATTCCAGGATTGCAACTCTAGATAATGGCACTATAATAAAAATTAAAAAGGCCAATTTTAAAATCAAAATGATAGATTTACTTAGCGAAAGCTTTTTAGTAACACTTCGTAAAAAACTCCTTTGGGGTGAAGACAAGCGCAATTAAACAATAATTCAAAAGAAAAACTGTTTTACACAGATACTGTTTACTGGAAATGGTAACAGTCAAATCTTATTTATTATATTTGCAAACTTTTGAATATTTATGAGGCATTTAACCATATTGATACTAGGCATCTTAACCACTCATTTAAGCGACGCTCAAATTAACGAAATTGGTGTTTTTGTAGGTGGTAGTAACTTTATTGGTGATGTGGGTGCAACCGATTATATTTCACCCAATCAGTTAGCTATTGGTGGTATTTATAAATGGAACAGAAGTCGAAGACATTCATACAGAGCATCATTAATTTTCAGTGAATTAGAAGGCATTGACATCAATTCAGATGATCCAAGGCGTATTCAAAGAGGTTATGAGTTTTCAAGTAAAATTATTGAAGCTTCATTGGGCATGGAATTTACCTTTATGGATTTTAACTTACATTCAGGCGAAAAAATTGGAACACCTTATCTATATACGGGCATAAGTGTTACAAACCATGATAATCATTATTTTTTGAATGATGTTCAGACTTCAGAAAACAGTTCCAGTTGGGCTTATGGTATTCCTATGGCATTAGGTTTTAAAACAAACTTTTTAGAAAGCTTGATTTTAGGTATCGAAATTGGTGCACGTTATACGTTTTCGGATGAACTGGATGGCAGTGTTCCAGATGCTGAATTTAGACAACCTTTTAGGTTTGGAAATATAAATAATACCGATTGGTATGTGTTTTCAGGTATTACACTAACATATACTTTTGGAGAAAACCCATGCTATTGCGTAAATTAAAATGGACTTAAAAGACCACATACATATTAAATCATTACCCAAACACATTGCTATTATTATGGATGGTAATGGACGTTGGGCCAAACAAAAAGGAAAGCTACGTGCTTTTGGACATGAGAACGGCACAAAATCTGTAAAAAGAACAGTGGAAACCTGTGCCGAGCTTGGCTTAGAAAACCTAACACTTTATGCCTTTTCTACCGAAAACTGGAATCGTCCAAAACTAGAAGTACAAACCCTAATGAAACTTTTAGTGTCCTCATTAAAAAAAGAAATAAAAACGCTTCAAGACAACAATATTAAACTTTCTGCTATAGGCAACCTAAGTACATTGCCAAAAAAAGTATACAAAGAACTTTTTGAAGTCATTGATAGCACAAAACAAAACACTAGAATGACATTAACCTTAGCATTAAGCTACGGTTCTAGAGAAGAAATACTAAATACTGTTAAAGAGATTAGTATTAAAGTTAAAAATAATATAATTTCGCCCGAAAATATTGAAGAATCAATTATAAATGAGCATCTTTACACGCGAAATTTACCAGATGTAGATTTGCTTATTAGAACAAGTGGGGAACAGCGCATTAGTAATTTTTTGCTTTGGCAAATTGCTTATGCCGAATTATATTTTACAAGTGTTTTGTGGCCAGATTTCACGAAGCAACATTTGTATGAAGCAATTATTGAATATCAAAAAAGAGAACGACGATTTGGGAAAACAAGTGAGCAACTTAGTTAATATTTTACCTAAAATAACATATATAAAGTACGGTATAGCACTATTACTCTTTGCTTGTAACTTTACTATTCAAGCACAAGATTTAGAATATAGCAATGGTAAAAAATATACCTTAGGCGATATTTCAGTTTCTGGAAACACAACATTCAGTGAGCAAACTATCATCACATATTCAGGGTTAAGAAAAGGAAAGGAAATGACCATTCCCGGCGAAGATATTAGTAACGCCATAAAAAAACTTTGGAATTCAAAATTGTTTAGTGATATTGAAGTTTACATAACCAAAACAGAAGGTAATATAGCCTATTTACAAATTAGGCTATCTGATTTACCTAAACTTAACGAATTGAAAATCAATGGTGTTAAAAAAGGTAAAAAAGAAAGTATTATAAGAGAAAATAAGCTAACTAAAGGAGTAAAAGTTACTGAAAACCTGATTACCACAACTAAAAACTTCCTGACAAAAAAATATAGAAAAGACGGTTTTTTTAATACCAAAATACATATTAATACCATAGACGTTAAAGATTCTATTCAAACAGCTCGGGTTAATATGGTTCTAAACATTGATAAAGGCGAAAAAGTTAAAATTAAAAACATCACATTTAGTGGCAATACCATTTTAAGCGATAAAAAGCTTAGAAAAAGTATGAAAAGCACTAAAAAAATTAACCGCATACGATTATTAAAACGTTCAAAATTTATAGATTCAGCTTATCAAGCAGATTTAGGACATATTATAGATGCCTACAAAGAAAACGGTTATAGAGATGCTAGAATCTTATCAGATAGTATCATTACAAATAACGATAAAACCATATCTCTAAAAATAGATGTTAACGAAGGTGAGCAATACACTTTTGGAGACATAACATTTATTGGCAACACCGTGTATACCAATGACCAATTAAAAAGACTGTTACGTATTAACAAAGGTGATACTTACAATGGTATTTTATTGCAAAAACGAATAGCAGACGATACCAAACCCGATGCTTTTGATATTACAAACCAATATCAAAACAACGGGTATTTATTTTCTAGCATTAACCCCGTAGAGGTCAGTGCAGATAATAATGTTATTGATTTGGAAATACGGATTTCTGAAGGAAAACCTGCATATTTTAATAGTGTAACCGTTGTTGGAAACGACAAAACCAATGACCATGTTATATACAGGGAAATACGTACACGACCTGGTCAATTATATAGTAAGGCCAATGTTGTTCGTACCGTTAGAGAACTTGGGCAGTTAGGATTTTTTGATGCACAGGAAATCACGCCAAACTTTAACAATCCAAATCCAGTTGAAGGCACCATAGATATGGAATACTCTGTTAAAGAAACAGGATCTAGTCAAATTGAATTACAAGGTGGTTATGGTGGTGGCGGTTTTATAGGAACTTTGGGACTATCATTCAACAACTTTTCTATAAAAGATATCTTTAAAAAAGAGGCTTACAAACCCATACCTATGGGTGACGGACAAAAACTGGCCTTACGTTTACAAGCCAGTCGTTTTTTCCAAACCTATAGTTTCTCATTTTCCGAACCTTGGCTAGGCGGTAAACGTCCCGTGCAGTTTTCAACATCAATATCACATACTAAACAGTTCCTATTCAATCCTCAAACACGAAATGCCGATAAAAGTAGGAGTTTCAATATTACAGGTATAACCTTTGGTTTAGCAAAACGTTTATCGGTTCCAGATGATTATTTCACACTATCACAAGCTATTAGTTATCAACGTTATGATCTAAACAATTACAATACGGGGTTATTTACTTTTGGAGATGGATACTCAAATAACTTATCCTATACCATTGGCCTTAGTAGAAATAATACCAGTGTTGATCCTATATTCCCAACAGGAGGTTCTAGTTTTGCTATTACAGGTAAATTTTCTTTGCCTTACTCCCTGTTTAATGGCGTAGATTATGATGCACTTGATGCTGAACGTGAAGCGAATGACAATATACGAACAGATATAACTAGTAGTCCTTTAGATGTGGCAGATGCCTCAACAAGAATTGCAGAAATTGACCAAGAAAAATTTAGTTGGTTAGAATTTTATAAGGTTAAATTTTCTGGTGAATGGTACACGCAACTTGCCAAAAATTTAGTTTTAAGACCAAAAGTAGAATTTGGTTTTTTAGGTGCCTATAACAATGCCAGAGGCATTATACCGTTTGAGCGTTTTTATTTGGGTGGTGATGGTTTAGGTAATTTTTCTCTAGATGGTAGAGAAGTCATTCAATTACGTGGATATCCAAATCAATCGTTATCCGATCAAGATGGAGGTACTATTTACAATAAATTTTCTTTAGAACTTCGTTATCCAATAACATTAAAAGCTTCTGCTAAGATTTACGCTTTAGGTTTTTTAGAAGGTGGTGCATCTTACAATAGTTTTAGAGATTTCAACCCGTTTAGTATAAATCGTTCTGCAGGTTTAGGTATTCGTATTTTCATGCCGGCATTTGGTTTATTAGGTATTGATTTTGGTCATGGTTTCGATCCTTTACCTGGTCAAACCCAAAAACATGGTTGGGAAACACACTTCATAATTGGACAACAGTTTTAAACATAAAAATTACTTTGGCACGATATTTTCTAATAACACTTTAATGATTTGCATGAGAATTAAAATTTTTAAGATTAAAATTCGTTAATTTTGAAGAATATGATTCAAAAGGCAGAAAAGATGAACTGTCATTTTAGAATTTATAGTATATAAATTACCAAATAACAAACAGATGCAAAACAAAGTTCTTTTTTTACTGACATTAGTTTTTATGTTAAGCCTTTCAACTTTCGCTCAACGTGGTGTAAGAATTGCTTATATAGACACCGAGTATATCTTAGAAAATGTTCCAGAATATCAAGAGGCCACAGCGCAACTAGAAAGTAAGGCGCAAAAATGGAAAAATGAGATTCAAGCAAAATTGACTGTTGTTGAGCAAAAACGAAAAGACTTAAGCAATGAGAAAGCACTCTTAACCAATGAGCTTATTGAGGAGCGTGAGGAAGACATTACTTTTGAAGAAAATGAAATTTTAGATTACCAGCAAAAACGTTTTGGACCTAATGGCGATTTGTTTATTCAGAAAAAACAGTTAATGCAACCTGTTCAAGACCAAATATTTGCAGCAGTCCAAGATATGGCAGAAAGCAGAAAGTATGATTTTATTTTTGATAAATCTTCGGATGCAGTAATGTTGTTTTCAAATGTACGATTTGATTTAAGTGAACAAATATTAAGAAGTATTACCAGAACATCAAAACGAAAACAAGCCCAGTCAAAAGCAGAACGAAAAGTCGCTGAACAAGAGGAGTTAATCCCAGAAATAAACGAAGAATTAGAAGCTAGAGAAAAAGCTTTAGAAGAAAAGAAAGCCCAAAGAGAAAGTGCTATTGAAAAAGCTAGAAAAGAAAAACTAGCTGCCCGAGAAGCTAAGGTAAAAGCAGCAGCAGAAAGACGACAAAAAGTTTTAGACGATAGAGAAAAAGCGAAGCAAGCAAAATTAGATGTTAGAAATACAACAACAGAAGCTGCAGAAAGTGAAACGGAACCATTAAAAACTGATGATGCAAAACCGGAAGCAGAAAGCGAAACAAAAACAAAAGCACAGCTTATTGAAGAAAACAGACAAAAGAAACTAGCAGAACGAGCCGCCAGAAAAAAAGCACTAGAAGAAAGAAAAAAGAAAATTTTAGAAGACCGCCAAAAAGCAAAAGACAGTTTAACCACAAACAATTAATAATTTATAACACAATTAATACTATTTAAAAATGAAACAATTAAAAACTCTTTTATTAGCAACTGCATTATGTATTGGAACGATTAGTTTTACACAAGCACAAAGCAAAGTTGCACATATAAATACACAAGAATTAATTGCAGCAATGCCAGAAGCTAAGGCCGCACAAGCTGAAATTGAAACTTTAGGAAAAACATATCAAACCGATATTCAAGCGTCTATTACAGAGTATCAAAATACAGTAAAACAATACGAAGCAGAAGTTGCTACCAAAACAGATGAAGAAAACCAAAAAAGAGGTTTAGAGTTACAAGAAAAGCAACAACGTATTCAGCAATTTAGAGCAGATGCCCAAAAAGATTTAGCTCAAAAAGAAGCTGAATTATTTAAGCCTATTCAAGAAAAAGCAATGAAAGCTATCAACGAGGTTGCTAAAGCTCAAGGATACCAATATGTTTTAGATAGAGCCTCTTTAATAGTAGCTGATGGCAAAGACATATTAGCAGATGTAAAAAAACAAATGGGTATCTAATCAGAATATTAGGTTAGAAACAAATACATTTAAAGCTGTCTTCTACAAGACAGCTTTTTTATTTAGTAAAACATACAATAGAAACTATTGAAAGCATTTTTCACACTGATCCATAGTCATAAACCATAAGATAGTCCCAAGACCTATCAAAGATTGTCAAATAACAAAAGACTCGGACGGATAATCCTAAAAAATTATTCGTGTATTAGTGACGCTTTAAGTATGCTTCCTCTATCTAACAAGATTTCATAAATTATTATCGATTGAATTATTTACCTTTATATGAATTTATATTTTTATGAACACACAACCTATTGGTATTTTTGATTCTGGTGTTGGAGGCACAACCATTTGGAAAGAAATCCATGCATTGCTACCCAATGAAAACACTATTTATTTAGCAGATAGTATCAATGCGCCTTACGGGCCAAAGGGTAAAGATGCTATTATTCATTTAAGTATTAAAAACACCGAATATTTACTCAATAAAGGTTGTAAACTTATTGTTGTCGCCTGTAATACAGCAACAACAAATGCCATAGACTATCTTAGAGAAACTTATAACATCCCTTTTATTGGTATAGAACCAGCCATTAAGCCTGCTGCTTTACAAACCCAAACAAATGCTATCGGTATTTTAGCCACCAAAGGCACTTTAAGTAGTGCGTTGTTTTCTAAAACGTCTTATCTATTTGCTAATCATATCAAAGTTATTGAACAAGAAGGCCACGGAATCGTTGAACTTATTGAAAATGGACAATTGCATTCTAATGATATGAAATCGCTTTTAAAAACGTATTTAAAACCTATGATGGATGCCCGTATTGATTATTTGGTTTTAGGCTGTACACACTACTCCTATTTAATTCCTATACTTTTAGAATTACTTCCTAAACATATTACGATTATAGATTCTGGTGAAGCTGTAGCAAGACAAACTAAAACGGTTTTAGAACGCAATAACCTATTGAATACGAATCCTATTAAACCTAAAACTGAGTTTTATACGAATGGTAACCCAAAATTTATGACATCGCTTTTAGGAGAACCCTTTGTTATTGATTATCTTGATTTTTAATTGGTATGATAAGCAACTCTTTGTCATGTCGACAGAGCGAAGCATGAGCGACGAGACATTTCATTATGATAAGATTCTTCCTCATACTTCATTAGAATGGCAAGGTCTATTTATTGAATTTTTTTAATTCCTAATGCTACTCTTTAAACCAACCAGAATACTTTATATAAGCATCAGCAATCCGATTAATTTCTCCCGAGACAAGTTCTTTACTAATATCTTTTACTTTTTTAGCAGGAACACCAGCGTAAATACTTCCAGCCTCTACCCGAGTATTTTTAGTAACTACAGCACCTGCAGCTATAATACTATTACTTTCTACAACACAATTGTCCATAATTATACTCCCCATACCAACTAACACATTGTCATGGATGCTACAGCCGTGAACCAAGGCATTATGTCCTATAGAAACATTATTACCAATAGTGGTTGCTGATTTTTGATAAGTTCCATGAATTACAGCACCATCTTGTATATTGACTTTATTACCCATTTTAATATAATTTACATCACCACGAACCACGGCACTAAACCAGACACTACATTGACTCCCCATAATGACCTCGCCAACCACGGTAGCGTTATCGGCAATGAAACAATCTTCTGGTATGATAGGTGATTTCCCTCGAACTGATTTTATTACTGGCATAATTAGTGTCTTTGAAAAAGGAACCACATTTTAATGGATTATTCCTTTAGATTATTGTTTTTCTTATATCAATTACCAATTTATAAGGCTCTCCATAACTTTTGAATTTTTGGAAGATAGGTTTCTGACTAATGGAGCTACTTTTAAAATTCCTTGTTCGTCAGAATGACAAATTCGAAAGGTTTTTACACAAAATTATTTATGGTAACACGTTAAATATCAACAGACAAGAACACTAAGAGTCGTAAACAAAATTATGTGCTTGTTATTAAAAACTTAATTAACCGCTGGACAATTACAAGCATATTTTTCACGCTTACAATTAAAGTTATAGCCTAAGGTTAATTGGTGAAATCCGCCGTTTGTAAATACCACCGAATTGGTTTGGTAGGTATACGTATACGCAAACATAAAATCGTTATAGTTAACCCCTAAAATAGGTGTGATTTGTTGTAGTTTTTGGCTACTTACCGCATTTGAACTGGTTAAAAACTCAGCGCCATCTAAACTTTGTCTATAAGATAAACCGCCCCATAATTTACCAAACTCCATTTGTTTATAGACTTTAGCGTTAACATCAATACTCGATTCTTTGGTCAAATCTCTGTATTGAAACATTAAAGAAGGTTCGTAACTCCACTCACTGCCATATTTACTAAATACATTTCCAATAGAAAACAAATAGCGTCTTAAGTTACTTGTTATCTTAGTATCTCTATTAACACCAGAGTTTTCCAATACATTCTTTACAGTTGCATGGGCATAAAAATCAAGAAAATGATAAGAAAAACCTAAATCCACATTAAAATTGGTTTCATTTTGTACAATCCCATTAACAATAGGGTCTGGACCATCAAACAAAAAACTAGTTTCATCCAATTGATATTGAATAAAACCTGCACTTAGACCAAAGGAAAGCATGTTTAAATCTGCTGTACTTCTAGAAAACAAAAGGTGGTGTGCATAGGTAGCATAAGCTCCTTTTTGAGAATGGTATCCATTTTTGTCAGCATATAATATCCCGCCAAGGGCAGATTGAGAATCCCCTATCCTTCCATTCATACTAAGCGTTAAAAGCCCTGGCGCATCATCTTGCCCAAACCATTGCTGACGACCAGTTAATCTAACTTTAGAACAGTTAGCGATACCAGCCATAGATGGATGTATCAAATAGTAATTATCCGTAAGATAATCCGTATATATGGGAAGGCCTTCTTGAGACGTTGCTATATTAGTAAATACTGATGCTATTACTACTAAAATGATATTTTTTAATTTCATAAACTTTTTTCCCAAGTAGGTTTGGTTTTATACAAACGTATTGATTGTTAAAAAATTACACATAAAAAAGATAAAGTTACCCTTTATCCTTCAAGCCCTATAAACAGGCAACAAAACTCAAATATATGGATATCTAAAGTTTTCTTTTAGTATTTTTGTGAAAAATTAGCTAAAATGAACACTTTCAAGGTTTCCGTGCAAGAAACATCCAATAATACTATCGTAAAATTTGAGTTAAATCAATTTATAACACAACATCAGAGTTTTGAGTTTAATAATATTGATGACGCTAAAGCATCACCTTTAGCACAACAATTGTTTTATTTACCATTTGTTAAAAAGGTTTATATCTCAAGTAACTTTATAGCTGTTGAACGTTATAATATTGTTGAATGGCATGATGTGCAAGACGAAGTTGCAGAACAAATTGAAACCTATTTAAATGATGGCGGTATTGTGGTTGAAGAAACCGCTGCTCCAAAAAAAGTTCCAGTAACGGTTTATGCCGAAAGTACACCTAACCCAGCTGTAATGAAGTTTGTAGCTAACAAAAAAATAGTGACAGCCTTATTTGAATTCACATCCATTGATGATGCAAAATTATCACCTTTAGCTACCAAATTATTCCATTTTCCATTTGTACAGCGTGTTTTTATTGACGAAAACTATGTGTCTATTACAAAATATGATATCGCAGAATGGCAAGACATCACTATTGAATTACGTGAATTTATTAGAAGTTATATTGAAAACGGAAAAGAGGTTGTTCTACCAGAAGCTGCTGAAACACTTAAAAAAACCACAAAACAAAAAGACACGCATTTTGATACACTTGATGATACCTCAAAAGAAATTATAAATATTCTGGAAGAGTATGTAAAGCCCGCAGTAGCGAGTGATGGTGGTAATATTCAATTTATATCATATGATGCGGATTCTAAAAATGTGAGCGTATTGCTTCAAGGGGCTTGTAGTGGTTGTCCATCATCAACCTATACTCTAAAAAGCGGTATTGAAAATATGTTAAAAGAAATGCTTCCCGGAAAAGTTGATATGGTAGAGGCTGTTAATGGATAAGTGATTTTGGATTGTTAATTATAGGGATATACTCATACTATACATTTAAATACTTTTTTTAAATATTGACTCTTACCTATATATAAAGCTACTTAGCTCTCTTTTTAAGATTCAGATAGCAACAAATTATATATAATACTTAAAAACTAAATTGGTATAAATTTCGCTAACTTTGAGAAATGAAGTACACACAATTACTATTATTTATTATTCTAATAAGTTGCAAAGGTCAAAATTCAGAATCTATGGAACATCAATATACCAACGACCTTATTAATGAAACCAGTCCGTATTTATTACAGCATGCCCACAACCCTGTAAATTGGAATGCCTGGAATGAAAACACACTAGCCAAAGCTAAAGATGAAAACAAATTGATGCTTATTAGTGTGGGATATTCTGCTTGTCATTGGTGTCATGTTATGGAACATGAAAGCTTTGAAGACACATTGGTAGCTCAGGTTATGAATGCCAATTTTATAAACATAAAAATTGATAGAGAAGAGCGCCCTGATGTCGATCAGGTTTATATGAATGCGGTACAACTTATGACAGGTAGTGGCGGTTGGCCACTAAATGCCATTGCGCTACCTGATGGACGACCTGTTTGGGGTGGCACCTATTTTAAGAAAGACCAATGGATAGATGCCTTAGAACAAATATCGAAACTGTATGTTGAGAATCCCGAAAAGCTTTATGAATATGCCGATAAATTAGAGCAGGGTATTAAATCATTAGATGTTGTTGAACGTAATACAGATGACCCTGTTTTCGAAAAACCTTATATAGAAGAGGCTATTAAAAATTGGTCAAAACAGTTTGATACTAATTTGGGAGGGATGAATAGAGCGCCTAAGTTCATGATGCCCAACAATTACCATTTCTTATTGAGGTATGCTTACCAAAACAATGACAAAGCACTCATGGAATTCGTTAATTTAACACTCACTAAAATGGCTTATGGTGGTGTTTTTGACCAAATTGGTGGCGGTTTCTCGAGGTATGCTGTCGATACGAAATGGCATGTTCCCCATTTTGAAAAAATGCTTTATGATAACGGACAACTAGTAAGCTTATATGCTGATGCTTACCTCATCACAAAAAACAAACTGTATAAGGATATTGTTACTGAAACTTTAGCGTATATAAAACACGATATGACTACCAAAAATGGAGCTTTTTACTCCGCTTTTGATGCCGACAGTAATACCCCTGAGGGCGAACTCGAAGAAGGGGCCTTTTATGTTTGGAATAAAGAAGACATAAAAACACATATTGGTGATGACTTTAAACTTTTTTCAGACTATTATAATATTAACAGTTACGGTCTATGGGAACATGGTAACTATGTACTCATTAGAAAGGATGATGATGCATCCATCATAAAAAAGCATCAAATTACCCAAGCAGTTTTAGACCAAAAGAAATCAAGTTGGAAAAAAACACTTTTAAAAGTCAGAAACCAAAGAGCAAAACCTCGGTTAGATGACAAAACGCTTACCTCATGGAATGCCATCATGTTAAAGGGGTATGTAGATGCTTATCGCGTATTTGGTGATGCAAACTACTTGACTTCTGCGGAAAAAAATGCAGCTTTTATTATAAACAATCAATTACGAGAAGATGGTGGTCTATACCATAATTATAAAAACGGTAAGGGTTCTATTAATGGTTATCTTGAAGATTATGCCTTAACAATTGATGCATTTATAGCCCTCTATGAAAATACATTAAACGAAAAATGGATTAATGCCTCAAGGGATTTAGCAAATTACATTTTCGATTATTTCTTTGATGAGCAAAGCAGCATGTTCTATTTTACATCTAATAGTGATGCGTCTTTAGTGTCTAGAAGTATAGACTATCGAGATAATGTTATTCCTGCCAGTAACTCCATTATGGCAAAGAACCTGTTTAAATTATCGCACTATTTTGACAATGAACATTACAGTAATACCGCTATGGCTATGCTTAACAATGTAAAACCTGAAATGCAAGCCTACCCTTCGGGCTACTCCAATTGGTTTGACCTCATGTTGAATTATGTGCAGCCTTATTATGAAGTTGCCATTGTTGGCGCAAATGCTAAACAAAAAATAGTTGAATTAAATAAAACCTATATCCCTAATAAACTCATTGCTGGAAGCATTTCAGAAAACAATATGCCTTTATTGGAAAACAGATATAACCCTGAAGAAACTTTAATTTATGTTTGTGTAAACAAAGCCTGTAAACTTCCTGTTTCTGAAGTCACAAAGGCTATAAAACTTTTAAAGGAATGACATATTTAGCCATTATACTAGTAGCGTTTGTTGCTTTAGAGCACATTTATTTTTTAATTTTAGAAATGTTTATGTGGACCAAACCAAAAGGCATTAAGGCTTTTGGCTTAAAATCTAAAGCATTTGCAGAAGATACTAAAATACTAGCTGCAAATCAAGGACTCTATAATGGATTCTTAGCCGCGGGGCTTATCTTTTCAATAATCCAAAATAATATAACATTTGCACTATTTTTTCTTATTTGTGTGACTATTGCCGGGATCTATGGGTCTTATTCTACAAAGCAAATAAAACTATTTTATATACAAAGCGTTCCTGCTATTTTAGCATTAATTATGCTTTATTTTTAAAGAATTCTCAACTATTTTTTAACCTGATTATTAATTAATAACCCAGAATAGTTTTAATTTTGCTATCTAATTAACTTTTAAAAAAATTATGGATTTAGAAAACATTGACACAGAAAAATGGCTTGAATTGGCTCTAGATTATGGACTTAAGATTCTTGGAGCTGTTGTTATTTGGATTATTGGTTCTTGGGTAATTAAAAAAATACTAAAAACGACCAAAAAATTAATGTCTAAAAGAGATTATGATGAAAGCCTTCAAAAGTTTTTATTAAATCTTCTAGGGTGGACTTTAAAAATTGTACTTATAGTTGTTGTACTTGGAACTGTTGGTGTAGAAACCACATCATTTGCTGCTATATTAGCTGCTGCTGGTTTGGCTATTGGTTTAGCGCTACAAGGTTCTTTAGGGAATTTTGCCGGAGGGGTTTTAATTATGATTTTTAAGCCTTTTAAAATTGGTGATTTAATTGAAGCGCAAGGCGAACTTGGTGTTGTAAAGGAAATTGAAATTTTTACAACCAAATTAACAGGATTATCAAACAGAGAGATTATTATTCCTAATGGTTCTTTATCCAACGGGAATATTATCAATTACACCACTGAAGGCACACGTCGTGTAGATTTAACTTTTGGTGTTGGCTATGATTCTGATATTAAGAAAACTAAAGATGTTTTAATGGCTGTTTTAACATCACATCCTAAAGTTTTACAAACTCCTGAACCTACTGTAAATGTTTCTGAATTGGCAGATAGTTCAATTAATTTTGCGGTAAGACCATGGTGTACCGCAGACGATTATTGGGATGTTTACTTTGGCATTACTGAAAATGTAAAAGAAGCTCTTGATAAGGCTGGAATTGAAATTCCTTATCCACATCAAGTTGAAATTCGAAAACAAGGATAAAAAGTATTTATCTCATTAAATAAAAAAGCCTTGATAGTTTCTAAAACTGTTAGGGCTTTTTTCTATACATTCTTCTTTAAAGCCACAAAATCTTTTAAATAATAAGGTTCAAAATATGCTAAATCTTCTACATCGCTTTTTTTGTATTTATCATAGGCTAATGAGCCCATCTCTTTTGAAGACGGTAGCTTGCCTTCGATAAAAACGGCATTTGGATGATCAATTAAGGTTTTTGTTTTTTCAACACCATTGCCTATAAAATAGACTTTTCCTTGCTCAAAATAATCTTCAAAAGCTTTTTCGTCTAAAATTTGAGCCTCAGTATCTCGTATTTGCTTATAGTTTGCATCATAAATAGCGGCATATACTTCCATACGTCTGGCATCTAACATCGCTACAATAATACCATCATTTATTCTAACTTGATGTGCTAGAGCGTCTAAGGTTGGTATAGCTATTAATGGTTTATCAAGCGCAAAGCATAAGCCTTTTGCCGCAGAAACTCCAATACGCAAGCCTGTGTAAGACCCAGGGCCTTTGCTAACCGCAATAGCATCGATTTCTTCACGATTTATATGGGCTTCTTGCAAAACGTTATCTATATAGACATGAAGTCTTTCGGCATGCGAATAGCTTTTATCGTTGTCTTCTTTTAAAGCTATGCTTTCATTATTTTTTGATATGGATACCGAACAATTGGTCGTTGCTGTTTCTATATTTAGTATATAAGTGCTCAAATTAATTAGTTAAAGATTTTCCCATGTAAAAGTCTAAAACTTTTGTCTTAAAAACAAAATTATACTTGGCATTTAAAAAAGAGGACTGCGCATTAATCAATCTATTTCTAACCTGATCTAACTCAAAAGAGGTACTTACTCCTAAATCGTATTTTTCTTGTTCATTTTTAAAAGCTTCATCTTGAGCTATTACAGATATATTTGAGGCTTCATATTGCTTTAAAGACGCTTTGGCATCTGCATAAGCCTGTTCTACATTCGTCGTTAAAGTTTGCTTTTCTTGTTCTAAAGCTAAATTTGATTTTTCTTTATTGATTTTAGATTTATTTACATTGGCATCATTTTTAAATCCTGAAAATATGGGTATGTTTAAATTAAACCCAAAGTTATAACCAAAGTTATTTTCTAATTGCTCTATAAAACCATTTGGTTTGAGTTCTATGAGCATGCCTGTGGTTTGATCAAAAATAGGAATGACATCATCTTGACCTACTATATGTTGGTAAGATGTTCCTAATCCTGCTCCAAAAGTTAAAGATGGATAGTATGAACTCTTTGCTATAGCGATATTAAACGCTGCATTTTCAAGGTTTAATTCCGCATTTTTTATTTCTGGTCTATGAGTTAATGCATATGACAGAATTTCATTTGTGTTATTATAAGTTAAAACCGCATTGTTTAAATCTATAAAAATATCTTCCACATCAAAGCCATCATTAGAAATTTGCAATATCTGAGATAGACTTAACAGCGATAATACGACACTATTTTGCGCATTTACTAAACGTTCATTATCCGTTGCCAATTGAGATTGCGATACTAACAAGTCGGCTTTAGCTCTAACGCCTGCATCCACCAAACCTTGTACTTGATCTAAACTTTTTTGACTCACTACAATTTGCTCTTCTGCTAATTTTAAAGCTTCTTTATTCAGTAAAATATTTAAATAGGCATTAACAACATTCAATGAAATATTATCTTTTAAAATATCTAACTGAAGTTGACTTGTTTTTAATCCCAGTTTAGCTTGCTTGTACAAATTGGTATTCTGAAAACCATTAAAAATGGTTATTCCTGTGCTTAGCCCAAAATTATTAAGCCTAGAGTCCCTCGATATTCGGTTACCATTATTTCCTATAAAAGATCCAAAATTAAAATTTTGTGAAGCTGACCCGCTAACTGTTGGTAAAAAATTAGCCTTTGCTGTGGTAATATCTTCTTCCGCGATTAATGCATCAAGCTGGGATTGCTTAATTGAGATATTATGCTCTAAAGCATGATTTACACATTCTTGTAAGGTCCATTCTTTTTCTTGTGAAAAAGATAAAATGGAGCAAAACATGAAAACCAATACAACTGATTTATTCATACTTATAAGGTTATTAAACCTTTTCGAGAAATTAATCGTTATCTTCTTCATCTTCGTTATCTTTTGATGCTTTATTCCAAACTTTAATTTTATCGCCTTCTTTTACACCTTCTGTTATTTCAACATTTATTCCATCAGATAAACCTAAGGTTACCTTACTTTTTTCAAATTTACCATCCTCTTTTTGGACTTCTACAAAAGGTTTTTCTGTAATTCTGTTATATTGAACTAAAGCTTCTTTAATAGCAAATACACTGTCTTTACTTTCAATATCGATTTCTGCATTGGCACTATAACCTGCCCTGATTTTTAAGGACGCTTCGATATTTACATTGGCTTTAACTGTAAATTGAACGGCACCAGCGTTATCTGTAACCCCTTTAGGGGCTATAAAGGTTAATTTTGCTGGAAAGATTCTTTCATTAAGTGCCCCAATAACAATTTTAATACTTTTACCTTCTTCTAGCTTGTCTACTTCTGACTCATCAACTTGCCCTTCAAAAATCATTTTGTCCATATTAGCAATTGTGGAAATTGTAGTCCCTGAATTAAAATTATTACTTTGAATAACCTGGTCTCCAACTCTTATTGGGATTTCCAATACTGTTCCTGAAATTTGTGATATAATATTGGTATTTGCTAAGCGCTGCCCTGAAACGGACCCTTGACGAATAATTTGATAATCGTTCTGTGCTTGGTTTAAAGTTTCTTTACTTTGATTTAAGGATAATTCGCTGTTTTCAAAATCTTGTTTTGAAATAACACCTTTTTCAAAAAGCACTTTATTTCTTTTATAAAGCGTATTTGCATTATCAAAAGATAATCGGGATGAATTAACTCTACTATTTGCAGTTGTTAAAGACTGTTCATTTGGTACGATTCTTATTTTGGCAATTAAATCTCCTTTCTCAACAATATCGCCTTCCTCAACAAATATATCATCAACAATACCTGAAATTTGTGGTTTAAGCTCTATTTCTTCTTCGGGATTTAAACTGCCCGTCGCTACCACTTTTGAGTTTATTGAGGTATAAAAAGGCTTCTCGACAACAAAGTCTTCTAAATTTTTAGTATTAGCATCCTTAAAATATTTTAAGACTACTGTAAATAAAAGTAATGCTACAATTCCGATAATAATTTTTACTGATTTACTCATTCTATTTTATTTTTTACTCTTCTCTTAATGCGTCTATAGGCTTAACGCTTGTTGCCTTATTTGCTGGTATTAAACCAATTAATGTCCCTAATATAACTACAATCAATAATGAAAAAAACACAATAGCAATTGAAACCGAGGGGTTTATCATCCAAGGCTCATCACTTTTAAGCATGGATCTATTCAATAGCATTAGAATTAACCCACCACTAATAATACCTATAAACCCTGCTACTAAAGCCATGGTAACAGATTCTACTATTATTTGTCTTTTTATTACAATTGGTGTTGCACCTAAAGCTCTTCTTATTCCTATTTCTTTAGTCCGTTCTTTAACCGTAATTAGTAATATACTTCCTATAGCAAAAACACCTGCTATTAAGGTTGCAATGCCAACAAACCAAGTTAAAAATTGCATACCTGTTAAAAACCCAGTTAACCTACTAAACCGTTCTCCTAGATTAAAACCATTAAAGGCCCTGTTATCATCAGGATGGACTTTATTCATGTTTTTCAGTAACAGTTTTGTGTCTGATTCTATTTGATTAATATCATACTCGGGCTTTCCTGTAATCATCATCCAATCTACTCTTCCGCCACGATTATAGATTTGTTGGGAGGTCGTAAATGGCATATTAAAATCTATTTGTGGTCCTCCAAAATTTACAACGGTATAAACACCAATAACCTTAAAGTTTATATTTCCAACTAGAACAATTTTTCCAATAGGGTATTCATCCTTTTGAAATATTTGTTTATAAACATCTTCGGATATTACAATCACTTTTTTACGTTCATCAATATCACTTTGGTTAATATAGCGCCCCCAAATCAAATTTTGTTTAGCTACAACATCTAAAAGCGGATAATCTCCTGTTCCAGTAAATGTGCCCGACAACATGTTATAGCTTAGTGTAGAATTTGACATATTTCTCGGCACAACAAACTCGACACCTTTTATATTTTCTTGGATTTTAATAATATCGTCTGTTCTTAAAATTACTGGCCTACCAGTTTCATAACCTTTAAAAGGCATACTGGTTTTACCTCCAAAAACAAAAACACTATTGGTGGCAAAGTCCTCAAAAAGTAAATTAAAGTTATTTTCAATACCTCTAGCGGAACCTAACAATCCAATAAGCAATATAATGCCCCACCAAACTCCAACCATGGTTAAGATTGTTCTGAGCATATTCTTGCTTAAGCTAGAGTAAACTTCTGCCCAGGTATCTTTATCGAATAAAAACTTAAACCAATCAACCATTTCTTAATGCAATTATGGGTTTTATTTTGGATGCTTTTTTAGCTGGAAAAAAACCTGCTAAAGCTCCTGCCCCTATTAAAATAAAAGTTGCTGATACTATAATATTTGGATGTACTTCTGGATTTGTTATAAAATATTGTTCTAGACTAGGCCCTATCCACTTTAAAACACCAACGCCTATAAGCAAGCCTACATAACCAGAAATTGCTGTTATAATAACAGATTCAACTAAAATAATTGATACAATAGATTTTGGTGATGCGCCTAATGCTTTTCGAACACCAATTTCTTTAGTGCGTTCTTTTACTATAAAAATCATGATATTACTAATTCCTACTATACCAGCAATTAATGTTCCTAAACCTATTATTATGATTAAAACACCTAATCCTGAAGTCATGACATCTATGCCTTTTGTTTGTAGTGCCATATTTGTGACCCTTATAGCACGCTGATCATCCGGAGCAACATTTTTACGGATTTTTAACTTTTTAGTAAGTTCTACTCCAAATGTTAATGCTTTATCCATACCAATCTCACGATTATATGTTAAGCTAATATCTCTAAGCTTATCATCACCAACGTAGAGGTTTTGGATTGTAGTCGTTGGCATATATAATAGACGCTCTTGTTGATCGCCACCATTATCTGTAAAAACTCCAATGACCTTAAATTGGATACCTTCTAAATTTAGATATTTCCCAATTGCAGTTGTATTTGTAAACAAATCTTCTTCTACTAATCGACCTATTACAATAACTTTCTTGTTTTTTTTATAATCATTTAAGTTAATGAAGCGCCCTTCTTTAATTTCCATTTTCTCAATAAACTGATAGTCTGGAGACACACCTGTTATATCATAGTTCCCTTTTTTATAGGTAGATTTTACTTGATAATTTCTTCCTAAATTTCCTGAAATATACTCTATGTTATCATTAAACTCTTTTTTAATAAAATCATAATCTGTATTATTATAAAATATTTCACGTCCTGACTGTAGTCCTTTATGTGGTTTTGAAGTTGTTCCTTTTTCAATTCTAATAATATTATCTGCTGTTTTAATAAAAAGTTTATCAAACGTATTTTCCAATCCATTTGCAATGCCAAAAAGTATGGTAAACAATAGAATAGCAAAAGCCACGGTAAACCCAGAAAGCAAGCCTCTGGTTCTGTTTTTATTTATACTTTGAAATATTTCGCGCCAAAGGTCTACATCAAACATACTGTTCTGCCCTTACTTGATTTACTTTTTTATCTTCCATAATAACGCCGTCGCGTAATCTGACTATACGCTTACACATATTGGCAATATCCTCTTCGTGCGTTACCATTAAAATCGTTTTTCCTTCATCATTTAACTGTTGGATGAATTCCATGATTTCGTAAGATGTTGTTGTATCTAAAGCACCTGTAGGCTCGTCTGCTAATAATAACTTGGGGTTTGCAGCTAGTGCTCGAGCTATGGCGACACGTTGGTTTTGTCCTCCTGAAAGCTCTTTTGGCAAATGCTTTGCCCAATCGGCTAAACCCACTTTTTCTAAATGAAACATCGCTTTTTCTTGTCTTTTTTTGCGTTTCATACCTTGATAATATAGTGGAAGTGCTACATTTTCAAGGGCATTTTTATAATTTATAAGATTGAAAGACTGAAAAATAAAGCCTAAAAATTTATTACGATAGACTGCTGCTTTTTTTTCTGTTAAATTAACTATAGGCAAGCCATCAAGAACATAGTCGCCAGAATCAGCTTCATCTAACATACCAATAATGTTAAGTAATGTAGACTTACCTGAACCTGAAGAGCCCATTATCGCAACCATCTCGCCTTCTTCTACATTAAGATTTATCCCTTTTAAAACATGTAAACTAGAATCTCCTATAGGATAGGATTTATGAAGCTGATGGATTTTTAACATGGCTTTGATGGTTTAGTAAAGCAAATGACTGATAATAAGACTAACTAGACAAAGAAATGTTACAAAAAAAGGTTGTGAAAATTTTTATTATTTCTTTAACGTATTGTAATTTTTATAAATAAAATAGCCAATTCCTGCGACAAGGATATATGGAATGGCCATTAAGTAAACAATACCATCATTAATTCCTTCGGCTGCAGTTTGACTTTCTTCGCTTTCTAAAACCGCACGGCACATGGCACATTGTGCTTTGGCTTCAATAAATAAGAGGAAAGAAAAGAGAAAAAAAATGACTTTATTTTTCATTTTATTGATTCTATAGACCCCGCTCTAAAAACGGGATTATCGCTACAACTATCGAGACACCCTGCTCCTAGAAGTAGGGTTTCATTAATAATACGGGGAAATCATAATATAAACAATTACCCCCGTTATAGCAACATACAACCACAAAGGAAATGTAATTCTTGCTATTTTTTTATGTTTTTCAATATTATTAGTAATGGCCCTAACGTAAGTAATTAATACAAACGGAATGACAATAATAGACATTATAATATGTGTTAATAAAATAAAATAATAGAAGTATTTTTTAAAACCTTCACCACCATACTTTGTAGAGTCACTTGTCATATGGTACGCTATATACATAAATAAAAACAGGACTGATAGTATAATAGCAAACTTCATGAGTCTTTCGTGTTGCTTTATTTTTTTATTTTGAATGGCTATGAATGCCAATACTAAAACAAATGCAGTAAGGGCATTTATACTGGCATAAATAGGCGGTAAAAACACAGGAAGCTCTACATCTATTTTAATTCCGAAAAGTGATGCTACGGCAAGTGGAATGACTATAGACAAAACTATTATTAGCTTATTGTATTTTTTTTCGTTTAAAATTTCTTTATCATTCATTATCTATAATTTCAGGTTCTAAAAACAACTTTTCCAGGGTATAAAATTACTCATTTAGTAATTTTATAATATCTGCTTTTAACGCGCTAATTTCTTCTTTTACACCATCATCATCAACTTGTTCTTCTTCGGAAATGATACCTCTGTAATAAATAATGGGGTTTCCATAATCATCTTTTCTTGAACGTATAAAGCCATTTTTATCAATTAAAGCAAAATTTCCTGAATGCTCAAACCCACCTGCAACATCTTCTTCTTGGGCGGTATATAAATTAAACCCTTCGTTTGATAGCTTATAAATGGTGTCTTTATCTCCAGTCATTAAATGCCAATTGGGATTGGTTACGCCATAATGTTCTGCATAGGCTTTAAGAACTTCTGGGGTATCATAATCTGGGTTTATAGTAAATGATGCTACTCCAAAATCTTCAAAATCTTTAAATGTATTTTGAATTTGAATAAGGTTGGCATTCATTCTAGGGCAAATGGTCGGGCAGGTTGTAAAAAAGAATTCTATAACATATACTTTGCCTTCGTAATCTTTGTTGGTTATCGTTTTTCCATCTTGATTAGTGAAAGAAAACACCGGTACTTTTTTAGGCACACTGTTAATTTCAATAAAGGCTAAATCTGAAATACTGTTTTTTTTATCATCAGCAAAATCACTTCTGCTTTCGTTTCTAATAATATCTTTATTTGAAATTCTATCTATGATTCTTGGAATAAAAATAATTCCAAAAACTAGGATAATAAAGGCTATACCTATATATGAATAATTAGTTTTCTTCATCTTGATTATTTAAATCGTTTGCCCTTCTGGTATCAGAATTAAATTCGCCTTTACGTTTTTGCCTATACTCGGTAAATAAGATACGTAAATCGTCACTCATTTTATTCTTGATTTCAGCAACTTCAATACAGTCATAGGCATACAGCCCATAAACAGGTTTGCTTTTTTCTAGTTCGTTATCAGTTCTATCATCTAATCGCCCTCTTTGATTTAAATCTTTATCGACTAAATAGACATCATTAGATGAAAAATTTTTATTGAGTGGTGTTTTAGTTTTTAAACTAAAAAACACCTGTTTAATATCACTAGGTTCTCCAAATACAAAATGCCAAAACCGTAAGCCTTCGTAAGAGCCAATTTCTGATTTTAGTTCTTCAACAGCTTCTTCTGTTCCCTTTGGCATTAAAACAACTATTTGAAACTTTTTAAAACCTATGAAGTTGTCATATACCAACTCTTTTAAATTAGAAGCTGCAATGCTATTATTCATTGGGTTATTACCTAAAAACCCGACTACTGTTATATGGTCTTTTAAAACAATTTTTTCTTCTGTATTAGACGTAAACTTATCTAAATCTAAAACGGATTCATTAACAATATCAAGTGGTGTGTAATTATGGGTTGCTGGATACAAAAACAATAAAAATGTTACAGGAAGAAAGAATAAGATTCCTAAAACCACATATCGACTAACTTTCTTATAACCCATTAAATAAAAGTATTTCTATTGCATAAAGCGCACTGCAAAAATAAAAAAAGACGGTCTAAAAACCGCCTAAAATTCTTATTTTAACTCTATTAAAATGTCCTGATATAAAATCAGGGTTCCTGCTTGGAACAGGTAAGAACTCAATATTCTGTTTTTGAATACTCGTAATTTTTTATGAGTATTCAAAAACAGAATTTCATTAAAAATCTCTTTTTATATATCCGCTTTTATATACATCAAAAACATAACCGCCTTCTTGTAATAAAATAAATATTAAATATAAAATTAAGAATATAGCTGTCCATACTACCATACGTCTTAATGCTTTCGTTTCATCACGCATGTGCATGAAGTCCCAAGTAATATAATAGGCTTTTACAATAGTAAGAATGATGAATATCCAGTTCAAGATTTTCATGCCTAAAAAACTAGCCATTAAAGCTTCTGGTTTAACAATACCCAAGGCTACTTCAATTATTGTAACAAAAGTTAAAAAGATTAAAACACCCCAAATTTTTTGAGTATTTGATTTAAACTTTAATAAGCCTCTAAATATTTCTAATTTATGTTCGTGTGCCATTTTATATGCTTTTTAGATCCCGATATGCATCGAGATGACAAAATATTCTTAATTAAACTAGGTAGAAGAATGTAAATACAAATACCCAAACTAAATCTACAAAGTGCCAGTATAAACCAACTTTTTCAACCATCTCGTAACTACCGCGTCTTTCATAAGTTCCTAGTATCACATTAAAGAAAATAATAATATTGATAACAACTCCCGAAAATACGTGAAATCCATGAAATCCTGTTATAAAGAAAAAGAAGTCTGCAAATAGTGGTGAACCATATTCATTGACATGAAGATTGGCGCCTTCAACAACCAGTTTACCATTGTCTTTTATTTGTTTTAAAGACTCGGCTCTAGACAAAACTGTTTTTTCGCCTTCTTCATTTATAATCTGTGTTCTTACTAAAACATTGTCGTGAGCTTCTAAACCATGTAAAACCTCATTTACTGTATAGGCTGGTAAAGTTCCTTCAGAAACGAACCATAAACCGCTTTTACGTTCATGTTGCGTCCTTTCAGCATGCTCATCTACAACTACAAAATCTCTAAGTGCAACTCGATGTCCGTCTGTATCAACAAATTGAAGAATATTTCCGCCTTTGGTTTGTACAGCACCATAATCGCCTTTAATAAATGTGTTCCATTCCCACGCTTGAGACCCCACAAATATTAAACCACCTATAATGGTTAAAAACATGTAAATAGTAACTTTTCCTTTATTTAAATGATGACCAGCATCAACAGCCAATACCATAGTTACTGACGACATAATTAATACAAACGTCATAAATGCCACATAATACATTGGGGCATCTACACCGTGTAAAAACGGAAAGTGTGTAAACACTTCGTCGGCAATTGGCCATGAATCAATGAACTTAAATCTTGAAAACCCATAGGCTGCTAAAAACCCTGAGAATGTTAAAGCATCTGAAACGATGAAAAACCACATCATCATTTTACCGTAACTTGCTTTAAGCGGTTGATTGCCGCCTCCCCAAGTTTTGCTTTCTGCTACTGCTGTACTCATATATAATGGTTGTTATTAAAAAGTTGCACAAAAATAATCAATTTATTTATCTAATAAAACATCCCATACTATATTTTAAAAACTATAAATAAAAGTCTAATTGAATGCGACATTAGACCTTTAAAAAATTAATATAATTATCTTACGAAATATAAAAACAAAAAGAGATACACCCACAGTATATCTATAAAATGCCAAAAAGTGGCTGCTAGTTCAAACCCTAACATTTTAGTTGGATTATACTTTTGTTTAAAATGATTATAAATTACAACCAACAAACAAATTAAACCAACAATAACGTGCAAAATGTGCACCAATGCTATTAAATAAATGTAAGACATGGTTACATTACTGGTTGGTCCTGTAAAATTATAGCCTAAATTTATGATTTGTTGAAAGCCTGAAAACTGATTAAAAATAAAAACAACTCCTAAAATTAATGTTATAAATAACCAAAGTGATGTTGCTTTATTATTTTCACTTTTTAATGCTTTTTTTGCCAAAATAAAAGTTAGGCTACTTATAACGATAACTATTGTGCTAACTATAAATGCATTTGGTAATTGAAAATCTTTTAACCAGTCTGGTCTGGAGCTACTCACAACAAACGCACTTGTCCATCCTGCAAAAGACATGACAAGCGAAATAATACCAAACCAAAGCATCATTTTTTTCGCTCTGTTATTTTTTTCCTCTGTAGTACCCTGTGTTAAATCCATGGTTATTTTATAAATTTATCTGCTACGTAAACAATCTGTATTAATGTAATATACAATACGCTAGCTAACATTAACTGTTTTGCAGCTTTTTCGGTCATATCTTTAAATAATCTAATGGCATAGTTTAGCATGCCTAAACCCAATATAAAAACAATTATGGCAGCTACTATGGATAATTGTAGTTTCCCTGTGAAACCAAACACAGGAATTATAGAAACTAGTAAGGTCCAAATGGTATACATAATAGTTTGTACTGCTGTTCCTTTATCTTGTTTTCCTGTTGGTAACATAAAAAACCCACCTTTTTTATAGTCTTCAAATAAAAACCAGCCAATAGCCCAAAAATGGGGGAATTGCCAAAAAAATTGTAATGCAAATAAGGTTCCTGGTTCTATGCCAAAATCATCAGTAGCGGCAACCCATCCTAACATAAAGGGAATAGCCCCTGGAATGGCTCCTACAAAAACCGCTAATGGTGTTTTGGTTTTTAAAGGTGTGTATACACAAGTGTATAAAAAGATGGAAATTGCACCAAACATAGCAGTTTGCTTATTGATGGTGTATAAAATAATAATTCCAAATAACGTAAAAACCGAGGCAATAATAAATGCTGTATTAACCGACATTCGGCCAGCTGGAATTGGCCTGCTTTTAGTACGGTCCATTAAGGCATCTAAATCTTTTTCTATAATTTGATTAAAGGCATTGGACGCCCCTACCATAAAATAACCACCAAAGGCTAGTAAAATCAAGATTTTAAGGTCTACCGTTTCAACGCCTAGCAAATACCCAGCAAGCGATGAAAACACGACACTTAATGCTAAACGCATTTTGGTGATTTCCTTAAAATCTGAAATTACAGAAGGGGTTGCTAATGACGATTTTGAATTGCTCAATGTTCTATGTCCTTGACGGCTTTTGTATTGCGAGTGCAAAGATACTCTATAAAACCCGAATTATGCAACAGAAAATCTATTACATCTTGAAACTTCTTTAAAACCTAACGCTTTGTTTTGCTTTTTAATTTAACGATAGCTTTTTGTGGTTTTCAACCTTTATAACAAAGCGCTATCTCTTTGTTCTTATTAAAGCTATTTGAGCAATATTTAAATCCCAGCTTGCTTTAAAAAATTGTATTTTTAGTGTATCTATAATTTTTAATGGCATTATATGAAATCTCTAAACTATATCTTTTCACTCATATTTATTAGCTTAATTTCCACTGCTTGTGCTCAAGATAAGGGTGTAACGATTAAAACCCATAAACTCACCGAAAATATTTATATGCTCGAAGGTCAAGGAGGCAATATTGGTATTTCGGTTGGCAACGATGGCGTTTTTATGATTGATAGCCAGTTTGCACCTTTAACACCTAAAATTTTAGAGACTATAAAAAGACTAAGCGATAAACCCATTAGATTTTTAACCAACACACACCATCATGGCGATCATACTGGTGGAAATGAAAATATTTCTAAACTAAACACACACATTATAGCGCATGATAATGTTTATAAACGTATTAAGAATAATGATAAACAATCGGATGCATCGCTTCCTATAATTACTTTTAACGACAAATTAAACTTATATACAAACGGTGAACAGGTTCTTGTTTTTCATATAGACAATGCGCATACTGATGGCGATGCTTTATTATATTTTACTGAAAGTAATGTGCTCCATACTGGCGACACTTATTTTAATGGACGTTACCCATATATTGACTTAAACTCTGGAGGAAGTGTTAACGGCTATATCAAAGCCATAAAAAGTGCTTTAATCTTTGTTGATGACAACACCAAAATAATTCCCGGTCATGGTAATTTATCCAATAAAAAGGAATATTTGTTCTTTTTAGACATGCTTGAAACTTTAAGAACATCGGTATTAGCTGAAATTGCGACTGGCAAAACGGAAGAAAATGTTGTTTCAAATACCTTGTTAACCAAAACTTACGACGATTTGGATTTTGGCTGCTGTTATATTTCTTCAGAAAAAATGAGACGTACGCTTTATAAGAGCTTGAAAAACTAGTTATCGAAATACCAATTAAACAAATCGGTTCTAATTCCAAAATTAAACCAAACCGTGTTGTTTTTAAATGTTGAAGTGGTTGTCGCTTCAGGGTTAAAATTTCTAACGGTTATATCTGTAAACAGCTTTAAGTTTGAAGCTGGATTTATCAAGTAACCTGCTTGTAAATTACCGTTAAAGGTTGTTGTTTTTATGCCTTGACCTACTTCAATACCTGTATCAAAAGGTCTTTCTTCTTCATCTCTATAAATATCGCCACCATAACTAAAATCATCGGAGCCATTATTAAAGTCTAATCCTCGGGTTCCAAAAATTAATTTAGCATCGGCAAACCAACGATTAAACCTATAATGTCCAATTAAAATGGCTTCACTAAAGTTTGCACCCCATAAATGCGCCATAGATTGGTTATTATGTCCATAATTAAGTACAATTGTATTATGTGAATACGTGTACGGCCTTACTCTATTATATTCAAATTGAAGCATTAAATTTTTCACTTTAAAAGCATTGTAATATTTAACGCCTATTTGATATCCAAATTTATTCTTCCAACTTTTTTCACCACCTTTTATATCGCCAAGCGAAAATTCATCTAATATAAATTGACTATATACATTTACATTATCATTCCATTTATATTTAGCCGAAGCCCCCAACAAAGCATTTCCAGCGCCCTGACCTGTTTCAAACTCAATAGCTCTGTAAAATATTATCGGATTTAGATAATTTACATCAAAACCCCTACCGTTACTATTTGTCCACAAAACCGATTCAAATAATCCAATATTCAAACGTTTAGACACGTTCCAACTTAAATAATGGTTGGCTATGTATTTGGTTAAAAAGGCTTTGTCCTCTTCAACTTCTGGTCTTACATCTTTTGCCCACATCCATGTATTGGTGTATTTTATTTTCCAAAATTTGGTATTGAGTTTTAAAAAAGGGAGTGGACTAGCAACATCACTCAGTAATAAGGAACGATAACCATCTCCTATAAAATTTTTACCATGACCAAATTGAATGTTTATAAACTTAGCAGGCGCATACGATATATAGGCTTCTGCTACGGGGTAATCATACGAATCGGATTTAAAACGCTTTGCAATACCACGCCCAGGCACAATAGCTGGATCTGGTCCAAAAGCCTTTAAACTTTCTGAATATCTGTTTACATAATCTGCAAAACGCCCTTGACTTTCAAAAACGGATGTGTAAAAATTAAACTTTTTTCCTAAACCTCCTTGCACTAAAAGCCCTCTGGTATTATTGTACGTTGAACTGAAATTGGCATCGGTATCTTTACCGACTTGTAAATCTAAAATAGGGTCTATTGTAAACCAATAATCATCACTCTGTATTTGGACTAAGTGCTCATTCCATAATTTTCTACCCGCCCAAGTATTCGCTTCTTTTTGGAGATTTTTCCTTTCGGCTTTAAAGTCGTAGTATTTTGAAATTTCCTCGTAAACAAATGGTTTTGAAGCGGTATGGCTATTGGTTCCTATTACATTCATTTGCCTATCAAACCGAGCATAGTCACTATGTGTAAACTGAATGTTTAGTTGACTATTAAACGCCTGTTCTTCAAAAACCTTAAAGCTTGCATTTATACTATCAAACTCTTGCTTTGCTTTTTGTTCTAATTTTGAGATTTTATTTTCGACTGCTAAATCTCGACTAGCAACCGCTTGATCAACCAAAGGAATTTTTATAGGTATAGCGTATTGCTTGTATGTTTTTCTACCATTATAGGTTGCTGGTTTTATTTTTGGGAATGTTAAGATCACCCGTTTAGCCTCTTCCTTTAACTCATTATACAAAGCATCGGTATAAATAACCCTAAATTGCCCTGTTGTATCTATTTCAAAAAGCACCACAACTTCCCCTTTATAGTTATCTTTAGTTACACGCTCTGGAACCTTAAAATTATTATAAATAATATCAAATACATTTTTATCAAAACACGCTTGTAAGGAGTCTATAGCTACATTTTCACAATTAGGAAAAACTGGTGGTTTTTCAGACAAAAACTCGCTTTGCGAATACGTGTTAAATTGGACTAAAAGTAGGAGCAGTACAATGAATTGCTTCATGTCTTTTTGTTATGAATTGATTTAGGCTTGAAAGATACTATATTTTTTTAGATTCCAATAACACTTAAACGTCGACAGACGCTTCTAAAATTGAAGGTTATTTTATGTGAATCTGAAATAATTCCGATAGCTGTCTAGATAGGTCATAAAAAACCGCTATCACTAAAATGATAACGGTTTTAAAGCATAAAATTATAATGATGCTTTAATAATTTTGTACTTGAAAGACTATTGGTAGGTTATAAATAACACCAACATTTTTATTATTCTGTTTTCCTGGCGTCATTTCTGGAATAAAATTAATAACCCTAACGGCCTCTTGTCCTAACTTTGGATGTGACGCTCTTGTTTTTATGTTGGTAACGTGTCCAGTTTTATTAATAGTAAATTGTACATCAATTTTTTGTTTTCCTGATAAACCATAATCTAAAGCTATATCTCCTCCATCAAATTTTCTTTGAATTAGTTTTCCTATTTTTTCAGACATACATTTTTTTCTAGCTTTATTATTTTTTGTTTTTTCGCAACCTGGATAGATTGGAACCTTTTGTACAAAACCTATAAATACGGGCTCATCATCTAGCTTATCTAAGACTGAAACTTTAGCCGGATCTATAACTGGTTTAGTGGAAGTATTCTGCTCACTTATAATAATATCTATAATCTTTTCTATTTTGAAATCATCTTTAACTTGCTTTATTTTATTAGTTAAAACAACTTTTTTCTTAACCTCTGGTTTAACTTGGGCTTTAAGTTCTTCGTAAACCTTAAAGTTTTCAATGAATACCTCTGTTGGAGTATCTGGCTCTTTGTAACTAACGTCTTTTTGAATAGTCATTTAAAAATTCATTTCAAGCAAGCTATAGGCCATCAGTAAACACACAATTAACCCAACTTGAAAATAAAGGGTTGAGTTTTTTTGTAAATTTGCTTCATGTTTTTGTGATTTTTTCACGATTTGCTCATTTTGCCGATTGAGTTCGTTAGTTTTCTTTGGATTACACATAATAATTATAGTTTAAATGTCTGCCTAACGGCTGTCAGATTAATATTGTGGTAAAGTCACAATAAGCATACCAAAAAAAGAACCCCATTACTGTTTTGTAATGGGGTTTCTATACTTCGGTTTAACTTAAAAAGAATAAATTGAATATAAAAAAACCCCGAAGATAACTTCGAGGTTTTTTTATATTAAGTAATCGATATTCTTAATCTTGGACTTGGAAAATAATTGGTAATGAATATGGAACATTTACAGGTTTACCACGTTGTTTTCCTGGTTTCATTTTTGGTAATAAGCCAATAACACGTTTTGCTTCTTTTTCTAATCCTGGATGTGGTGCTCTAGCTCTAATACCTACAACATCACCTTTTTTATCAATTTTAAAAATCACATTAATACGTTGTCTTCCAGATAATCCTAAATCGCTAGCCAGCTCTGTATTAAACTTTTTGTTAACAAACTTTGATATCTTACTAGACATACAGGCTCTTTTTGCAGCGTTATTTCCTTTTTCACAACCTGGAAAAATTGGTACATTTTCAATTACAGAAAATGGCACATCTATATCTTCTTCTACTTCTTCTACTTCAATTTCTTCAACCTCCATAATTTCAGTCTCTTGATCAACTTCCGTAGACTCGATAACCGTTTCTTCTACTTCTTCTTCATCTTCAACAATCTCAATCACTTCTGGCGCAGCAGGAGGTGGTGGAGGTGGTGGTGGTGTTTGAATTTGTTCTGTAATTGGAATTTCTTCTTCATCTAACTCATCTAAATTTAATTGACCGATATCAATATCAGATTTATCATAAGTTTTGAAATTAATCGCGTAGTTTGTTAAAAACAACATTAAAGCTAAACCAATAGCGAAGTAAAGTGAACTGTTACGTCCAACATTAGCTTTAGGATTTTTTTTAGGTTCCATAAATTAAATCGTTTATCTAAGATTGCTAAAATAACTATTTATTTATCAAAAAAGCAAGCGTTTAGGTGTTTTTAACGTGTAAGCCGTTCTTAAACCACAATATTGTTGATGTTAATATGGCGCCTAAAGAATTTGCCAACATATCATATACATCGTATGCTCTTGAAACTGTTATAGTTCCTTGTAACACCTCAATAAGTATACCATATACTATAGAAAAAATTAAAGCATAAATAATAGCTTGTTTTTTTGTGAACTTAAAGGTATGGAACCCTGATATAAACCACAAAAAAGTTAAAATACTATAGGCTAAAAAATGCAAAACCTTATCGCTTAATGAAAACACTAAATCAGGCATGTTTTTAATAGTCATTAAACAGGCCAATGTTAAAACAACCGTATAGGCTAGTGCTAATAAAAGTGCTAGTATTCTAAGCACCTATAAGTACTTTATAATCATCGGCAGACATAAGACCTTCTACTTGAGACAAATCGGAACACTTTACTTTTATCATCCAACCGTTGCCATATGGGTCCGTATTTACGCTTTCTGGTTCATCTTCTAAAGCTTCATTAAACGCTATAATTTCGCCAGATAGTGGTAAAAACAGGTCTGAAACGGTTTTAACCGCCTCAACAGTTCCAAAAATCTCATCAGCGTCTAAAGTTTCATCAATTGTTTCTACTTCAACATATACAATATCACCAAGTTCACTTTGTGCAAAATCAGTGATGCCTATAGTTGCCACATCATCTTCTATTTTAACCCACTCGTGATCTTTTGTATATTTTAATTCTGCCGGTATATTCATTTTTTTTTGTTTAGGTTTATTTATTCAGCAAATGTATTTATTCAAATCTTAAATTCAAATAGATGTTGTGATTAAACTTTAATCTTTCTCTTTTTTAGCAGGATTTTGATGCTTATTGGTATTGTAGTTATGCTTAATAAGGTATGTGTTATAAATCTTATAATTTAACTATTGTGTGTAGACATTTTAAAAAAGGCACAAATCACACAAATTTAAACATGAATACGAATTATCAAGCCAAGGGAATGTTGGTTAATTCCCGAAATTATATCGGATAGTAAATCCTGATCGGATTGTGGTTTGTGGAAATGCTGTTGATATGGCGTAATCTGAGAAAGTATAATCAAAATAAAAGATACCTGTTAGGTTTTTGCTAAAGGCATAATCTGCGGAATATTTTAGACCCCAAATAGTTTGCCCCGAAGTAATTTGATTGTTCTCTAAATCTAAATATCTGATTATGGTTTTATTATCTCTAACTGAAATATCGGCTTTCATGTTTAAATCACTCACAATACGCTTTTTAGGTCCTGCCAGTTTAGAGCGTATGCGTAAATCTTTAATTCTATACCCTAAACCGAGAATATATTCGTTGCCTTGTACTTCAGTCATTAAATTATTATCAAAACTCAAGGATAGCAATCTATCTTTTCTAATTTCAGCAAGAATTTTAACGGAATTTTTCATTTCAAAATCCAACCTAACTAATGGACTAAACAATTCGGTTAAATTGATATTACTAAATAAGCGTTCGTTTTTAAAGTTCCCTGATTGGTCTTTTGAGCCACTTGATTGATTTGCATAGGGTATTCCAGGAATTGGAGGGGCATCATCACCAGTGCCTTCCAAATCCAAATTCAAATTCGTACTAAATTGATTAATGGTATAGGTTGAACGGTACCCATGGGTTATTGAAAACCTTTTAAAACGCTTTTTAAACCATTTGAATTTCATGAAACCGGTATATTTTAAATCCCAGTTAGGAATTGGAATATCTCTAAAGGCACTGGTTTTTACTTTACTGGCATCTTGCCCTGAATATGCCGCCAAGAATGCTGGCAACAATACTTTTTGATTGTTTTTTCCAAACCCTAATGGATAGCCTTCTGCATCTCTGGCATAGGTCGTATTACCATAAAATTCTTCTGCAAGTCTATCTGCTATTTTTAATCGATTTCCTCTAAATTCATTAAAAGCTGCAGAGGTTACTTCATCGCTTTTACTAAATGCTGTTTTGATTAAAACTGTTGATATATTGAAATTACCAAAAGTGTTGCCTGTTAATGAATTATATAAACCATCGGTAACCCTATAATTCTCCGTATAGTTTTCATAGTATGCTCTGTTACCTATAAGATCTATTTTTAAATCCCTTACAGGTTCTAAGCTTGCCGATATATCCAATTGCTTGGTGTTGGTTGAGGTGTATTGCTGATTAAATTCCTGAAACGTTGTTAACCAACCTCTTCTTGCTGCCAAATACCTAACATCACTTTGACTACCAAATGTAAATCCTACTGTTGGTTTTAAGGTTCCTATAAAACCTGGAGTTTGTAAATAACCTGGCAAAAATATCCCGTTATTTTCAGAATAACTGGCTTGTATTCTTTTTACACTTGTTAAAATATCAACACCTGTGTTTAGTAATTTAGTAAGTGATTTGTTCTTTGATTTTGGCGGTTTTGCCTTTTTCTGGGTGGCTCCCGGAGGGCCTCCTCCTGGTGTTGATCTGCTTCTTACGGTTCTAATAGGTTTTTTTACTAAACCAATGTATTTATAAAAACGTTTCATGTCCAATGATGCATTAATATTGTGCACATTAGAATTTTGAACGGTATTTCCTAAGTTAACATTCTGCGTGATTTTTGGTCCATCAGGATTATTAGGGTCTGTTACTTCAACGTCTATATCACCAAACAAATCTGAGCCTTTTTGCCACTGAAAACTCCCTGTATATTGATACGTAGCATCTATAAAACTAAAGGTCGGGATTTTATTTATTGGTAATTGGTAGGTCACTCCTAAGTTTTGTGTTTGCCTATTTGGGTCACCAATATCTATTAAGCCATCCCAAACATCTAAGGTATTGTCTTGTTCTCCGGCTATTAAATCATTGTCAACAAAATAATTCCGAACAATGTTATTATTAGCTGCCGTAAAGTTAAATTGTAGCGATTTGGTTAGATTATAATTTATAGCATATTGAAAATCGAAGGTGTAATTTCTTCTAAAGAGTTCTTCTATGGCTATATCGGCATCACTCAAGCCTATTTCCCTAAACTTTTGTCTATTGAATTGTCTATTAATATCTGTATTTACCGTAAAGCTTGTTGGTAATAAATTGAAATTGAAATCTTTTAGAATTCTCCAATATTTTCCAGTGAATAGCGAATCGTTTTTCTTGAACGGTTCGATAGTTACTGGATTAAAATTATGTGCATAATTAGCTCCTACCCGTAATGTTTTATTAACGGAATTTTCTATTTCAAAATCTCTATGCTCTACTTTATTGTATGAATAATTAAATGTTAGATTTTCTACATCATAGAAACGCGGTTTGGCATCAGTAGTTCTAGTTTTTCTAACGCCTATAAAATTTATACTTTGGCGCTTTGTGTAATCTTCTGATTGTTCTTTTATCCTATCTCTATCTGCACTTGTTTCTGCGGCTTCTAGTCTAGAATCTAAGGTTAAATCTTTATAAAACTGATCGTATTTGGGTGTAATGAGTTCTTCGCTTTGTCCATAATTAAACGGCACTTGTATGCCCCATTTTTTTGGTAATAATTGACCAATGTTTATGTTTGTAACTACGTCATATTGCTTTACATCTTCTAAACTACGCTGGCTAGGGCCTTGTTCCAAGGATCCAAAACCAGAAGTGCTTTGTCTTCCTGTTGCGCTTATGTTCATAAAATCGGCAATATTGGTATCTACACTTAATACTGCTGCCCATCCGCCCTCGTTATCTAAATCCGATAAACGTAATTCGTTAAACCAAACTTGGGTGCAAATATTAGCTGTATGTGCGTTTTTAACACCTACCATAAGGGTTCTAACATCTCCAAAATTTGGGTTTCCTTTTATAGCCACACGATGTTGCCCTGTTACATAGCCTGCAAATTGATTGTTTGCTTCAACAATACCACTATTAGTTACATCATAAAACCTAGGTTGGTTATTTGGTAAAGGTCCATCAGAAATGGCTTTGGCTTTTATTTGTCCTAATATATCTAATGGTAAATTAATTTCATTTTCTGCTGGCCATGCCTCATCAACATCCCGAGAGCCCTTTGGTGATTTTTGTAAAGGAATTTCTATTTGATAATAATTTTCCGTAAGGTCATTACCCATTCTTATAAAACCAATTAAGGCTTCGCTATCTGGAAATCCAATATTGCCATCTTCTTCAGCGTGTATAAACATTCTTAAGCGTTTATATTGACGCATATCTATACTGATGTTTTTAAACGCGGCACGAGAATCCTCTGGCTCTAAATCACAAACATTAGCGACTAAGGATTGTTCGTTTTGACGTACGACCGTATTATTATTAAACAACTCTTCTGGTACTACGCTAGGTGGGCTAACATAGGTTTCATTATTTTCAATGGTACCTATAATACCTAAAGAAAACTCGGTGTTATCATTATCGTTATTAGTGTCTTCATCTAAGGTCTGTTTATAGCGTCGCCAATCACTTCTAACTAAATCTAAAGTTCCAAACCGGAATACTGTTGGATCTACAAAATCCTTTAAATACATACGTGCAAAACGGATTGATCTAAAATCGGATATATTCCCAATAGGTTCAGCTATTTCACTTTCAACTGGAATTCTAAACAGATACCATTTAGGATTGTTTTCTCCTGAAGTTGTTTCGCCATTAGGAAACACTCTTGGTTCGGTATTCTTAAAATCCACTATAAATGGATTGGTATCAATATTTAAACTACTTGGCGTGATGTCCAATTCGTATTCAAAATAACTATCAATCGTGTTCATGGTGTTATCACGATTAATATCTTCTACATCAGGTTGTGTATTGGCGCCTCTATCGGTATTAGAAAAAGAATCTGGGGTATTGCCCTCTACGCCATTGTATTTTTTATAACGTTCAAAGATATCCCCTTCTGCGTTTAAGAAATAGGCGTAATTGTCGTTTGCTGGATCGTCTCCAAATTCACTTCCAAATTCAATAGCCTCTTCACCATCGTCATAACCATCATAACCAACATCTTGATTGGTACGTTCTTCTCCCGTACTATCAAAGGCATAAATTAACGATTGGTTTTGTGGAACCACCGTTCCCCAAGAGGTTGGTTGCAACAAACCAACATCTCCATCCTTAGGCAAGCCATTTTCATATAGTTTTTTACCATCTTTAATAATATCCTCAGAGATATTACCAAGATTAAACACCAGTTTTCCTCCTGTATGGCTTGGATTTTCTTGAAATGGATCTTGCAACCAAAATTCAATATATTCTACATTTTGTTGTTCAAAATCTGTGGATGTTAATTGTCTGGTGATCCCTGCCCAACTGTTTCTGGCTTCTGCAGTACTAATTCCATCTGTCGCTAAAGGATTAAAATTATAGGGGCCACGTTCTTGTGGATAATAGGCTAAATCTAGTGTAAAAAGCACAGAATTCTGTCCTTGTACCAAATCTCTTTCTGGAAAAAGTTCATTAATAAACACACGGCTGGTGTATAAACTTGATAAATCTTCGTCCGATATCTCATCTGGGCGTTGGGTACTGTAAAAAATGGGATCTATACTGTACCAGTTTAATAAGGCTCTATCATAACCATTGGTTATATTATTAACATCAAACGTATCTGTACCATCAAGTTTTAAAGGCCTACTGGATAAAAACCAAGATTGCTGAGATTTTAAATCGATGGCATTTTGAGAGCCCTCAAAATCATCAACATAGGATGTGGCTTCGCCATTAAAATCTGTTCCTTTTGGAGCGCCTGGTGCCAAATAGGCAAACTCACCCCTTAAGGATAGATTGGATTCTACATCAGTATCAATATTTGGCAACTTATTTGCCAATCGAGTTAAAAAAGGCACTTTGGTAGAATAATTACCATTAACCCCAAAAATAGTATTGTTTATAGGCTCTGATCCAAAATTTGCTTTTTGAGTTATAGGACGCTCATTAAGGTTTAAAAGTGTTGCTCCTAACACAAAATTTTCGTTGAATTTATGCTCTATATTTAAACCTGTAAAACGTCTAGTTTGCTGACCAAACACCGCATTATTTTCTGTAGAAACTTGTATGGGTGTGTTAGAAGCTTTTAGCGCTTCATCTAAAATTTGTACACGACCTAGTTGATAGTTTACCGTATAATCAATTCCTTCAACTAAAACACGTCCACCTGCTGTAACTCTTACTGATCCTCTTGGGACGTTAAACGATCCAATAGGAATACCATCGCCTCCCGTAGATTTATATCGTCCTTTTAATTTGAATTTGTTTTTTTCAACTTCTTCTAAAGCTGCCGTTTTTGTTTCTTTATACAGAATGTCATAAACGTATTTTGTTTGATCGGCATTATATGAGGTATCGATATTATAATCACCACCTCCTAATACATTAAAAAGGTATTCTCCAAAAGGCTCTGCGCTTGTGAATATTATTTTTCCATTTTGCGGAATTACGGTTATACCCGGGAAAAAATCAAAAAACCCATCACCTCTTGTTTGTGGATCGTTATTGAAATTTAATTTATCTAGATTGAATACTCGTAATAATGGGACGTTTTGTATTAAGTCTTCATTATCTGTCGATCCTGTAACTGGGTTTCCATTGATGTCAACATCAAAACTAGCTCCTACTGGCGAAATAAAGTTTAAAGGAGATGCTTCGTTATAAAAAATATTCAGTTTAAAATCGTCTTGACTTAAATTATACGCTCCTGTGTCGTATATATTTTTCATCATTAAATCCCAAATGGGTTGTTCAACATTAGTAATGCTACTTTTAAGCATTTTTAAAACCAGTGCAGTGTTAACTACAGAGGTTACTTGCCCTTCTGTATTGGTGTCGACATCTGTAGCATCGACACCATCATTTGCAAATTCACCTACTTGATAGACTTGTCCAGCTACAGTGTATTGAAATGCAACCGCTAATACCTCATCATTATTTAATCGTTGATTTAATGAGATATACCCAAGTTCTGTATTTAATGTATACTCTTGCCCATTGACTAATTTTCTAGCATTTTCGAGTTTGGCATAATCACTTCCTTCGTTAACTTGCGTATTTAAACTCCCAAAACCTTGATCTGCTGTAGAAATATCTCGTATTTGTTCTGTTAATATTGAACCAGAACCTATAGTAGTTGGGTCAAAATCATTATTTCCATTATCTGGAAAAGCAAACGGATTAGTGGCGTTTATAAAATCTGAAGAAGGTAAGGGATCCAATAACAAATTATCATTTTCTGGTTGGGTTGGACTGTAAAATGACTCTCCTAAATCTTGAAGTGCTACAATATTCCTAACATTCTCAGTTCTGTTACTTCTATTGGTCATCCAAACCTCTAATCTGGTTATTTGTAACCCTTTGTTATTAATGAAAGGATAATTTGCCAATGCTTTATCATATTCATCTCTAAAATATTGTGCTAAAAAGAAATGCCTGTTTTCATCATAATCCCTAATAAACAATTCAAACTCTTCTAAGGTTCCTCCACCTTGTGCTACTACTGTGTTTGATTGCGATTTTTGCTCAGAGAATACACCTGTAACGGTTGTTTTTCCAAACTGCAATTGGGCTTTTACACCAAATAAACTTTGTGCACCTGTAATTAGTGAACTGTTTAAGGGCATGCTTACATTACCTACTTCAATTTTTTGAATAATATCGTCCTCGGTTGGTGTGTATTCTAACTTTACAAGTTGTTGAAAATCAAAAGTGGATTGGGTATCATAATTTGCCGTTACTTGTAACCTCGTCCCAACTTTACCTAATAAACTTAAACTAATTCTTTGATCAAAATCAAAGGTGAAATTACTTCTGTTTCTTGGTGAAAATGTTGGATTATCTTGTCTTGAAAACAAAACACCCAAATCCATTTCTACAGATCCTTGCGGGATCACTTCTATGGTATTACTTCCAAAAATAGTTTCAAAAAAATCTGATTTTACATAAAATTCTGGTAATAAATTTTTTTGCCCATCTTCTGCGCCATCTTTCTTTCCGTCAAAGGCATCAATTTTTTCTTTGTAATAGCTTCGTAAGTTTTCTTTAGCAACTAAAGCATCATACTCTTTTGGTGTTAAAATAACGGGGTAATTAATATTAAAACTTCCTATTTTTTCTGTATAAATATACCGATTGGTTTCTGGATCGTAGGTGTATTTAGATTCTACACTATTAGGATTTGGAACTTTTATCTGCCCTAAACTAAACCCTGTTTTAATAGAGTCTTGGGGGATCGGTTGTTGAGACCAAGCGGAAGCAGAAACTAAGAATACGAAAAATAAAAACGTATATTCTTTTATAGATTTATAAGGTTTTAAGCTAATAATGTTCAAAATATATTATAAATTTTTTAAGGCCTGTTTAATAATAGTTTCAACATCTGCATCGGGTTGGGTAACCATAATTTTATCTATAACACGCTCTGCCTGTTTTTTTACAAAACCAAGCACTTCTAAAGCAGATAACGCTTCTTCTTTATTGGTATTGCCTTTTGAAACCGAAACTTCATCAATATCATAAATCTTTAAGATTTTATCTTTTAAATCGATGATAACACGTTGCGCTGTTTTAGCTCCAATACCTTTTATAGATTGAATTAGGGCGACATCGCTTGAAGCAATACCTTCCCTAACTTGTTTTGGGCTTAATGACGACAACATGGTACGTGCAATACTAGCACCTATACCACTAACGGATAATAGTAACCTAAAAATTTCGCGTTCTGCTAGCGATGAAAACCCATAAAGTGTATGCGAATCTTCTTTAACCTGTAAATGTGTATAAAGTTTTAAGTGGTCACCATCTGGAATCTGAGAGTAAGTATGCAACGAAATGTTAAGCATATATCCCACACCATTACAGTCAATAACAACATGTGTTGGATTTTTTTCAGTAAGTTTTCCTTGAATATGTGTTATCATTTAGAGCAATTCATTAACCACCCAAATGTAATAAAATTATTTGCATTCCATTTACTTACTTTCCAGCATTTTCCATTTCCCATTTTTCTTTATGTTGGGCATCAATAACTGCTATAGCTGTCATATTTACAATTTCATCTACGCTTGCTCCCAATTGTAGAATATGAACTGGTTTTTTCATACCCATCATTATTGGTCCTATGGAATCTGCTTCGTTTAATTCTTTTAATAATTTATAAGTAATATTAGCTGAATCTAAAGTTGGAAAAATCAATGCATTTACTTTTTTTCCTACTAATTTTGAAAACGGGAATTTTTCACGAAGCATCTCATCGTTTAAAGCGAAATCGGTTTGTAGTTCACCATCTACTGCCATATCGGGATAATGACGATGTAAATAGGATACTGCTTCACGAACTTTTGATGCTTTTTCGCTTCCTGAAGACCCGAAATTAGAATATGACACCATGGCCAACACTGGAGTTAATCCAAACATTTTTATAACTTTTGATGTCATTTGAGTAATCTTAGCTAAAGTTTTGGAATCTGGATTTATGTTTATTGAGGTATCGCTTAAAAAAAGCGGTCCTCTTTTAGTCATCATTATATTGGTCGTAGCGACTTTAGAAACACCATTTGCCATACCAATAAGTTCAAGCATAGGTTTCACTACTGTTGGGTAATTACGAGAATAACCTGAAATAAGGGCATCTGCATCGCCTTCATTAACCATCATAGCTGCAAAATAATTACGCTCGCGCATTAACCGTTGCGCTGAATAATAAGTAACACCTCTACGCTTACGTTGTTGCCAATATACTTTGGCATATTTATTTTTGCGGTCGTTTTCTGCTTCTTCTTTTGGGTCTATAATAAGAATGTCTGCATCAAACTCAATCTCTACCATGAGCATTTTTATAGTTTCTTTCCGCCCTAAAAGAATAGGGATTGCAATACCTTCTTCATAAACTATTTGTGCTGCTTTTAAAACATCAAGTTGGTCTGCCTCTGCAAAAACCACACGTTTGGGGTCTAGTTTAGCTCTATTCAACAATAATCTAACGAGCTTATTATCAGAGCCCAAACGCTCCAACAACGAATCTGTATATTTTTCCCAATCTTTAATAGGATGTTTTGCTACACCACTTTCTATAGCAGCTTTAGCAACTGCTGGAGGCACTTCGGCAATTAAACGTGGATCAAAGGGTTTTGGTATAATATAATCTTTTCCAAACGTTAATCTAGTTTCTCCATAGGCAATATTGACTTGCTCAGGCACAGGTTCTTTTGCTAACTTTGCTAAAGCCTTCACCGCTGCCATTTTCATAGCTTCGTTAATTTTAGTCGCTCGTACATCTAGTGCTCCTCTAAAAATAAATGGAAACCCTAGTACATTATTTACTTGATTAGGGTGGTCTGACCTTCCTGTAGCCATAATAATGTCTTTACGGGTTGCAACAGCAATATCGTATTTTATTTCTGGATCTGGATTAGCCATAGCAAAAACAATAGGGTCTTTGGCCATAACCAATAACATTTCTGGCGATACAATATTGGCTAATGAAAGTCCAATAAACACATCGGCATCCTTCATAGCTTCATCGAGGGTGTCTATTTTTCTATGGGTAGCAAATTCAGCTTTTTCAGTTGATAAATTCTCTCTATCATCTCTAATAACACCTTTACTGTCTAACATGACCATGTTTTCACGCTTTGCACCACATGCTTGATACAAACGTGAACATGATATAGCTGCCGCTCCTGCTCCACTAATAACTATTTTGACTTCGTCAATTTTCTTTTTAGCAAGTTCTACAGCATTTAGTAAAGCTGCTGCAGAGATGATAGCAGTACCGTGCTGGTCATCATGCATCACTGGAATATCCAACTCGTCTTTAAGGCGTCTTTCTATTTCAAAGGCTTCTGGTGCTTTAATATCTTCTAGGTTAATACCTCCAAAAGTGGGTGCTATCTTTTTTACAGTTTGAATAAACTCTTCAATATTTTCAGTATCAACTTCAATATCAAAAACATCAATATCTGCGAAAATTTTGAATAACAATCCTTTCCCTTCCATTACTGGTTTTGAAGCTTCTGGACCAATATTTCCCAACCCTAAAACAGCTGTTCCATTAGAAATTACGGCTACCAAATTACCTTTGGCTGTATACCTATATACAGCATCTTTATCTTTTTCAATTTCTAAACAGGGTTCTGCAACACCAGGAGAATATGCTAAAGACAAGTCTCTTTGGGTTGCATACTTCTTGGTCGGTACAACTTTTATTTTCCCTGGGGTTGGTTTTGCGTGGTATATGAGGGCCTCTCTTCGTTTGCTTTTTTCGCTCATTTTGGATTGTATTCTATAAGCTAACAAAGATAGTAATCCTGTGAAATCAAAGCCTATTCTTTTTAAAAATTGATTTTTTATTGCATGATTACGTCATAACGCTACTATGCAACTCAAAAAAGCCTTCAACAGAACTAAAACCCTCTAATTCCTCCCTGCTTATGTTGATTTTTTTTCGCAGGGTGTAAAAGTTGTATCTTTTGTCTAACAATGTCTCGTGCTACATATTGTTTATGGGTTATTTCACAGAAATTCTAAGAGTTTTCATGGAGATACACTGAGCATTTTTAGGATTAAATTTAAATACCTTCAAAAAAATGTGGTTTTTCCACAAACAAAAAATAGTTGTGTTTTGTATTTTTGTCTTTCGATAGTATATAGTTACACTATATATTATTAATTCCCTCGCAATTATAAATACCCCTCATTATAAGTTAATAACGGATTGATCAAGAACACTTTATAGGTTTTAGACAAATATTTCATTAATTTAAAATGAAAAAAAAACTAAAAAAGAGTTTTTTAGAATTAAAAAAGCATATGATAACTAAAAATCAAATTATTGGCCTTTTAATATTTATTACTATTGGCCAAATTACAGCAACTATATTGTGGCTTTGTCTAAATCGGGATTTTTATTTACACTTTTTATTGGGTGCTATTATTAGCTATGTTTTAATAGGTCAATTAATAAGACATAAATTAAAGTAAGTTTGAAAACTGCTTTTGTTTGTACTCATTTTAAAAAATCGATATTCCGTTTTAACCCTGAAAATTTAGTGCGTTTTACAGCCGATTTTTGAAAAACTTTTTTGAAGGTTTCTTCGGTTATCTCTTCCCAATCTTTTTTGGTCATGGACAATAATTCTGGATGTGGATTGAATAAGGGTTCGTTATGGGGTTTGGAGAACCGATTCCATGGGCAAACGTCCTGACAAACATCACAACCAAACATCCAATCGTCAAACTGTCCTTTAAATGCTGTTGGTATATTTTCTTTTAACTCTATGGTGAAATACGAAATACATTTGCTGCCATCTACAACATAAGGCTCTGTTATAGCTTCTGTTGGGCATGCATCAATACAAGCGGTGCATGTACCACAATGGTCTGTGGTTGCGGTATCGTATTCTAAATCTAAATCGATAATTAACTCGGCAATAAAATAGAACGATCCTACTTGCTGAGTTAGTAAATTACTATGTTTACCTATCCAACCTAAACCTGATTTTGCTGCCCAAGCTTTATCTAAAACGGGAGCAGAATCTACAAAAGCACGTCCATGAACCTCTCCTATTTCTTCTTGGACAAAACTTAAAAGGGATTTGAGTTTATCTTTTATGACAAAGTGATAATCGGTTCCGTAAGCATATTTTGATAGCTTATAGCTATGATCTGTTTGGTCCTGGCTAGGGTAATAATTTAACAATAATGAAATGACACTTTTTGAATCTTCAACAAGTAATGTTGGGTTTAAACGTTTGTCAAAATGGTTTTCCATGTACTGCATTTGTCCATGCATATTTTTGTTCAGCCATTTTTCTAACCGCGGGGCCTCTTCTTCTAAAAATTGCGCTTTACTTATTCCACATGACAAAAAACCGAGGCGTTTGGCTTCGGTTTTTATAAGATTAGAGTAGTTTTGTTTGTTCACGTGGCTTAATCATTAAAACATCTAAACTACAATTTAGTTTTTATTTTATGATTTGTTTTCTCTTAAAGTTAATTACAGCCCATATCTATAGATGATTGAGAGTCTGAATTTGGAAAGCAACTACCACTTGGTAAACTATCAGGTTGATAACGTTTTAAATTTGAATCGTAAAGTGCATTTTCTACAAATAATGTTATCAAATCTATTTCTGTTTCGGTTAAATTTAAAGGTTGAAACAAAGGAGACAACTTATTTGATGGCACTTCATTATTTTCATGTTGTGCTACATTTTTATAACTTATAATATCTCGAACGGATTTAAAACTCCCGCCATGTCCATAAAAATTAACATCCATTAGATTATATAACTGTGGTGTTTTAAATTTATAATCGTCATCAGGATTACCTGTAAAACCTCCACGTCCTTTTTTAGTACCTGCATCTACTACCGTCATTATATTTTCTCCTGCTAAATCGCTCATTCCCAAAGCATGAAATCCCATACCGTTTAGTCCTGGACCAGAATGGCAAGTATAACATTGTCCTTTATCAAAAAACAGCATAGCACCGTTTAACTCATCCTCGTTCATAGCAAATTCATCGCCTTTTAACCACTTTTGAAAAGGTGCTTCATTTGATAACACTGTTCTTTCGTATGCCGCTATAGCAAGTGCTGCATTTAGTTTTGTATAACGATTATCTTCAGAATCATTTGAGAAAGCAGAATCAAATAATGCTTTATATGAAGAATTTGTAATATCATCTTTATCAATTAGCAAACGGTGCACATCTAATCCTGCAATAGCTTGTGTTTCTACACCTTCAAAACCTAGATTATTAGCCTCTTTTGGTGTTCCTACTGTCCAATTAGCTTCTGTTCCCGCATTAGATCCTACAGCACCAAATTGTCCATTCCACAGCATAACGTCTTGATAAGCTACATTTAAAACACTGGGACTTCTTATAGGCTGTACATCTAAATCGCTTTCTTGATAATTTACGGATTTCACTCTGCCTTCTCCATTAAATCCAAAACCAGAACCGCCTTCACCTATACCTTGGAGTATCCCACTTTGAAATCCAGCAGCTGCATGGTGGCAACTGGCACAAGAATAGGTGTTCATTCCTTCTTCTTTATTAGGATTTTTTCCTAAAAGTGTTTCATGGAATAGCAATTTACCTAATTCAACTTTTGCTTCGGTAATGCTATTTTTAGCATCATTAGGAATGACACTATAATTATTTGAAGCTGGTAGTATTAAAGATTCTTTTGAGCCAAATAATGCTTCAATTTGTTTTTCTAAACTAGTTTGTAAAGGGGTTTGTACATAATCATCCTGATCGTTTGCACAGGACGTAAAAAAATAAAATGCACAAATAATAAGCAGACTAAAAGGGCCTAAGTTTTTCATGTTAAATAGATTTGGGTTCTATATGTTTTAAAAACCAAACATAAATACAATCTCAACAACCTTACAAAAACTTTGTTAAAAACCTGTTTTTTTAGTTAATCTGCCAAAAATCCGATGAAAGGCACTTCTGATTTAATAAGAAAATAGAATTTTTAAAGATTTAAAAATCAATGCAGATGTTATATTAAAATAACCCGCCTTGAGTAGGACCTTTTACTTTTCCTAAATGCTTATAAGCTTCTTCTGTAACTTCACGTCCACGTGGTGTTCGCATTATAAAACCTTGTTGGATTAAAAACGGTTCGTAAACTTCCTCAATTGTTTCAGGGCTTTCGCTTACTGCTGTTGCAATAGTTGTTATCCCTACGGGGCCACCTTTAAATTTATCTATAATAGTGGATAAAATTTTGTTATCCATTTCATCTAATCCATGTGCATCAACATTTAAAGCTTCTAAAGCGTATTTTGCAATTTTTATATCAATGCTTCCATTCCCTTTTATTTGTGCAAAATCTCGAACACGACGTAGTAATGCGTTTGCTATTCTTGGTGTACCACGACTTCTTCCTGCTATCTCAATAGCGGCTTCCATGGATATTGGTACATCTAAAATTGTGGCACTTCGTTGTACTATTGTGGTTAACAAATCTGTTTTATAATATTGCAACCTACTTTGTATACCAAATCGTGCACGCATTGGAGATGTTAGCAATCCTGAACGCGTTGTAGCTCCTATTAAGGTAAATGGGTTTAAATTAATTTGAACGGTTCTAGCATTTGGACCAGACTCAATCATGATATCGATTTTGTAGTCTTCCATAGCTGAATATAAATACTCTTCTACTATAGGGCTTAATCGATGAATTTCATCAATAAACAACACATCGCGCTCTTCTAGGTTTGTAAGCAACCCTGCTAAATCGCCCGGTTTATCTAAAACTGGACCTGATGTGACTTTAATTCCAACGGTTAATTCGTTAGCTAAAATATGTGCTAAGGTTGTTTTTCCTAATCCGGGAGGGCCATGAAATAGTGTATGATCTAAGGCTTCTGTTCTAAGATTTGCTGCTTGTACAAAAATTTGAAGGTTTTCCAAAACTTGATCTTGACCTGTAAAATCATCAAATGATAGGGGTCTTAACTTTCTTTCTACATCTAATTCTTCTGGTGAAAAATTTTCGTCTGTTGGATCTAGGTTTTCGTTCATCAATTTTTTTGTCTTTTACAAAAAGATACTGAAACACTTTCCTTTTGGCAGAAAGAAGTTCAGCACAGACAAATATAAACAAAAAGCCTTTCAATCCCGATAGCTATCGGGTGGAAAGGCTTTTCAAATATTTGATTGGTTTTTTATAGTTGATTAATTCAAAATAGTAAATTCGCAACGTCTGTTGATATCATAGTCTCTATCATCGCATATACCTTCTTTAACACACTTGTTAAGTGGTTGCATTTCGCCATAACCTATACTTTTTAATCGATTTCTTTCAATGCCTTGGCTTACTAAATATTCAAGTGTTGAAGCGGCACGTTTTTTCGATAAATTTAAGTTGTATTCGTCTGGTCCACGAGCATCTGTATGTGCAGATACTTCAACTTCCATTGATAGGTACTTCTTCATTAAATCGACCAATACATTTAATGTAACTGCTGCATCTTTGCGAATTATGGCTTCATCAAAATCGAAATAAATCTTGTCTAACTCAACTGTTACATCGCCATCTTCTTTTTCTTTTACTCGTTCTTCGGCATCAGCAAAAGATTCTAAAGACAAATAAATATCATGTTGTACTTTTCCTTTACTATCTGTTGAGAACTCAACATCTTGCGGGATGTACGCTTTTTTAGTTCCTCTAACTTTATACTTTTTATTTGGTTCTATTTTGAAAATATAATACGCATCATCTCCAACTATGGTATCTTGAATTACGGTATTGGACTCATCAAATAGTGTTACTAATGATCCTGCTAATAATTCTTTACTGTTTAAGTCTTGTACTATCCCTTCTACTTGGTACTTTGTTAACGGGTTTTCTTCTCTTTTAAAACCAAATAATCTATCGTATCCTGTTCTGTTTGATGACACAAAACCTTTATTATCCTTTTCTCTAATTACATAAGCAAAATCATCTAAATTGCTATTGATTGTGCTTCCTAAATTAACAGGTTTATCAAAAGTTCCATTTACCATATTACTTCTAAAGACATCTAATCCGCCATAGCCTTGATGACCAATGGATGAGAAATACAATATATTAAATTCGCTAATAAACGGAAATTGCTCTCTGTGCTTGGTGTTTATTTTATCTCCTAAATTTTCTGGTTCGCCGTAAGTGCCATCGTCGTTAATAGCGACTTTGTAAATATCAAAACTTCCTAGAGTTCCAGGCATATCGCTGGCAAAATATAATATTTTGCCATCTTTACTTAGTGCTGGGTGCTCCGTGCTATATCCATTTGATGTGAATGGTAATGCGGTAACATTTGTCCAATTACCATCAACTAATTCTGCTTTATAAATTTTAATATGTGCAATACGCTCTGCATCTGTTTTTTTACGGGTTGTATTGGTTCTATTAAAATACATGGTTTTGCCATCTTTAGTAAAAACTGCGCTGCTTTCATGCGAATTTGTATTTATAGTTTCTGAAAATGGTTGAATATTTTCTAATACATTTTGACTGGTTAATTTAGCACTATATAAATCTAGATAGGGTAAATCATTCCATGCATAAGATGGATTTTGAGAGTTTCTTGCCGAAGCAAAAGCCACCTTGTCATCTCCGTAAAACGACAAACCAAAATCGCTACTGGAATTTCTGTTTTCTATTTGTTTTAATTGGAATGTATGTGGTGTAGTTTTTTCTGTTTTTTCTATAAAATCACGAGTATTAACTGGTTTGTTATAATATCTTATTAAATGTTTGTCGGCTTCTTTGTATTGTTTTACGCCTTTTAGAGCTTGTGCAAACCTGAAGTGGTATTCGATATCAATAGAGTCACCATATTCTACAAATAATTCTCGGTAGGTTTTAATAGCTTTTTGTAGACTGGTATTGTAATAATAACAATCTGCTAAATTTTGAAGAACTTCTTGATTTCGCTCTTTGGTTTCATAGATCTCAGCGGCATTTGTATATGCTCTCATTTCAAAAAGCTTGTTCACACGTTTTAAATTGCCTTTTTGCGCTAATGTTATTCCACTAACTAATAAAAGGCTTGCGAGTATGTATATCTGTTTTTTCATCTGTTCCTTAATTATAAAATTTTAGAAGAATCTTGGTGAACGGTCATAACCGCCTTTAAATCCAAATAAATCGACATCGAATAAAATAAATATTTCGTGCGACCCTGAATTGAATTCGCCTAAGTTAGTTGTTGTATAATCATAGGCATAACCTATTCTAAGTTCTGGGGTAATTTTAAAATTGACTAGTGCACTTATCGCATCATCTAAACGATAGCCTAAACCTGCTTCTAATTTTTCGTTGATTAATACATTTGCTGTGATATCCAATGCTAATGGTGCTCCTTTAACTGCTCTTCCCATAAACGCTGGTTTTAGTTTTAGGTTTTCATTAAGATCTAACACATAACCACCTGTAAAGAAATAGTGCACATTTTCAACACCTGTTGCTTTTATCCCACTTTCATCTTCTAGATGTTTTGTTGACAACATATTTGGTGCCGATAAACCTAGGTAATAGTTATCTGTAAAAAAGAAAGCACCTATTCCTAGATTTGGGAAGGTTTTGCTGATATTTTCGTCAAAAGCAATATCTGTACTTGAATTTCCTGATTGTAACATAAACCCATCAAAATTAGTATCAAAAAGGGTTACACCAGCTTTAACACCAAATGATATTTTGCTTTCTAAACCTACTGGTAATACATAAGCAAAATCTGCATAGATATTATTTTCATTTACAACATCTCCAATATTATCATTGGTAAATGAAATTCCCATTTCAATTTTATCATTTATTGGTGTATGGGCAAAAAAGCTTCCCGTTTTTGGGGCGCCTTCTATGCCTACCCATTGTGTTCTGTATAATCCTCCTAAATTTAATATACCTTCTTCTGCAGTGGCATATGCTGGATTAATTACACTCATGTTATACATATATTGTGTAAACTGAGGGTCTTGTTGCGCAAAACTTTGTAATGACATGAACGTCAAACTTAACAAAGCAGCTATTTTATGATATGTATTTAAATGTTTCATCTGTTTTTAAATTTTGCTTTATCTATAAATTATCTGCTTAAGTATAAGCGTCCTTGTTCTGGTTTATTTTCGCCATCATTGAAATTAAAAATGTAGAAATATACACCCACGGGTAAATCGCCGTTTGATACAACTCTTGATTGATTGGATGTCCCATCAAACCTTGGTGTATTGGCTTGTCCTCTGTAAACAATATTTCCATTTCTGTTATAAATTTCAATTTCAAAATTTGGATATAATATGGCTAGGTTATCAATATCAAACGTATCGTTTGTTCCATCTCCATTTGGAGAAAACCCATCTGGGATTTCCAATTTACCACATGCTGTTAGGTCTGGAGTTACTTCTAAACGCACACTACTTTCGCAACCTGTGACTTGGTCTACGAGTGCCACATAGTATGTGATATTGGTTAATAATGAACTGTTTGATATGGCTGAACCACCTGTTGGGGTATCATACCATCTTAAATTATCTAGATTATTATCATATTCAATAATATTTGATGACAGTGTGCTAATAGTTGGATTATCGTTGATACAGTATTCCATAGTAATATCATCTAACGTAGGTGTTAATGTATCATTAATAGTCACATTAATTTGAACTGGTGTTGAAGACTCACAACCTGAACTATTGGTTTGTGTTGCGTAATAATCTTCTCCATCAACTAAAATATCTGATGTATTTAATGGTAGTGTTAACGCGATATCTTCATACCAATTAACCGTTCCTATTGGTCGTATACTATTTGCTAAATCTGCTACTGTTGGGTTATTGACTAAACAAAACTCTGGGTTTGCATCATTAACTATTAGTGTAGGGCTATCATTTACGGTTACTGTAATTTCAGCCATTGCATCTGGCGAACATGGTGTTACGGCTGCAACGGTATAGGTGTAAATTGTTGCAACATCAACCGCGGGATCAAAAACGCCTGTTCCACTAGTTAATGCAGGTGACCATACGCCTCCACTTTGGGCATCGGTTCCTAAAAATGTAAATAAATCGGTTGGAGCATCTATTATACAGAATGTAGCTGTATTATCTGAACCTGCATTTGGCGCTGGAGTTACGGTTACATCAACCTCGCTACTAAACGTTCCACATGCATTTGTAAAGGAATAGATATATATGCCATCTGAATCTACTAACGGATCAAAAACGCCTGTTCCACTGGTTAATGCTGGCGACCATGTTCCTTCTGTATCTGCACCACCTAAAAGTGTAAACAAATCTGTAGTTCCATTATTGCTACAAACATCTAATGTGTTATCTGTACCAGGATTAAATGGTTCTTCTATAGTTACTGTTATGATTGTATTATCGTCTATACATGGTGCTGAGGCTGTTACTGAATAGGTGAAATCATATGTTCCAGGAGGAATTCCTGTAGCATCAAATGTATTACCTGTTAATGCTCCTGTTCCATCTGTATCTTGCCATACTCCACCTGAATCTTGGGTGCCATCTAATCCTGTAAATAAGTCAATATTGCTATCATTATTACATGCTAAAATTACTGTCGTATTTGGACTTCCAGGATTTGGAGATTGATATATCGCAACTGTTACTGGGGTTCTCACTGACGATTCACAACCTGTTACAGCATCCGTTTGGGTTGCATAATATATTTGAGTATCAACTAAATCTGTTGTTCCTACTAATACATTACCTCCTGTAGCAGCATCGTACCATTGTATGGTTGTTCCAACAGCTGCTAAATCATCCACAGTGGCACTATCACAAAAGGCTTGTGGTGTTGATGCCATTGGGACTGGCGTATCGTTAATAATAATGCTTACTGTAATGTCTACATCATCACAAGTTCCAATCGCATCCACATCAAATGTGAAATCATAAGTTCCTTCTGCTAGACCATCTATAGTTAGTGTATTACCAGATAATGCGCCTGAAGTATCATCATCATTCCACGACCCTATTTGATCTTCATCTGTTAACAAATCAAATAAATTATATGTTTGACCAGTTGTAATATCTGCTATACAAAATTCAACTGGTGTACTTGCTGTTCCTGATTCTGGAGCATCGTCAATAGTTATGGTTACTGTACTGCTATTCGAGCATCCGTTTGCATCTGTTATACTGTATGTGAAATCAAATGACCCAATTGTTAATAGGGTTAAATCAACATCGCTTCCAGATAAAGCACCTGAGGTATTATCGTCTGACCATGTGCCTCCTAGATCTTCTCCTGTCAATTGATCAAATAAGTTTAATGGTGAATTTGATGCTAAATCATTTTCACAAAACCTCTCAGCTGATGGTGTTCCTGTGTTTGGTAATGGGTTGATGGTTATACTTACCGTAACTAACTCATCATCACAGCTTCCAATAGCACCCACATCATATGTGAAATCATAAGTTCCCGGTATTAAACCTGATAAATCTGTTGGGTTAGCTATTGCTGTTCCTGTATTATCTGTTCCTGAAAACCAGGTTCCTGTTTGATCTTCGTTTTCTAATAAATCGAATAAATCAAAACTCGTAGGTGCTGTGTCTTGACAAAACTCTGGGAATGTTGCTACTGGTGTTCCTGATTCTGGAGCATCGTCAACAGTTATGGTTACTGTACTGCTATTCGAGCATCCGTTTGCATCTGTTATACTATATGTAAAATCAAATGACCCAATTGTTAATAGGGTTAAATCAACATCGCTTCCAGATAAAGCACCTGAGGTATTATCGTCTGACCATGTGCCTCCTAGATCTTCTCCTGTCAATTGATCAAATAAGTTTAATGGTGAATTTGATGCTAAATCATTTTCACAAAACCTCTCAGCTGATGGTGTTCCTGTGTTTGGTAATGGGTTGATGGTTATACTTACCGTAACTAACTCATCATCACAGCTTCCAATAGCATCCACATCATATGTGAAATCATAAGTTCCCGGTATTAAACCTGATAAATCTGTTGGGTTAGCTATTGCTGTTCCTGAAAACCAGGTTCCTGTTTGATCTTCGTTTTCTAATAAATCAAATAAATCAAAACTCGTAGGTGCTGTGTCTTCACAAAACTCTGGGAATGTTGCTACTGGTGTTCCTGATTCTGGAGCGTCTTCTATTATAATTGAAATTTGTTCTGTATCTGAGCAAGTACCATTATCTATTGTATAATTAAATAAATATGGACTTCCTGAAACAGTAAAACCTATTATATCTATGGGATTAGAAATGATTGCAGTGCTCGCATCGGTCCATGTTCCACTATTGTTATCTTGAGAGCCATCTAAAGCATCAAATAAATTGAAAGGTGAATTTGCTATTAAATCATTTTCACAAAACGTTTGGTTTACCGCAACTCCTGCATTTGGGTCTTGTAAAACAATAACTTGAACCGTTGTAGATTCCTCTGGACAAGGGTCTGGTGATACATTTTGAGTATATGTGAAATTATATGTGTTAGGTACAAAACTTGTTAAATCGATTGTTGATGCTACTATTGGATCTGTACTTATTGTTCCTTGTGTCCATTGTCCGCCAAGGTCATGGTTTTCAATTAATGTGAATAAATCAAAAGCTGAAGGTAAACTAGCTTGACAAAAAGATACAGGGTTTATAGTCGATGGTATTCCTGAACTCAATGTTTCATAAACCGTAATGGTTACTGTTGAAACACCATCTGGACAAACACCATTACTAGGAACCGTGTATGTAAAAGTATATGTTCCTGCGGTTGTTAATGTTGAAATATTTACTGTTCCTATATTCCCATTGGATGTAGCTAAAGGCCCTGACCAAGTTCCTGTTGAATCTTTTGGACCTCCTAGTTCGTCAAATAAATTAAAGTCTGATACTGGTAAATTATCATTACAATAATCTAATGTTCCCGATGTTCCAGGGTCTACAGGGTCATCAATAATAACAAGTACTGGCATAGGTTCACTTGTACATATCCCCGAATTTACTTGAACATAATAGGTGTTACCATTTATTAATGTTTCACTAGTAATTAATGCTGGAGGAATAGGGTCACCAAAAACATCTATATTGTCATACCAAAGAAAGCTATCTGTTGTTCCTGGATTTAAATCTCCAATTGTTGGGTTTGTGTTTGAACAAAATTCTTGTGTGCTTGCAGGTGTTGGATTAGCTGGTGTTTGAAATTGTGTAGCAATTCCATTTTCAATTTGACTTCTACAAGGTGTAGGCAAACTATTATCAATAAAAACGATATAATAATTTGTAGGAATGCTAGAAATAGGATCTGTTGAATTTGCTATGGATGTTAGAGCTTGATCGTAGTAAACTTCAACTGTTCCACCAACTGGTGCATTGGGTTGCAATTCTAAATCAATATAGGATTGAATGGTTGGATTTTCATCGCTACAGAAAAAGCCTTGTAAATTTTGGTTTGTCGGGTTTACGACAAAATCGATCATAATTGACGCCCTAGTTATTCCACAAGCTCCTGAGCTATCATCTACATAGTATAGAACACCTTCTCGAACTAGCTCGTCTGGGTTAAATGCACTACCTCCGGTAGCAGAATCATACCAAACAATACCATTTCCACCATCGACAGCATATGTATTTAAATCATTAAAAGTAAAACCTGATGCATTGCAAATAGCTGGTGGACTTGAATTGGGTATTGTTGGACATTGCGCGAAAGCTGTAAATGATATTCCAAATAACAATAAAGTAAAGAGTACATTAAATAATGTATTTCTAGACGTTAATTTAGTTTTCATAATCGAAAATTTATAATCCTGAATTAATAGCTGAAAATAAAACGGTATGGATTCTACATTCGATTATAAAGTAGAATCATATACAGAATTAATTTATTTATGCAATTTAACTGATTTTTTTGTATTTCATCGAATTTTTGTAAATTATTTTACATTTTGTCGATAAAAAAAGTATTTGAACCAAAAAACTCACCTGTTTTTAGGTGAGTTTTTAATATGTAAGAGAATATTATGTATTAGTGCTGAAGCTCTTCTTCTCCTTCTTTTAAAGGAATATGTTGCGGAACAAAATCTACATCATGTCCAGGTTTACTGTAATCGTAAGCCCAACGATGTACATGAGGAATTTCTCCTGGCCAGTTTCCATGTATGTGTTCTACAGGAGCAGTCCATTCTAGGGTTGTAGATTTCCAAGGGTTTTGAACTGTTTTCTTTCCAAAGAAAATACTACTAAAAAAATTATATAAATATACGATTTGTACAACGCCTCCAATTAAAGCAAATATGGTAATGATAACATTAACATTTGCTAAATCATCAAATAATGGAAAGTTAGTATTGGTATAATAACGACGTGGTAAACCTGCCATACCTATAAAGTGCATAGGAAAGAATACACCATAAGCACAAACTGCTGTTACCCAGAAATGGATATATCCTAAGTTCTTGTTAAGCATACGTCCAAACATTTTTGGATACCAGTGGTAGATTCCTGCAAACATACCATACAATGCAGATATACCCATTACTAAGTGGAAATGAGCTACTACAAAATATGTATCGTGTACATTAATATCTAAAGCACTGTCTCCTAATATAATTCCTGTTAAACCTCCAGTTATAAATGTTGATACAAACCCTATGGAGAATAACATGGCTGGGTTCATCTGTAAATTACCTTTCCAAAGTGTCGTTATCCAATTAAATGCTTTTACTGCCGATGGAATGGCAATCAATAAGGTTGTAAATGTAAATACTGATCCTAAAAATGGATTCATTCCTGAAATAAACATATGGTGACCCCATACTATTGTTGATAGAAATGCAATCGCTAATATGGAAGCAATCATAGCACGATAACCAAAGATAGGTTTACGTGAATTTGATGCCATAATTTCCGAAACAAGTCCCATGGCTGGTAATATAACAATATATACTTCTGGGTGTCCTAAGAACCAAAATAAGTGTTCGAATAATACTGGTGAACCTCCTTGATAATGCAATACTTCACCTTGTATAAATATATCTGATAAGAAGAATGATGTTCCAAAACTTCTATCCATGATTAATAATAAGGCTGCAGATAATAATACTGGAAATGATATAACTCCTATGACTGCTGTAATAAAAAATGCCCAAATCGTTAAAGGTAATCTAGTCATAGACATCCCTTTTGTACGCAAGTTAATTACGGTAACAATATAATTCAGAGATCCCAATAATGATGATGCAATAAATATGGCCATAGATACTAACCATAAGGTCATACCCATACCTGAACCTCCTTGCGCCATTGGCAAGGCACTTAACGGCGGATAGATTGTCCACCCTGCTGATGCAGGCCCAGCTTCAACAAACAATGAAATTACCATAATTACACTTGATAAAAAGAATAACCAATACGAAACCATATTCAAAAACCCTGATGCCATATCGCGTGCACCAATCTGTAATGGAATTAATAGGTTACTGAATGTCCCACTTAAACCAGCTGTTAATACAAAGAATACCATGATAGTACCGTGTATAGTAACCAATGCTAAATAAATATCTGCATCCATTACACCACCTGGTGCCCATTTACCTAATAAGGCTTCAAACAATACGTTTGGCTCTTCTGGCCAGGCAATTTGCATACGAAACATCATAGACATTAAAACCCCAATAACTCCCATAATAGTACCGGTTATTAGGTACTGTTTAGCAATCATTTTGTGGTCTTGACTAAATATATATTTAGTTACAAACGTTTCTTTATGATGATGTCCGTGGTCGTCGTCGTGAGCGTGGTTATCTGCGTGTGCTGACATAATCTTATATCGTTTTTATCTTTTTTAATTAATTAACTAGAGAATTCTTGAATTCTTTTTGCTCTGCAATCCAAGCATTGTATTCTTCTTGTGTTTCTACTACAATTTTCATTTGCATGTTGTAGTGCGATTTTCCACAAATTTTATTACATAATAATAAATAATCAAACTCGTAACGTTCTAAAGCGTCTTCGCCCTTGGCTACAAGTTTCTTACTATTCTCTACTCTAATCTTATTAATATTTTGAATTTTTTCTTGCATTTGAGCTGTTTCACGCATATCGGCAGTGGTTACTGTTGGCGTAAATCCAAATTGTGTAATCATACCTGGAACACAGTTCATTTGTGCTCTAAAGTGAGGCATATAAGCTGAGTGTAAAACATCTTGGGAACGCATTTTAAACAATACGGGTCTCCCAACTGGCAAATGCAATTCAGTTGTTATGATATCATCTTGTGCATTTGGATCGGCTTCATCTAAACCTAGAATATTAGCACGGTCAATATCAATTAAACGCACATTTGCTTTTCCTAAAGTATTGTCTGCACCACCATATCTTGCTTTCCAGTTAAACTGTTGCGCATATAATTCAACAACCAATGGGTCATCACTTTCATCAACACCCATAATGTTAATCCAAGTACTTAAACCATAAATAATTAAACCCGCTAAAACAATTACAGGAATGATTGTCCAAATGGCTTCTAATTTATTATTGTCCGCAAAAAATAAGGCTTTCTTTCCTTTTTCACCTTTATACTTATAAGCAAAATAGTGTAATAGGAATTGCGTTATGGTTTGAACTATAAATATAATAATCATAGAGATAACCATTAAATTATCTATAGTTGGTCCATGCGCTGAAGCCGAATTAGACATTAAAGGTAAATCACCCCATTTTACAAAACATACAATGGTTATAATATAAATGAAGGCTAAAAACCCCATCATTAAATACCCATTTAATGTATTATCCTTATCGGTAGCAACTCCAGGAGTAGAGTTTTCATTTTTAGCTTGTGCTAAATCGAAAATCTTTACCATTTGCCAAATGGCAATTAAAATAAATACTAAAACTATAATTGTTAATAAAGCAGTCATTGGTATCGTTCGTCTTTATTTATATCTAATTAATAATGAAAATCTTCACTTTCTTTTCTAAAAGGATATCCTTTTACTAGTAATGGCGCTTTTGTTAAAGCTGTAAACACTACAAATATGAATAACCCGGCAAAAAGTAATATGGAGCTTATTTCTGGAATTCCTATAAACCATCTATCACCTACGGTAGCTGGCATAATCATATTGAAAATATCAATATAGTGCCCAAATAAAATGACTAAACCTGCCATGACTACAAACCAAGGGATACGTTTGTAATCGGCATTCATCAACATTAATATTGGGAATACAAAGTTCATTACTACCATACCTAAGAATGGTAATTTATAATCTTGGAAACGTGTTACAAAATAGGTTACTTCTTCTGGTATATTTGAATACCAGATTAACATAAATTGTGAGAACCATAAGTATGTCCAGAAAATACTAAATGCAAACATAAACTTAGCAACATCATGCAAATGGTTTTCATTTACAAACTCTAAGTAATTTCTAGATTTTAAATAAATGGTAATTAAGGCTATTACTGTAATTCCACTTACAAACATGCTAGCAAATACATACCATCCAAATAATGTTGAAAACCAGTGTGGGTCTACACTCATAATCCAATCCCAAGACATCATAGATTCTGTATAAATAAAGAATACTAGGAACGCTGCTGAAATACGGAATGATTTTTTAAAGTTACTTTTATCTTCTGCTGTATCTTGAGCAATAGAGAACTTACGTGAAAAATGACGATATAAACTCCAGCCTCCAATAAATATCAACCCTCTAATAATGAATCCCCAGATGTTTAACCATCCTGTTTTTCCTTGTATAAGTTTATCATGAGCTACAACTTCTGGATCCATCCAAATAAATAGATTGTTGTGTCCAATAAAGTGTGATGCTGCTGCTATGCCTAAAACGATTAAGGCACCTGGTAATAAATAAGCTGTCATACCTTCCATAACTCTAAATAGTACAGGAGACCATCCAGCTTGAGATGCAATTTGAATAGCATAAAATGCTAAAACACCCAAGGCAATCATCATGAAGAAAAATGCTGCAACATAAAGTGCTGACCATGGTCTGTTAGCGATTTGGTGCTGTACATGCTCAACGTGTTTTGTGTGTTCATCAACTTCAGCATGAGCAGTTTCTCCGTGACTATCTTCATGAGAGTTTGCTTCGTGTGCATCATGACTTGGAGCGGCATGAGCAACTTCTTCGTCATGTGCACCACCATGATGTGATTCTTCTGCAAGTAAGTGCTCAACTTCTTCAAAAGATTTATGAGATGTCATAAAACCATATCCTACTCCTAATGCTCCTAAAATCATTAGAATAAAAGAAAATGTCTTTAATTTATTTGAAAATGTATACATATCTATAATAATCTTATCAATCTTACTTTTCTAAATCTGCTTTCAACTTTAACACATACGATACGACTTGCCAACGCTCTTCTTCATTCAATTGGTTTGCGTATGAACCCATCGCGTTTTTACCATAATAAATGGTGTGGTAAATACTTCCTGCATTTATGGCTCTACCGGCATCATCATAACTAGGAATACCTAGTATTTTTTCGCGCTTTACTAATTTACCTTGTCCTTGTCCTTTGTTACCGTGGCAAATCCCACAATAGATATCGTACAATTCTTTTCCTCTTGCTAAATCTACTTGTGTAGAATCTAATGGACTTGCTAATGTTGTCTTAGCTAAGTTATATCCATCAGTAGAATTTTCAATATCAAAAGGCACATAACCTCTGGGTATAGAACCTTCTGCTGGTAACTGGGCTTCAATTCCGTTTGGAAATGCTGCTTCGCCATAGGTTTCATATCCTGCAGATTCATACATGTTTGGCATGAATTGATAGTTAGGTGCTGTACTCTTATTACAAGACACAGCTACTATTACAACTGCAATTACTAATATTTTAATTAAGCTTTTCATACTATTTATTAATGGGCTTTATCAACTAAGTTAATTTCGACTGCTCCAGTTTCTGCAAGTAAACTTTCTAGTTCTTTTTCATTTCCATGAACTGCAATTTCCATTAAAAAATGGTCATCGGTTGTTCTCGGGTCTGGATTCTCAGCATTTTTAAAAGGCCACATTCTACTCCGTAAGTAAAATGTAATAACCATTAAGTGTGCTGCAAAAAACACCGTAAGCTCAAACATAATTGGCACAAAAGCTGGCATATTTTCTATGTAGCTAAAACTTGGTTTTCCTCCAATGTTTTGTGGCCAATCTTCAATCATAATAAAATTCATCATTACAATGGCAACTGTTAAACCAACTAAACCATACATAAATGCTGTAATAGCAATACGCGTTGGTTCAAGCCCCATGGCTTTGTCTAGTCCGTGAACCGGAAATGGTGTATATATTTCTTCAATGTGATGTCTTTCTGCCTTAACTTTTTTAACAGCAGACATTAAAATATCATCATCGGTATAAATAGCGTGAATAACTTTTGAAGCTTCCATTGACTATGTTTAGTTTATTAATTTTTTAGCTTGTCCTGCCCAATCATCGCGTTCTGCTCTTCCAGGAAAAGATTCAGTAATCGAGTCTAACAAATCATATTCTTTTTTTGTCATTTTACTAACTTGAAGGAACGTATATATACCTATACTATTAAGTACGTCCTCCATTTTAGGTCCAACACCACTTATTTTCTTTAAATCATCAGCTGTTTGAGTAGCTGCATCAAAAGCACCAATGCTACCTAATAAGCTACTTACTTTTTCTGAATTGTCATCAGCTGAAGTGTCTTTAGTTTTTGCAGGTACCGCAGCAGTTCTTCCTGATGTTCTTGCATCAGCTCCAGTTCCTACTAAACTATTTCCTGATTCTCTAATATTTTTATAACGTTCTCCAGATGATTTTAAAATTGTTTTCACCTCTGCTTGGGCAATTACCGGGAATGTTCTTGAGTATAATAAAAATAATACAAAGAAGAATCCAATGGTTCCAATAAAGATTCCGATATCAACAAATGTCGGTGAAAACATCGTCCATGATGATGGTAGGTAATCTCTATGTAAAGAGGTTACTATAATTACAAAACGCTCAAACCACATCCCAATGTTTACTACAATTGAGATAAAGAACGAGAACATAATACTTGTTCTTAATTTCTTAAACCACATGAATTGTGGAGAGAATACATTACACGTCATCATTGCCCAATACGCCCACCAGTAAGGTCCAGTTGCTCTGTTTAAAAAGGCATACTGTTCATATTCTACACCAGAATACCAAGCTATAAATAATTCTGTAATATAGGCTACACCAACTATTGAACCTGTAATCATGATGACTATGTTCATTAATTCAATATGTTGTACTGTAATATAATCTTCAAGGTTACACACTTTTCGCATGATAATAAGAAGCGTGTTTACCATAGCAAATCCTGAAAATACGGCACCAGCAACAAAGTATGGTGGGAAAATCGTGGTATGCCAACCTGGAATTACCGATGTTGCAAAGTCAAATGATACAATGGTATGTACGGATAGTACTAATGGTGTTGCTAAACCTGCAAGTACTAAAGATACTTCTTCAAAACGTTGCCAATCTTTTGCTCTACCTGACCACCCAAAACTTAATAAGGAATATATTTTCTTTTGGAATGGTTTAATAGCTCTATCTCTTAACATAGCAAAATCAGGAAGCAGACCTGTCCACCAGAATACTAACGATACTGATAAGTATGTTGAAATTGCAAATACATCCCAAAGTAATGGTGAGTTAAAGTTTACCCATAACGACCCAAATTGGTTTGGTATAGGAAGTACCCAATATCCTAACCATGGTCTTCCCATGTGAATGATTGGAAACAATCCAGCTTGTACAACCGAGAAAATGGTCATAGCTTCTGCAGAACGGTTAATAGCCATTCTCCATTTTTGACGGAATAATAATAGTACTGCAGAAATAAGTGTTCCAGCATGACCTATACCAACCCACCAAACGAAGTTAGTAATATCCCAAGCCCAACCTACAGTCTTATTAAGACCCCAAGTTCCAATACCTGTAGATATTGTGTATAAAATACATCCGATTCCCCAAAGGAAAGCCACAAGTGAGATACTAAAAACTATCCACCATTGTTTATTTGCTTTTCCTTCTACAGGTTTTGCTACATCCACAGTAACGTCGTGGTATGATTTTTCCCCTGTAACTAAAGGTCTTCTAATAGGTGCTTCGTAATGAGACGCCATATTTTATTGTTTAATTGTTTATTTTTTAAACGCTTAAAGCCTGTTTTTCTTCAAGCTTTAAACATTTAATTCTATTACTTGACTATGCTTCAGTTGTATTTCTCACTTTTGTTTGATACTGCACATTAGGCTTAGTACCAACACTTTCTAATAAGTGATACATACGATTATCTTCTAAAAGTTTTGCAACTTTACTGTCTTTATCATTGATGTCTCCAAATGTCATGGCTCCATTACTACAAGCTGCAGAACAAGCCGTTTGGAATTCACCATCTATAATCTCACGTCCATCGCGTTTCGCATCAAGGATTGTTTTTTGTGTCATTTGAATACACATCGAACATTTTTCCATAACACCACGAGAACGAACAACCACATCTGGGTTTAATACCATACGTCCTAAATCATCATTCATATGATAATCGAACTCATCATTTCCATTATATAAGAACCAGTTAAAACGACGTACTTTATACGGACAGTTGTTAGCACAGTATCTAGTACCTACACAACGGTTATACGCCATATGGTTTTGACCTTGACGACCATGTGATGTTGCAGCCACAGGGCATACTGTTTCACAAGGTGCATGGTTACAATGCTGACACATTACTGGTTGGAATGCTACCTGAGGATTCTCAGAGGCATTTTCCATTTCTCCAAATTCACTTAATGAACTTCCTAATCCAGATATATCATCTTTCTTAGTGTTATCACCTTCAAATGATTCTTCTGATGAATAATATCTATCAATACGTAACCAGTGCATATCACGGCTACGACGAACTTCAGTTTTACCTACTACAGGCACATTATTTTCAGCATGACAAGCTATAACACAAGCACCACATCCTGTACAAGCATTTAAATCGACTGATAGGTTGAAGTGATGTCCGATTGAACGATCAAATTCATCCCATAAATCAACTTCTGGCGATGTTACTGGCGTTTCCTCATGGTTTAGAGATACCATTGGAACAGCGTTCCAATGCTTTTTATCTTTGGTATTAAAAATCTCTAAAGTGGTTTCTTTAACAATATCGCCACGTCCCATTAATGTATTGTGCAACTGTACTGATGCAAATTCATGCTCGCCAGCAACAGCTTCAACAGTTACATCTTGAACCGTATTAAAACCTTGATAGAATGCATAGGCATTTACTCCCGTTTGCATCTCTTCTTTTAATCCTAATGTTTTTCCATATCCTAAAGCTAATCCAACAGAACCTTTTGCTTGTCCTGGCTGAATCATAACTGGAACTTTTATTGTTGCTCCTTTTACTGAAACATTAGCATAACTACCATTTAACGCACCGTTTGCAACATGTGTATTGGTTAAGCCTTTCTCGTCAGCATCTGCTTTTGAAATAGTTAAGTAGTTATCCCAAGATGTTCTTGTAAGTGGATCTGGAAATTCTTGTAACCATGGGTTATTGGCTTGTTGACCATCACCCATACCTACTTTAGTATATAATGTTAATTCTAAACCTCCGTTTGCTTTTGCAGAAGATGCTAATGCTCTTGCTGCATTTCCTGATGGCGTTACTGTAGTTTCTTCATCTTCTGCTACAACTGAAGTGTCTTCTGTTTCAGTAGCAATTGTTCCAACAAACACACCATCGTGTAATGCTTTATTGAAAGAACCTCCACCTAAAATACCTGTTCCCCAAGTATCTTTGATATAATCGTGATAAGATGCATCGTTTCCAGTCCACTTTAATAAAGCATCTTGGAATTGTCTAGTATCAAATAAAGGACGAATTGTTGGTTGCGTTAAGGCATAATGTCCTTTCTTAATTTCAACATCGCCCCAAGATTCTAAGTAATGAGGTGCTGCTGCAAGGTATTGTGCTTCTGAAGACGTTTCGTCTGCTTTCATAGAAAACGCCACAGATAATTCTACTTTTTTCAAGCCTTCAGCAAAATCTGAAGCATTTGACAACGTATATATTGGATTTACACCACTCATGATAAGCGCTCCAACACGACCAGCTTTCATCTCGCTAACTAATCTAGCTACAGCAATATCACTACCTTGTCTTGTTTTTATTGGTGCAGATTTATCAAAAGCTTTACTTCCTATAGCTTCGTTGATTTCTAAAGCTACGGTTTGTGCATTTACATCTTGAATTCCTGTAACGACTAAACCTTTGCTTCCAGCTTTTTTAAGCTGTGAGGCTGCTTTTTTAACAGCGTCTTCAATATGAGTTGGTAACGTTCCTGAAACAGAACCACCAACAACATAACTATATAATTTGGCTAAAGCTATTTTTTGTTGCGTTGGCGTTAATGGTACACGCTGATCAGCATTAGCACCAGTGAGCGACATATTAGACTCAAACTGAATGTGTTTTGACATTTTTCCGTGGTCTGGAACTCTATTTTTAGAATACCCAGAATCGAATCCACCACCTTGCCAATCTCCTAAGAAATCTGCTCCAACAGAAACGATTGTCATGGCTTTAGCAAAATCGTAATTTGCTAATCCACGTTCTCCATATTTAGCTTGGAATGCATCAAGTGCAGTCGATTCTGAAACAGCATCATAAACGACATGACTAACATTACTATATTTTTCTTTAAATTCTGATATTAACTTACTTGTTGATGGACTAGCAAAGGTTTGTGTTAACAACACAATACTTTTATTAGACGCAGCTATTTCAGTTAATTTTTGATTGGTTTCAGTATCAAAATCATTCCAGGAAATAGATTCGCCAGCTTTTTTAGGACCTTGAACTCTTAAACTATCATACAGACCTAAAACGGAAGCATTTACCCTAGCATTTGCACTACCATTGGTAGCAGCCATAGTATTGTTCTCGATTTTAATTGGACGACCTTCTCGGGTTCTTACTAAAACACTTGCAAAATCAAATCCATCGGCTATTGTTGTAGCATAATAATTAGCAACACCTGGAATAATTTCGGTCGGCTGCACTACATAAGGAATCGATTTTTTTACAGGACCTTCACAAGCTGCTAATGAAGCAGCAGCTGTACTAAATCCTACATATTTTAAGAAATCGCGACGTGTTGTTGATGTAGCCTCTAATGTATCTTTATCACCTAAAAATTCATCAGTAGGGATTTCATTAACAAACTCGTTTTGTTTTAGCGTCTCAACAATAGAGCTGTTTTCGTTTAGCTCTTCAACACTTTTCCAGTATTTCTTGTTTGATGACATATTATTTACTAGTTATTAGTTGTTAGTTATTAGTTGTTAGAATTTATTCTGAACTAAAACTGTTTCTTTTATAATTAATAGTGGCACTTACCACATTCCATACCACCCATTTGAGCAGCTGTTAAATTCTCTACACCATACTTTTTAGACAATTCTTCATGTATTTTAGTATAGTAAGCATTATCTTTTACATTAACATCAGTTTCTCTATGACAATTAATACACCAGCCCATAGTTAATGGCGCATGTTGGTACATAATTTCCATTTCTTCTACTGGACCATGACAGGTTTGACATTCTACGCCTGCAACGGTAACGTGTTGGGAGTGATTAAAATATGCAAAATCTGGGAGGTTATGAATACGCACCCATTTTACTGGTTGAGAATCTCCTGTATATTTTTGATCAGCATCATCCCATCCTACAGCAGCGTATAACTTCTTGATCTCACCATCATAGAACTCTTTAGAATATTCTGGAGATGTTTCTCCATTATATTCGTAAATTGATTTGTGACAATTCATACAAACATTTAATGATGGTATTCCTGATGTTTTACTAACTCTGGCTGAAGAGTGACAATATTTACAATCTACACCATTATCGCCAGCATGTATCTTATGCGAAAAATGAATAGGCTGTACTGGTTGATAGCCTTGATCTACACCTATTTGAGACAAATACCCATAAACAAAATAGGCACTTGACAACAAAAAGAAAATCGCAACAACAATCATTAAAAATTGATTTTGAACGAATGCTTTCCAAAGTGGTGTTCTACTTGAAGACTCAGGCAAATCTAGACCTTGAGCAGATGCAAAACGGCGCAATGTTTTATTTACTAAATACAGACCAGCCGCTAAAAGTATAAACAATATGGCTAAAGCACCTAATATAATTTCGTTTGATATACCGCCTGAAGAGTTAGTTGTTTCACCTCCTCCAACTGGAGCTGCAGCTTGAGCTGGCGCTTTCTTTTCTTCAGCTGTATAAGCTAAAATATTATTTAAATCATCATCAGATAATTGTGGAAACGCTGTCATTGCAGCACCACCATACTCATTGTAAATTTTATTGGCGTAGGCATCACCAGATTTAATGATTCCTGAACTGTTACGAATCCAAGCGTATAGCCATGCTCTATCCAATCCTTCATCTTCAGCTAAACGGGCCTCTACGTTTCGTAACGCAGGTCCAGTCATTTTCTTATCTAACTTATGACAAGCAGCACAATTGGCATTAAATAATGATTTTCCTTTTGCGGGGTCTCCTTCCTGAGCTGAAAGTGAGGTAGTAAACGCTAATAAAATAATTAAGCTGAAACGAAGAATGTTTTTACTTAATTTACGGTAATTTACCTGTATCATATTATTGGTTAAATTAACTTCTAATCTTTGGTATGGTTTTTTCATTAGAATAAATAGAAAAAACACAGTTAAAAAAATCTCTCGCAAAAGTAATATTAAAAGTCCATTTTAGAAATGTTAGCGAAGTGTTAATTGGTAATTTAGAGGGATTCTAAATAATAAAAAGAGCCGCAATTAAGTTTATATCGTATACATTTGTATAAATATATTTGAAAATGAAATCATTGAATTTGAAAATTAGTTTTTTAAGCGTTTTATATTTTGTGTTAACGACAAGCTGTTGTTTTTCTCAGCAAGGCAATGTTACCATAAATCAAGATAAACATATTGCTGTTTTATTAAATCTTAAAAAGCAGATGAACAAGAGCGCTAATAGCTCTGATAGATATAAAATACAGGTTTATTCGGGGAACCGCTCTGGAGCTCAAAATGCTAAAAAAGAATTTGGTAGTTCTTTTTTGGATTGGAGGGCAACAATGCAATATGAAACACCCAACTTTAAAATTTGGGTTGGAAACTTTAGAACGCGTTTAGAGGCTGACAGAGCTTTGAAAAAAATTAAACGTAAATTTAATAGTGCTTTTATTTTTAAACCGAAGAAAGAAAAATAATTGATAGAATTGTTATTTAGATTCTCGTTTTACAGGAATGACAATTTTAACGAAAATCCAGAAGCTTACCCTCATAGAATTTTTTTCAATTAAAAATTAAATGCATGTTTGATTCTGTATTCAAGACTGTTATATCCTCTTTTAATATTACTTAAAACCAATGGCAAGCCAGTTAGTGGTTTTATAAAACATTTTCTGGTATCTTTATCATAATCATCGTAGTCGCATTTTACTAATTTTTTTGGAATGTTTTTAAATCTACTATCTGATCCATGCATGCTATAATCACTAATAGAATAGTTTTTATTGGTTTTATCTTCGATATAGTAAAACGGTGAAGAATCATTAAATGTTCTAACAGAAATATCGCAATTATCCACAACATACATTTCTATACAAAACAATAAAAAGTTATCTTTTATTGTTTCAAGTATGTCTTTAAAATTTTTGTTGGAAAAATACCGAGTATCATTAATTTTATAATACTGATCATTAGAGCAATAAAAAACCGAATTGTAATTAAAATTATCAAATTTATTGATAATAGTTTTTTCGTTCATACTTTTCCTTAATCTATTATTTAACCTATCACCTCTTCTTAAATGCAATCCTATGGTAGGTTTTTCTAATTGATTTAAAATTTCATCTCCAATACTTTTTATCATATCCGTTACTGTTATTAATGGTATGATGTATTTAACCCCAACACCATGGTATAACTTTGCCAAACTAATAACATCATACAGTTTTTTTAAACTCCAAAAATCATCACATAACAAATTTCTTCTAACTAATAATTTATCAGAACCAAAATCAAATACCTCATCTTTAATATTTAAAATATCATTTCCATCTATCGTTTTCTCTATTTCTAAAAAATTTTCTTCTAATATGTATTCAGCACCTAATTTCTCAATATTGAAATATATATTTATCATATATGTTTCTATATTTTTCCCACTATTATGCTGTGAACCCAATATAAACTTAGGAATAACGGCCACCCTTTTACTTAATTTGGCTTCTGCTAATAAAAACATTAAACAGGCCCTTTTATCCATTAAACCCTGACCCGTTTTTGTTAATGTTTTATAATGTAAATATTTCATTGTAGAATTAATTCAAAAGCCAAACTGAAATTCCTTTACTTCTTGTTTATCTAATAAATTAGGCTGGTCTTCAGTTAACTTATTTCAGGATGGAATCTCAAATATAACCCAAATAGCTAGCTTTTTAATGAAAATTAATTGACTATAATTTTTTTTGTGGTAATAAAATCGTCAAACTGTACTTTTAAGAAATAAAATCCGCTAGGTAATTTAGAAACATTAATTTTCTTTGGATTTTCATTTTGATATAAAACCAATTTTCCAGTCATATCATAAATCTTCACGCTTTTTAAAATTTCATTTGTTGAAATATTTAAAACTTCTTTTACAAGTGTAGGGTATACAACAAGCTCATTTAAAATTTCATCTTTAACTCCTAGAATAGCATCTTGGAGGTTTCCGCTTAAAATATTTATTCCATCAATACACAAGCTTTCTGTTACTAGTATATTTTCTTCCCATGTACCTAATGTTAAACTTGGAGGATTTGGTGCAGATGCTGATACGTTGTGATATAATAAATAATTGTTTGTAAATGTACCATTACCATCATCGGCATAAATTTCCCAGCGTCCATGATCCTCATTCCAAGCCACTCGCATTTCGCAAACACCTAATCCCCCACAGTTTTGATCGCCATTTATAGGATCTGTCTCGAATACATTTCTACCTGTGGCATCTGTACTTATTTGATTAAATGTATAGTCTTGATTTTCCAATAATGGGTGACATGCATTAAATGTAATGATTGCCACCTGTATTATTTATCATAGCAGTGTTCATTGTGGTATTTGAGGCGGATGCATCAGAATATTCGGTATCCAATACTTTTGTGCCAGCCAAAAAGTTATTGGTTGGTACGGATTGGGTTCCATCTTCAAACACGGCATTTACCGTATGGTTATGCGACGGCATCTGATTTACGGTAATGGTGTTAGTTTCTGTTCCTCCTTTTTGCGATTGATTATAATTAGATAGCCCTGGTCCATTACCATATCCAACAGGAACGCGCCCTCTTAAATCTGGCAATGCAAATGTTGTTCGTCCATCACCTCCATAGGTTGTTCCCAAAAGTGAAAACAAGGCAGAATGTTGAGAAATTGGCAATAACTGACCTTCGCATGCCATCCAACTTCTTTGTGTAAAAGTAATAGCTGTAAGTTTAATATCTCCTAAATACGCTTCTTGGGCACTAGTCGTATTGTTAAAACTTAAACAAAGTAATAGTCCTAAGATTGTAATGGTTTTTTCATGATAAATGAGTGGTTAAAAATTAATAGCTTCTTAAAGGTAGTTTAATTCAAACCAAAAAAAAGCACTTATCGTTAAATAAGTGCTTTGTCCATAGTTTGTCTACTGTCTTGCTTTTATAGGCTATCTCGATTATTCTTATTTCAATTTCTTTTTAACTTCAACTTCATGGAAAGCTTCAATGATATCACCTTCCTTAATATCGTTATAGTTTTTAATTTGCATACCACAATCGTAACCTTTAGATACTTCTTTGGCATCATCTTTAAATCGTTTTAAGGATGCTAATTCGCCGGTATAAACAACAACACCATCACGAATTAATCGAATTCCTGAAGTTCTAAGTATTTTTCCGTTAGTTACCATACAACCTGCAATGCTACCAACTTTAGATACTTTAAATATTTCTCTAATTTCAGCAGTACCTGTAATCTCTTCTTTAAGCTCTGGAGATAACATACCTTCCATAGCATCCTTAAGATCGTTTATGGCATCGTAAATAATAGAATAGGTTCTGATATCAATTTCTTCTTTATCAGCAATCATTCTAGCATTTCCAACAGGGCGCACATTAAATCCTACAATAATGGCATCGGATGCAGATGCTAATAACACATCACTTTCTGTAATGGCTCCAACACCTTTATGTAAAATGTTTACCTGAATTTCTTCTGTTGATAATTTCTGGAATGAATCTGTTAATGCTTCAACAGAACCATCTACATCACCTTTAAGAATGATATTCAACTCTTGGAAATCACCAAGTGCAATACGACGTCCAATTTCATCAAGTGTTATATGACGTTGCGTTCTAACGGATTGCTCACGTTGTAATTGCGCACGTTTTGAGGCTATTTGTTTAGCTTCACGTTCATCTTCAAATACGTTGAATTTATCGCCAGCTTGTGGTGCACCATCCAATCCTAAAACAGAAACTGGTGTTGATGGACCAGCAGCAACTATATCGTTACCACGCTCATCATGCATGGCTTTTACTTTACCACTATTTTTTCCAGCTAATATATAATCGCCTACTTTCAGTGTTCCGGCTTGTACCAAAATTGTAGACACATAACCTCGTCCTTTATCTAAAAAAGCTTCAACTACAGTACCAACAGCCGGTTTTTCTGGATTAGCTTTAAGCTCTAATAATTCGGCTTCTAGTAATACTTTTTCCAATAATTCTTTTACTCCTGTACCAACCTTAGCTGATATATCATGAGACTGTACCTTACCACCCCAATCTTCTACTAATAAATTCATATTAGCAAGGCCTTCTTTAATTTTTTCGGGATTAGCAGTTGGTAAATCAATTTTATTAATAGCAAAAACAATAGGCACCCCTGCTGCTTGAGCATGCGAGATTGCTTCTTTTGTTTGTGGCATAATATCATCATCAGCTGCGGCTACAATAATGGCTATATCAGTAACTTGTGCACCACGAGCACGCATTGCTGTAAAGGCCTCGTGACCTGGTGTATCTAAAAATGCAATTTTTTGACCGCTTTCTAATTCTACGCCGTAGGCACCAATATGCTGCGTAATACCACCTGACTCTCCTGCAATTACATTTTCTTCACGAATATAATCCAGTAATGATGTTTTACCATGATCAACGTGACCCATTACCGTAACGATTGGCGCACGTGGTTTTAAATCTTCTGGATTATCTTCTACCTCTTCAATAGACTCTTCTATATCTGCAGTTACAAATTCTACTTGATATCCAAATTCTTCAGCAACAATAGAAAGGGTTTCTGCATCTAAACGTTGGTTCATGGTCACCATCATTCCAAGCGACATACATGCTGAAATAATCTGTGTTACACTAACATCCATCATGGTTGCCACCTCATTTGCGGTAACAAATTCTGTTACTTTAAGAATTTTGCTTTCTGCTGCTTCTATTTGCTCATCAATCTCAGATTGTTCTCTGTGTTGATCTCTTTTATCTCTTCTATATTTAGCGCCTTTTCCTTTATTAGATTTACCTTGAAGTTTTTCAAGTGTTTCGCGCACTTGTTTTTTTACATCTTCTTCACTAGGTTCTTCTTTGACAACATTACGACGCCCTTGCCCTGGCTTTCCTTTAAAACGATCGTTACCACCAGATCTACCTCCTGGTTTTTTCTGACCATTCCCAGACTGTGGGGCTCCTGCTTTACTTATACGGCGACGCTTTCTTTTGTTGGCATCTCCTGTTTTTGCTTCTGGTTTCTTCTCTTCCTTTTTCTTTTTAGGTTTATTAAATTGGGTTAAATCAATTTTATCACCTGATATTTTTGGACCAGTAAGCTTTTTATATTGTGTTTTTACTTTTTCATCAGGAATAACAACTTCGCCATCAACAACGATCTGTTCTTCGTTTTTTGTTACTTTAGGCGTATCTTCTTTAGCAACAGGTTTTTCTTCAGCCTTTTTAGGAGTTACCGCTTCTTTAATAGGTTCTGTTACTTCTTCTTTCTTAATAGTTTCAGTAGGTTCTTCCGGTTTTGAAACTGGTTTTTCTCCTGCTTCTTTAGGCTCTAAATCAATCTTTCCTACTTGTTTAGGCCCTGAAAGTGTTTTTGATGCTTTAACAACTTCTTGTTGTTGCGCTTTTTCAATGGCTTCTTGAGCTTTTTGCTTAGCTTCTAATTCTTTTTCACGTTTTATCCGTAAATCTTCCTTTTCTTTTAGCTTAGCTTCACTTACTTCTTGCGACTTTACTTTTTTATTTGCATCCGTTTCAAATTCGTCTGAAAGAATCCTATACGTTTCTTCAGAAATTTTTGTAGTGGGACGCTTCTCTATCTCGACACCTTTAGAATCTAGAAATTCTACGGCACGATCTAAAGAGATGTTAAGCTCGCGTAATACTTTATTTAATCTAATTGTCTCAGCCATAAATCGCCTTTAAAATACTCAAATATATGTATTATACCAATCAAGGCATAATAATGATGCAAATCTGCATTAATTATTTTCTAACCATTTAACTAGTCTTCAAATTCTTCTTTAAGAATTCTAATAACATCGTTAATTGTTTCTTCTTCTAAATCTGTTCTTTTAACTAGATCGGCAACCTCTTCTTCTAAAATACTTTTTGCGGTATCCAATCCTGCTTTACTGAATTCATCAATTATCCATCCTTCAATTTCATCTGAGAATTCTCTTAATTCAACATCTTCTTCAGCACCTTCTCTAAACACATCAATTTCATAACCTGTTAGCTGTCCAGCTAAACGGATATTATGACCACCTCTACCAATGGCTTTACTCACCTCTTCTGGTTTTAAAATAACCTCGGCACGTTTGGTTTCTTCATTTAATTTAATTGAAGTTACTCGTGCTGGACTTAACGCTCTTGTGATGAATAATTGTAAATTATTAGTATAATTGATAACATCAATATTTTCATTTCCTAATTCGCGAACAATGCCATGAATTCTTGATCCTTTCATACCCACACAGGCACCAACTGGATCTATTCTGTCGTCATAAGAATCTACCGCTACTTTTGCTTTTTCCCCAGGTATTCTTACAACATGTTTAATGGTAATTAAACCATCAAAAACTTCTGGTATTTCTTGTTCAAATAATTTTTCTAAAAACTTAGGAGAACTTCTAGACATAATTATTGTTGGCTTAGCGCCTTTAAGCTCTACGCTATCAATAACACCTCTTACATTATCTCCTTTTCTAAAAAAATCTGATGGAATTTGCCTATCTTTTGGCAAAACAATTTCATTACCTTCATCATCTAACAAAATAACGGCTCTATGACGAATATGGTGGACTTCAGCTGTATAAATTTCGCCAACTAAGTCTTTAAATTGTTTATAGATTATAGTGTTATCGTGCTCATGAATTTTAGAAATCAGGTTTTGGCGTAATGCTAAAATGGCACGTCTACCTAAATCTATCAATTTAACTTCTTCTGAAACATCTTCGCCAACTTCAAAATCTGGCTCGATTTTACGAGCTTCTGTTAATGATATTTCTTGGTTTGGTTCTTCTACCTCACCATCAGCAACAACAATTCTATTTCGCCATATTTCTAAATCACCTTTATCTGGGTTTACGATAATATCAAAATTATCATCATCGCCATATTTCTTTTTTAAGGCGCTTCTAAATACGTCTTCTAAAATTGCCATTAACGTTACTCTGTCAATTAGCTTATCGTCTTTGAATTCTGAAAAAGATTCAATTAACGCGATATTCTCCATAACTCTTTTTAATTAAAATTTAATCATAACTTTTGCTTCTACAATATCATCGAAAGCAATATTTGCTTCCTTTTTTACAGTTACTTTACCTTTACCTACTGGTTTAGGCTCTCTAACTTTCCACTCTAATGTAATATCTTCATTAGTTGCTTTAATAAGTGTCCCTTCAATTTTATCTGAAGTTGTTTTTACTTCAAGTGTTCTTTCTAAATTTTTTTTATACTGCCTTTTATGAACTAAAGGTGCGGTTGCTCCCGCAGACATAACTTCTAAAGAAAAATCTTGTTCTTCCCTATCTAAATTATGCTCTATAGCTCGACTTACAAACATACAATCTTCAACTAAAACGCCTTTATCGCCATCAATAATTACTTTGATATGATTTTGACTATCAATAGAAAAATCTATAAGAAATAAATCCAGCCTTTCATTTAATGCTGTATCAAGTAAATCTGTAACGGTGTTTTTAAACATTTTTAGTATAAAAAGAGGGGACTTTCCGTCCCCTCATATTCTTTAATTTCGCCTTTCAACGGTGCAAATATATAATATTTTATTGATTTTTAAAGGAATATTTCATAAATTTAGATATCATCTTGCCTATGATATTATGAACTAAATCGTTCTCAAAACACAAAGAACCTACTCATATAACTAAACAAACCATAAACTGATGAAAAAAATACTTGTTCCTACAGACTTTTCTCCACAAGCCGAAAACGCTTTAAAGGTAGCGGCCCAATTGGCCAAAAAGCACAATAGTGAAATTTACTTATTACATATACTAGAAATCCCGTTACACAAAGTAGATGCTTTAAGTTCCTATAATGATTTACCTGAAGCCGTATTTTTTATGAAACTAGCACACCAAAAATTTGAAGCTCTAAAAAATAAAGATTATTTACAAGACTTGGTTGTGCATGAAACCGTAGATTTTCATGAAATATTTAAAGGCATTTATCATGTTTGCAAAAAACATGATATTGATTTAATAGTTATGGGCTCCAACGGTGTTAGTGGTTTTAAAGAAATGTTGATTGGCAGTAATACAGAAAAAGTGGTTAGGACTTCTGAAACACCTGTACTTGTTATTAAAAAAGAGCATGATGTTTTTGAGGTTACCAATTTTGTTTTTGCATCAGATTTTAAAGATGAAAACAAAGAAAACTACGCTAAGGCTATTCAGTTTGCTAATGCTTTGGGTGCAAAATTACATTTAGTTATAGTCAATACACCCAATAAATTTATAACATCGACTAATGCAAAACGTCGTATGCAAGATTTTGTAGAGGCATCCATATTTTCAAATTACACAATAAACATCTATAATGATTTAAGCATAGAAAAAGGGATTATGAATTTTTCGGAATCCATTGGTGCCGATTTAATTGGTATGAGCACCCATGGCAGGCAAGGTATTTCTCATTTTTTTAACGGCAGTATTAGTGAGGATTTAGTAAATCATGCTAAAAGACCTGTAATTACTTTTAAAATTTAGGTAAACAAAAAAATCCTTACTTTTTAAACTTCTCGCCTTCCACCTCTTTAACTTCAATAAAAAAACCCTAACTATTTTCATAATTAGGGTTAAATTAATGTTGGCCTACTAGGGCTCGAACCTAGACTCTTTGGTACCAAAAACCAACGTGTTGCCAGTTACACCATAGGCCATTCGTGTAATGAGGGTGCAAATTTAATATAAAATTTTCTTTGCACAAGTATTTTTTAAAAAATAATCATCAATACCTAACGTTTAATTAAAAACACGATACAGAGAGCTGGCAATTATTATTTTATACCTGAATGATATTGGCTGTTATGCCCATATGTTAAGACTAATAAAATAGTTATGCCTCTTTTCATATTTATTATTAAATTCGCCAAAGCAAATAAACATAGATATATATGGCACATTTCAACTATAAAAAATGGAATACCATTTTAGGTTGGTTTTCTTTTTTAATAGCACTTATTACTTACAGTTTAACTGTTGAACCTACAGTAAGTTTTTGGGATGCTGGCGAATATATTTTAACCTCAGCTAAATTACAAGTAGGACATCCTCCAGGAGCACCTTTATTTCAAATGCTTGGTGCATTTTTCTCAATGTTTGCTTTTGAGTCTTCACAAGTTGGCTTTATGATGAATATGATGAGTGCCATTGCTAGTGCATTTACTATTCTATTTATGTTTTGGACTATAACTTTGCTATTAAAAAAGTTAGTTGCTTATAAAAGTGAACTATCCGAAGGTAAATCTATGGCCATTTTAGGCAGTGGTTTAGTAGGTAGTTTAGCGTTTGCATTTTCAGATTCTTTTTGGTTTAATGCTGTCGAAACAGAAGTGTATGCCATGGCAACTTTAATTATGGCTATTTTGTTTTGGCTGGCTTTACGTTGGGAACAAGATATGGACAAACCACGTGGTAACCGTTGGCTTATTTTAATAGCCTTTGTTATTGGTCTTTCATTTGGTGTTCACTTTATGGGACTATTAACTATTCCTGCCATTGGCCTTATCTATTATTTTAAAAATTATAAAACAATCACCCTTAAAAATTTTATTGTAGCCAACGTAGTTTCAGTTGGCATACTTTTATTTGTTTTTAAATTATTGGCTCCCAATATTCTTAAAATATTTAGTGTATTCGAAATCTTTTTTGTGAATACTATAGGATTACCTTTTAATTCAGGTTCCATCATCGCTGGTTTAGCATTAGTTGCCATTATATTTTACGCTTTAAAGTATACACGCCAAAAACAATACATGCATTTAAATACAGGTGTTCTTTGTTTAACCTTTATAATCATTGGTTTTTCTACATGGTTAATGCTTCCTATTCGTGCTAATGCTAATGTTGTTATTAATGAAAATAATCCCTCAAGTGCCAGAGAATTATTGGCTTATTATAATTTAGAACAATACCCAGAAACACACTTATTTTACGGCCCTCAGTTTACAGACCAATATGCTTATTTAGATGACAACAATCCTTATGTTGACGATAAACCAAAATACGAAAAAGACAAAACCAAAGGTGACTATGTTATTGTAAACGATTACAAAAACGCTAAACAAAACTACAATTCAAAACATGCTTCTATTCTTCCGCGTATGTGGAGCACTGAGCATGCCGAAAACTACATGATGTTTTCTGGTTTTTTAAATTTTAAGCTGAAACCTGATTACCAAATGGAAAATGAGTTGCGTACTGCAGTTTCAAATTTTAGAAATGATGTCGTTCAAGGCAATGTAGATTACGAAGATTACAATACCTTTTTAAAACAGTTTAAAGACTACATTGATATTGAAAAACCATCATTAGCCAGTAATATCGCTTATATGTTTGAATATCAACTAGGCTATATGTATTGGCGTTATTTTATGTGGAATTTTTCTGGAAGACAAGATGATATTCAAGGACGTTATGATAACCATGGAAATTGGATAAGCGGTATAAAACCCATAGATGAATGGCATTTAGGGTTTTCTCAAGATAATTTACCAAGTGATGTTAAAAACAATAAAGCACGAAACACTTACTATTTATTACCTTTTATTTTAGGTCTTATTGGATTTTTCTTTCTGTTTAATAAAGATAAAAAACTATTTTGGGTCATGTTGGTGTTTTTCCTTTTTACGGGAATAGCCATTCAAGTGTATACCAATGTGCGTCCTTTTGAACCTCGTGAGCGTGATTATTCTGTTGTAGGCTCATTTTATGTATTTGCACTTTGGATAGGTTTTGGGGTTTATGGCATTTATGATGTGTTAAAAAATTATTTACCTAAAAAACTTGCAGCCCCAATAATTACTTTGGCCTGTATCCTGTTAGTTCCTACTATTATGGCTGCAAACAATTGGGATGACCACGACCGCTCAGATAAATATACAGCTAGAGCCATGGCAAAAATGTATTTAGATTCCTGTGCCGAAAATGGGATTCTGTTTACTATTGGCGACAATGACACCTTTGCTCTTTGGTACGCCCAAGAAATTGAAGGCTATAGAACCGATGTAAGAGTTGTTAATACCAGTTTATTTCAAACCGATTGGTATATAGACCAAATGAAACGCAAAGCTTATGAGAGCGACCCGGTACCATCACAACTTACACATGATTTGTACAAATATGGCACGAATGACTATATTATCATTCAACCAGTTATTAAAGACACTTTAGAAGTTAAACAGTTTTTAGATTTTGTAGGAAGCAACAATCCAAAAACAAAGTACAAATATGTTTTGCAACAACAGGGCGTTGATTTAACTCAAGTTAGAAGCCAAGATTTGAATGCTACCTATTTACCGACTCCATATCTTAGAATTCCTGTAAATAAAGACAATGCTTTAAAGTCTGGTCTCGTAAAACCCAAAGATGCCGATAAAATTGTGCCTTATATTGATATTAACATTAAAGGCGGCGCACTTTACAAAAACCGATTACTCATGCTAGATATAGTAGCTAATAATGATTGGAAACGCCCAATTTATTTTACAGGTGGCAGCTTTGGCGATGACGATTATATCTGGATGAAAGATTATTTACAGTTAGACGGTATGTGCTACAAATTAGTACCCATTAAAACTCCTGTTGACAGAGCAAACCCATTTGATATGGGACGTGTGGACAGTGATTTGATGTATAAAAAGGTTAAAAAATGGGATTGGGGCAATAGTGGATCTTCAGATATTTATCATGATGTGGAGACTCGCAAAAACTCGATAACCTATCGTGGTAATTTAGCACGTTTAGCTGAGCAATTAATTAATGAAGAAAAGCTAGATAAAGCTGAAGAAATAGCCGACATTGCTATGGATAACATGCCTGTTGAATATTTTGGATACTATACCCTTTTAGAACCTTATATTAGCACCTATTATGAGGTTGGTAACATAGAAAAAGCACAACGCTTATTTAAAGATGTTGCTAAAAAATATCAGGAAAATTTATCGTACTACAGTGGTCTAAAAGTTGACAGCCAAGAACGATTATTTGAAGATATTTACACAGATATTCAACGATATAAGGGCTTAGTTGATGTTTTAATAGAATATGATATAGAGTTTGCGGAAACTGAAGGTGATATTTTTAACAATCACCTAAGAACATTTAGGCATTTTTATGGTGATGATGAACCAGAAGACACCATACAAACTGATAGAGATATTCCTTTAGATACTAGTTTACCTATAAATGATGTTAATTAATTTTGGATTAAGGAAACATGACCTTAACACCTACTAAAACACCATTAGCTGTAAAAAAAATGTTCCCGAATTATATTTGGGATATTACCACAACTAAAAAGGTTATTTATCTAACTTTTGATGACGGGCCTACTCCAGAAATTACAAATTGGACACTAAACATCTTAAAACAATATAACGCCAAAGCTACTTTTTTTTGTATTGGCAATAATATTGAAAAGCATCCAAAGATTTTTCAAAACATACTAGACGAAGGGCACGCTATTGGTAACCATACCCATAACCATATAAAAGGATGGAAAACTAAAGCGAAAGATTATATTGAGAATATTAAAAAAACGGATGAACTAATCAAATACCAAACTCTAAATTCCAATACATCAAAAATCGTAAATCATCAATCTTCAACCACCAATCTATTTCGTCCACCTTATGGGCAAATAACACCAAAACAAGGTAAAAACCTCATTAAATTAGGTTATAAAATAATTATGTGGGATGTCTTATCTCTTGATTGGGATAAAAATGTAGACAAAGACACTTGTCTAGATAATGTAATTAAAAAAACTACGAATGGAAGTATCGTTGTTTTTCACGATAGTGTAAAAGCTTCAAAAAACATGCAATATATACTGCCGAAAGTCTTAGAACATTTCAGTAAAAAAGGGTATGGATTTAAAATGTTGGAATCAGAAAGTTTTCGGGATCAGATATACCCCTGAATAATACCTATGAGTGTATTAGCGTCTTGCTCTCCACTTTGTCGCCATTTCATTTCGCCATTCTTATAAATAATCAAAGTAGGCAATGTTTTTACACGTAAAGCTTCAGCTAGCTCTTGATTTTTATCGACATCAATTTTAATAACTTTTGCCTTATCACCCAGAGCCGCAGCAACATCTCTTAAAGTAAGATGCATAGTTTCAGATTGATTATTCCATTCTGTATAAAAATCTAACAAAACAGGAATTTCAACATCTATTAGTTCCCCAAATTTTGACATATTTTATTGTTTATTAGTCAAATACACTATACAAACCTACGTATTTTTTTTATACTACAGATAATAGGCATATTTTACCGTAAGTTTTTCAATGTATAACTATAAAAATAAGCAAATTCTGCACAAAAACAATATTAAATAAACATTAAGCTTTAGTTTAACCTCTTTTAAGCTCAATAACCGTAATTTCTGGCCATATTCCAACGCGCCCAGGGAATGCCAAATACCCAAAACCTCTATTAACATTAATATACTGCCCCATCTCTTGATAAATACCAGCCCAATATTTATAACGCCATTTTACAGGGCTCCATTTAAACCAACCCGGTATTTCTATACCGAATTGCATGCCGTGTGTATGCCCGCTTAAAGTTAAATGATAATGATAATCGTCTTGAATTACCTTTTTCTCCCAATGGGAAGGGTCATGACTCATTAGTATTTTAAAATCATTTTTTTCTATCCCTGCAGCGGCTTGCTGCAAATCACCTGCTGTTTTAAACCCTCCAGCTCCCCAATTCTCGACACCTACAAGAGCTATACGTTCGCCATTTTTTTCAAGATATTTACTATCGTTCAATAATAAATTAAACCCTATTTCCTTTTGAAGGTTTTTTAAATCTTCTAGATTTTGATGTTTTGCTTTATCAGATTCCCAGTGTACATAATCGCCATAATCATGGTTTCCTAAAACAGAATACAAACCATCTTTAGCTTTCAATTTATTAAAAACCGTTTTGTACGGTACTAATTCTTCAGCTTTATTATTTACGATATCACCCGTAAACAAAATTACATCACTTTCTTGATCATTTATTAAATCAACAGCGTACTTCACTTTATCCATATTATCGAAACTTCCAGAATGGATATCGCTTATTTGAGTCAATTTATAACCATCAAAAGCTTTAGGCAAATCTTCAAAATGTAAAGTATATTTTAAAACTTTATAATTGTATTTTCCTTTGTAAATACCATAAATAATAGATGCCAATGGTATGGCGGCTATACCCAAAGCCACTTTACTTATAAATTCTCTTCTTGAGGCAAAGTAATTTCCTTTAGCCGTATCGCCTTCCGTAAAATATCTATAAATAGCTAGAGGCACTCTAAACACATCTTCGGCAAACATACCTAAGAGTAAAATCATTTTTGGAACTAATATGGCTATAAAAAACCCAAAAGCATAGGAGTGTGCATGCGAAAACCCATCGCGCCTATTAAACCCATAATAATGGAACACAAAATTTCCAATGACCAAAACAGTAATTAACCAATATAATATTTGAAGCCAGTTGTTTTTAGTAACCGTTTTAAAAGCCTGAAAGGCATATAAATCCATAACAACAAAAACAACAAGGAAAATAATCCAACGTAGCATAACTCTTTTTTACTCAAAGATACTAGTATTATGAGTTAATGCTTAATATGCTAAATTTATTTAACTAATTGTTAAGAGTTTATTAGGTAAACAAAGAAATCCAAATATCTTAATTCATGTTTTAAGCATAACTTTTTGTAGCTTTGATTTTCCATCAAAACAAACAAAATGTCCGATAACAAACGTGTGTTTTTAGTTGATGCTTTCGCATTAATTTTCCGTGGCTATTATGCCTTTATAAAGAACCCTAGAATCAACTCAAAAGGAGTTGACACCTCAGCTATTATGGGGTTTATGAACTCTCTATTAGATGTTATAAAACGAGAACGCCCTGATCATTTAGCGGTTTGTTTTGATAAAGGCGGCAGTGTAGACCGTGTTGAAATGTACGAGGCCTACAAAGCTAACCGAGATGAAACGCCTGAAGCTATAACAATTGCAGTCCCAATTATTCAAGACATTTTAAAAGCCATGCATATCCCGATTATGGTTAAGGCTGGCTATGAGGCCGATGATGTTATTGGAACCCTAGCAAAACAAGCTGAAAAAGAAGGCTACAAAACGTTTATGGTAACACCTGATAAAGATTTTGCGCAGCTTGTAAGCGAAAATATTTTTATGTACCGCCCCGTTTTTGGAGGCGGCTATGAAACTTGGGGCATCCCAGAAGTACAGAAAAAATTTGAAGTTACCGACCCTTTACAAGTCATTGATTTTTTAGGTATGATGGGGGATTCTAGTGACAATATTCCAGGTTTGCCAGGTGTTGGTGAAAAAACCGCTAAAAAGTTCTTAGCGCAATTCGGGAGTATGGAAGAATTATTAGCAAATACGGACCAGCTTAAAGGCAAAATGAAAGAAAAAGTAGAAGCTAATGGCGAATTAGGCATGCTTTCTAAAAAGCTAGCTACAATCATGCTTGATGTACCTGTAATGTTTAACGCAAAAGATTTTGAATTAGACCAACCAGATATTTCTAAAGTCACCGAAATATTTCAAGAGTTAGAGTTTAGAAGATTGATTGATAATTTTACAAAAACGTTTGCTGTTCAAGCAGAAACAACACCAACAGAAACGACTGAAGAAACTGCAAAAACTAAAGCAACGCCTAAAGAACAGGCTTCGGCTGGTGCAGGACAATTTTCCTTATTTGGCGCTGACCCTACAAGTTCAACGCAGACAGAAACTATTTCAGAATTCACTCGTAAAACAGCTGAAACGACATCACATTTTTACCAGAGCATTGCGCCAGGCATGGCAACCAAGCTGTTCATTAAAAATTTAATGAATCAAACTTCAGTTTGTTTTGACACAGAAACTACAGGTTTAAACCCTTTAACGGCAGAACTCGTTGGAATTGCATTTTCTTGGGAAATTGGTAAAGGGTTCTACATGCCTTTTCCTGAAGACAAAAAAGGAGCTCAGGAACAGATTGAACAGTTACGACCGTTTTTTGAAAGTGAAAATATCGAAAAAATTGGTCAGAATTTAAAATATGATATTAAAGTTTTAGCAAAATACAATGTTGATGTTAAAGGCAAATTATTTGACACAATGTTAGCACATTATTTGATTAATCCTGATATGCGCCATAATATGGATGTTTTGGCAGAAACCTACTTAAACTATACGCCCATTTCCATAACCGAATTAATTGGAAAAAAAGGAAAGAATCAACTCTCCATGCGGGAGATCCCTTTAGAAAAACAAACCGAATACGCTGTTGAAGATTCGGATATTACATTACAACTAAAAGAACATTTTCAAAACGAACTAGGCGAAGCTAATACTCAAAAATTATTTGACGATATTGAAATCCCTTTGCTTCGTGTCTTAGCCGCCATGGAGTTAGAAGGCATTAATTTAGATATAAGCTTTTTAAATTCATTATCTGAAGAGCTTAATAATGATATTTCAAATCTTGAGAAAAGTATTTATGAAGCAGCTGGCGAGGAATTTAATATTGCTTCTCCAAAACAACTTGGCATCATTCTATTCGAAAAATTAAAACTTGTTGATAAACCTAAAAAAACGAAAACAGGTCAATACGCTACAGGGGAAGATATTTTAAGCTATTTAGCCAAAGACCATGAGATTATTCAAAACATATTGAAATACAGAGGCCTTGCAAAACTAAAAAGCACCTATGTGGATGCACTTCCTACACAAGTAGAAAAAGCCACAGGACGTGTACATACAGATTACATGCAAACCGTTGCAGCTACAGGGCGATTGAGTAGTAATAATCCAAACCTTCAAAACATACCTATTCGTACCGAACGTGGTCGACAAGTCCGTAAAGCGTTTGTGCCAAGAAATGAAGAGTATATTTTATTAGCTGCCGATTATTCGCAAATAGAACTGCGTATTATTGCGGCTTTAAGTAAAGAAGAAACGATGATTGAAGCCTTTAAAAATGGAGAAGACATTCACGCTTCTACCGCTTCAAAAGTATTTAATGTGCCTTTAGATGAAGTAACTCGTGAGCAACGTAGCAATGCAAAAACCGTAAACTTTGGTATTATTTATGGTGTTTCAGCTTTTGGATTAAGTAACCAAACCGATTTATCACGTGGCGAAGCCAAAGAACTAATTGACACGTATTACAAAACCTACCCAAAACTTCGCGCTTATATGAGCGAGCAAGTCGATTTTGCTCGCGATAATGGTTACGTGCAAACTGTTTTGGGGCGCCGTCGGTATTTAAAAGATATTAATTCTCGTAATGCTGTGGTTCGTGGTGCAGCAGAACGAAATGCCGTAAACGCACCTATTCAAGGAAGTGCTGCCGACATTATTAAAATTGCCATGATTAACATATATAATAAGCTTGAAGCGGGAAATTATAAAACTAAAATGCTACTACAAGTGCATGATGAATTGGTGTTTGATGTTTATAAACCAGAATTGGAAAGTATTAAAACCTTGGTTAAAACAGAAATGGAAAATGCTTTTAAAATAGATGTACCATTGGATGTTGAAGTAGATACTGGTTTAAATTGGTTGGAGGCGCATTAATTACTACCTCCGCTTCTTTTTACTTCTAAATTTAGCCTTATTCTTCCTTTGATTAAAAGGAATAGCATCATCAAAAGTATGCTTAGCATCACCCTTAGGCTTATTTTTACGCCACTTTTCGTCTTTTTCAGGAAGTAGAACTTTTAATAAATCTTGACGCCCTAATTTATTTAAAGTCTTTTTTATCCACGCTTTGTTTTCATCTTTATACCAAAAGAAAAAACGATGCTGCTCATCTTTTTCTTTACGTGTTATAGGTGTATTAACTTTTTTAAGCGTGTATGGATGATAGCCACTATAATAAATTACAGTTGCAACCGTCATAGGTGTTGGCGTAAACCCCTGTACTTGCTCTAACTGGAAACCCATATCTTTAGTTTCGGCAGCTAAGTTTGCCATATCTTCAACTTCGCAAGCCGGGTGATTCGAAATAAAATACGGAATCAGCTGCAACTTCAACCCTTTCTTAATATTAATCTTATCAAAACGTTCTTTAAACTTATGGAAATAGCTAAACGATGGTTTTCGCATCAATTTCAAAACAGGATCGCTGGTATGTTCTGGCGCTACTTTAAGTCGTCCAGACACATGCTTTGTCATAACTTCTTCAGTATAATCGTCTAACTCTTTGGCATCCGCATTTTTATTAAACTCGGGTACCAACATATCATGACGAATACCACTTCCTATAAAGGACTTTTTAACTTTCGGATGACTATCAACGGCTTGGTATAATTCCGTTAGCGGTTTATGCGATGTATCTAAATTACTGCAAATAACAGGCGAAATACACGAAGGCGCAACACACTTATCACAAATAGACTGCACCTTTCCTTTCATTTTATACATATTGGCACTCGGTCCGCCAATATCAGATAAATAGCCCTTAAAATCTGGCATATTTGCTACTGTATCGACTTCTCGTAGTACAGACTCCTGACTTCGAGATGCAATAAATTTTCCTTGATGTGCGGAAATGGTACAAAAACTACAACCTCCAAAACAACCTCTATGTATATTAATAGAAAACTTAATCATTTCATAAGCGGGAATGGGGCCGCGCTTATTGTATTTAGGATGCGGCAAACGTGTATAAGGCAATTCAAAAGAGGCATCAATCTCATCCTCGGTCATCGTTGGATATGGCGGATTAATCATCAACGTTTTATCTCCAACTTTCTGAAAAATACGGCGTGCTGCCAATTTATTACTCTCCTGCTCTATTATTTTAAAGTTTGATGCGTAGGCTTTCTTATCTTTCAAACACCTTTCATGTGATACAATTTGAACGTCCTCCCAATTACTATTTTTAGGAATTTTTGCATGAGCATCAACTAAAACAGCCGTTTGTTTTATTGTAGTAATACTAGAAAATGGAACACCTTTTTGCAACAATCGTACAACCTCTCGTAAAGGCTGTTCGCCCATACCATAAACCAACATATCTGCCTTAGACGTTTCTAAAATCGTTGGCATTAGTTTATCACTCCAATAATCATAATGTGTTACACGACGTAAAGAGGCTTCAATCCCACCAATTAAAACAGGAACATCTGGCCATTTTTCCTTTAAAATTTTTGAATATACCGTTGTTGCATAATCTGGTCTAAAGCCAATATCGCCATTTGGTGTATATGCATCTTTATCACGACGTTTTTTATTAGCATTATAGTTGCTAATCATAGGATCCATACAACCGCCAGTAACTCCAAAAAACAACTTAGGAGCACCCAACTTTATAAAATCCTGAAGGTTATCGTTAACATTTGGTTGTGGTACTAAAGCAACGCGCAAGCCGTAACTCTCTAAAATACGCCCAATCACAGCTGGCCCAAACGATGGATGATCCACATAAGCATCGCCACTAAATAGTATAACGTCAAGCGCATCCCATCCGCGTATTTTTACCTCTTTGTTTGTGGTTGGCAACCAATCTGAAAGTTTTAACTCTTGCATAGCGCTGCAAAAATAGGCAAAAAAATGTCGCTGTTTGTTTGACTAACTAGTGAATCACAAATATCACCTGTACTTTTAATGAATGTTCATTCTCTTATTCAACTAAAAATACTATCAAAAATAATGTCAAAAAATGCAGATAAATCCGAACAAAAATAACTTCTCTCTCTGTTTGGTAATCAAATATATAATCGTAAATTTGCAAACTCTTTTTTAAGAGAGGAATGTTTAATAATTAAAAATCAATAGTGTGGACACATTAAGCTACAAAACGATTTCAGCAAACAAAGCTACTGTAAATAAAGAGTGGGTTTTGGTTGATGCTGAAGGTCAAGCGCTTGGTCGTTTAGCTTCTAAAGTTGCAAAACTTTTAAGAGGCAAGCACAAGCCAAACTTCACACCTCATGTTGATTGCGGAGATAATGTTATTATTATCAATGCTGAAAAAATCACGTTATCTGGTAACAAATGGACTGACAAGTCATACATTCGTCACACCGGATACCCAGGAGGTCAAAAAAGTTTAACTGCTACAGAATTGTATGGAAAAGATCCAGCAAGAGTAGTAGAAAAATCAGTTAAAGGAATGTTACCTAAAAACAAATTAGGTGCAAATTTATTCCGTAATCTAACAGTTGTTGTTGGTTCAGAGCACAAACACGAAGCTCAAAAACCAAAAGCAATTAACTTAAACGAATTCAAATAATGGATGTAATTCACAAAATTGGCCGTAGAAAAACGGCTGTTGCGCGTGCTTATGTTGCCCCAGGAAAAGGTAACATTACAATTAATAAAAAAGACTTAGCTAATTACTTTACTACAGCTACTTTACAGTACAAAGTAAAACAACCTTTAGTTTTGACTAACAATGACGCCAACTTTGATATTACAGTTAATGTATATGGAGGTGGTATTACTGGACAAGCAGAAGCTGTTCGTTTAGCAATTTCTCGTGCAATGTGCGAGGTTGATGCTGAAAACAGATTAACACTTAAACCAGAAGGTTTATTAACTAGAGATCCAAGAATGGTAGAGCGTAAAAAATTCGGACAGAAAAAAGCGCGTAAAAAATTCCAATTCTCGAAACGTTAATATCCTGGACATGGTTCAGGATTTGTTCACCAAATTCCTTTATCATTTTCAAAATAAAATAATAAATCAAAAACAGTTATTGTTGTCCTAGTCCAAAAAAGACAGGATTTAGTTTAGCATCTAAATGAAGCCAAAAGTCGAAAGCTAAAAGCTAGAAACCCAATGGAACATTGCTAATTCAACAGAACGTAAACTATTAAAAAATGGCAGTAGAAGTAAAAGAATTACTTGAAGCAGGTGTACACTTTGGACACCTAACACGTAAGTGGGATCCAAATATGGCCCCTTACGTTTATATGGAGCGCAACGGCATCCATATTATAAACCTTTACAAAACAGCAGCAAAAATTGATGAAGCCGGAGCGGCATTAGCAAAAATTGCAGCTAGTGGACGTAAAATTTTATTCGTTGCAACAAAAAAGCAAGCAAAAGATATCGTAGCTGAAAAAGCAGGTGAAATTAATATGCCTTACATCACTGAAAGATGGCCAGGAGGTATGTTAACTAACTTTGTTACTATTAGAAAAGCTGTTAAAAAAATGGCTTCTATAGATAGAATGAAGAAAGATGGTACTTTTTTAACTTTATCCAAAAAAGAACGTTTACAAGTTGACCGTTTACGATCTAAGTTAGAAAAAAACTTAGGTTCTATTGTAAACATGACACGTTTACCAGGGGCCTTATTTGTTGTAGATATTAAACGTGAGCATATCGCGATTAAAGAAGCTCAAAAATTAAACATTCCAATTTTTGCAATGGTAGATACCAACTCAGACCCTCGTCAAGTTGATTATGTTATCCCTGCAAATGATGACGCTTCTAAATCGATAGATAAAATCTTAACTCATGTTACATCTGCAGTATCAGCAGGTTTGACAGAACTTAAAGCTGAAAAGGAAGCTAAAGCCCCTGCTAAAGAGGAAGCACCAAAAGCTAAAACCGAAGCAGCTCCAGTTGAAAAAGCAGCACCTAAAGCAAAAGCGGCTCCAGCTAAAAAAGCAGCAGTCGAAGAAGAAGAATAAATAACATTAATACAATATTATAAAGTCGTTTAGTTCTTTTCTTCTTTGAAAATATATTGAACGACTTTTTTAAATTATAATCACTATGAGTACTACAGTAAAAATAACAGCCGCTGAAGTAAATAAATTAAGACAAGCTACAGGAGCAGGTATGATGGACTGCAAAAAAGCTTTAGTTGAAGCTGAAGGCGATTTTGATAAAGCTATTGAAGTTTTACGTAAAAAAGGTCAAAAAGTAGCAGAAAAAAGAGCCGACAGAGATTCTTCTGAAGGTGCTGCTGTTTCAAAAATCAATGCAGACCAAACTGAAGGTGTTGCTATTGTTTTAGGTTGCGAAACTGACTTTGTTGGCAAAAACGAAAACTTTTTAGCACTAGCAAACCAATTAGCTGATATTGCATTAAACTGCGATTCAAAAGAAGCTTTTTTAGCTGCTGATTTTGAAGGGATGTCTGTTGCTGATAAATTAACAGAGCAAACTGGTGTTATTGGTGAAAAACTAGATGTTACTGGTTTTGAAAAATTACAAGCACCTTTTGTTGGAACCTATGTTCACATCAATAAAATTGCTGCTTTAGTAGGTTTATCTGCTAAAGTTGAGAATGCTGAAACTTTAGTTAAAGATGTAGCTATGCAAGTGGCTTCAATGGGAGCAACAACATTATCTTATAAAGATTTTGACCCTGCTTTTATCGCATCAGAAACTGAAGCTAGAATAGCTGTTATTGAAAAAGACAATATAGAACTAGGACGTTTAGGAAAAACTCTAAAAAACGTACCTAAATATATTTCTATGGCACAATTAACTCCTGAAGTTTTAGCGCAAGCTGAGGAAGCTGCAAAAGCAGAATTAAAAGCTGAAGGTAAACCAGAACAAATCTGGGATAGAATTTTACCAGGAAAAATGGAACGTTTCATTTCTGACAATACAACATTAGATCAAGAACAATGTTTATTAGATCAGAATTTCATTAAAGATGAAAAAATAAACGTTGCTAAATACGTAGCATCCTATGGTGATATAGAAATTACAGGTTTCAAGCGTGTTACAGTAGGATAACAAATTTCTGGACAAACAGGAATCTCAATAATAATCCAAAACCACTATTCTATTTTAAAGAGTAGTGGTTTTTTTATTCAAAAAACCCGATTTAACAAATTAAGATATTGAACTTGTTTATATTTGCATAACTTCAGTATAAAGAAACACATGAAATACAAAAGAATACTCCTTAAACTATCAGGTGAAGCCTTAATGGGAAATCGTCAATATGGTATTGATCCAGAACGATTGGCCGAATATGCACAAGACATAAAAACTATTACCAATAAAGGTGTAGAAGTTGCTATAGTTATTGGTGGCGGCAATATTTTTAGGGGCGTTGCAGGTGCCAGCAAAGGCATGGATCGTGTACAAGGCGATCATATGGGTATGCTTGCAACGGTTATTAATGGTTTAGCATTACAAGGCGCTTTAGAAGATGCAGAAATCCCTACTCGATTGCAAACAGCTATCAAGATAAATGAAGTTGCAGAACCTTTTATTAGAAGAAAAGCCATGCGCCATTTAGAAAAAGGCCGTGTGGTAATTTTTGGTGGTGGTACAGGAAATCCTTATTTTACTACAGATTCAGCTGCCGTATTACGTGCTATCGAAATTGAAGCCGATGTTATTTTAAAAGGAACTCGAGTTGATGGTATTTATAATGTAGATCCAGAAAAAGATGATAAAGCCATTAAATTCAACACGATAAGCTTTGATGACGTATTAAGAAAAGGATTAAAAGTCATGGATACCACAGCATTTACACTTAGTCAGGAAAACGAATTGCCTATAATTGTTTTTGATATGAATAAAAAAGGGAATTTACTTAAAGTTGTTTCTGGCGAAAATATTGGTACTGAGGTTAATATTTAATAGTTGGCGTAATTTTTGAATACACATATATAAGTTTGACCTAAAAGTTTAAAACAATGAACGAAGACATACAATTTATATTAGATAGCACTAAAGAAGCTATGGAGAATGCTATGAAGCATTTAGAAAAGCAATTAGTAAACATTAGAGCTGGTAAAGCAAGCCCTTCTATGCTTGGCAGCGTTATGGTAGACTACTATGGATCGCAAACACCATTAAGTCAAGTAGCAAACGTAAACACACCAGACGGCAGAACCATTACGGTACAACCCTGGGAAAAAAGCATGCTTCAAGAAATTGAACGTGGTATTGCCTATGCAAACCTTGGTTTTAACCCTATGAATAATGGTGATACTATTATTATTAACGTACCGCCTTTAACCGAAGAACGCAGACGAGATTTGGCTAAACAGGCCAAAGTTGAGGCTGAAGATGCTAAAGTTAGCATTAGAACAGCACGTAAAGATGCTAACAATGAGATTAAAAAAAATGATGACATCTCTGAAGACCTTAAAAAAAATGCTGAAATAGACGTGCAACAAATGACAGATACCTTCGTTAAAAAGGTGGATGATGTTTTCGATAGTAAAGAAAAAGAAATCATGACCGTATAATAAAAAACATTACATATTAAAAGCGACTAAGGTGTCGCTTTTTTTTATCCTATTTATTGCACTAATGTTGACACGCTTTTTTTCTTTATTTCTCTTTATTTTGTTTGCATTTTCATTACATGCTCAAAACCCAACAGAAAAAGATGCTGAATCAAAACAAGATTCAATAAAAAGAAAAGAATTTTTAAAACAATTAGGCAACGGTTTCTTTCCAACAAAATATTTTAATTCAGATTTACGGTATTTAATAAAATATAATCAATACGAAGGTGTTCGCACAGGTTTAGGTGCCGTTACAAATGATGCTTTTTCAAAAAAATATCGCCTAAACTCTTATGTGGTTTATGGATTTAGGGACGGACGCTTTAAATATAGTATTGGCGGTGGCTTTAGAGTAGCAAAAAAAACAAATACTTGGATAAACGTATCTTATACTGATGATTTACAAGAAACGGGAAGTACGAAATTTCTAACGGACAAAAGATTTTTTCAGTTTTTTGAGCCTCGTTTATTAAACATCGATTTGTTTCATAAGCATGTTACAAAAGCCATAGCCATAGAACATCAATTATTGCCTGAATTACTAACCGAAACCGAACTGGCCGTTAGCAATATTGACCCGACATATAGCTATGGTTATGTTTTAGACAACAACGCGGTAATACATTCTTTTCATTTGAGCACCGCAAAAGTAGCTCTACAATGGAGCCCTTTTAGCCAGTTTAAATCAACAAAAAATGGATTAACAGAAACCAAAGCAGGTTATCCAAAATTCACACTTCAATACACCAAAAGTTTTAATGATGTTTTTAAAAGTGAGTTTAGTTTTTCAAAACTGGATTTTAGAACCATTTATAAAATCGGAAATGAAAAAGATAAGTTTTCAGAAATCACTTTGGTTTCTGGAATAGCAAATGGCAACACCCCATTAACGCATATGTACCATGCCTATCCAAACAACATTACAAAAGAAACTGTTATGCAACGCTTTTCGGTAGCTGGGTTAAACAGTTTTGAAACCATGTACTTCAATGAATTTTTTTCCGATAAGTTTGCCACATTTCAATTTAAACACTTTGTAAAACCTTTTAATATTTCCCAACGCTATAAACCTCAACTTGTTTTAATTTCACGTTATGCCATTGGTGATATGAAAAACCCCGAAAAGCACCAAAACATAACTTTTGGTTCATTAAAAAATGGGTATACAGAGTCTGGTTTTGAAATCAACAAACTACTATTTGGCTTTGGTTTAAGCTTTACATATAGATATGGAGCCTATCATTTATCTCAATTTACAGATAATTTTGCATTTAAATTTACATTTAACGTCTCATTATGAGGTAGTATACTGGTTTTTTCTAACTTTGCGCATCTTTTAATCAAGACATGTTTAAACTATTTAGTACAGACTTTTGGGATGTTATAGCAAGATTAATTTTACGTAATAAAATTATTATTCTTCTAGGTATTATAATAGCTACTTTTTTCTTTAGTCAAAAATGGGAAAACATGCGTTTTACCTATACAGAAGCTAATTTATTGCCAGATGATCATAAGGTAAATATAGTTTACAATACTTTTTTAAAGACTTTTGGTGAAGAAGGCAATCTTATCATACTTGGTGTAAAAGACAGCACCTTATTTACAGTAGAAAAATTAAATGCTTGGAATGCACTTTCAGACAATTTTAAGCAAAATGAAGCGGTCGAAACCGTTATATCTATAAAAGATCTTCAAAAGCTAGTAAAAGACACCCAAAATGAAAAATTCGACTTAGAACCTTTTATAAAAGATTCTATTGTGTCTGTTGACCAAATTGAAACACTTCAAAACGAGCTTTTCAAAAAATACCCATTTTACGATAATTTCTTATTTAATAAAGAAACAAAAACAATCCGAACGGCTATTTACATGAACAAAGCCATTGTAAATACTTCGGCAAGAAAAGATTTTGTTATTGATGTATTAATACCAGAGATTGAAGCCTTTGAGGATAAACACGATATAGATGTCCGAGTTTCAGGCATGCCCTATATCCGGACTTTAAATTCAACCAATATAGTTGATGAAATTAGTTTATTTATTGGCGCGGCATTACTGGTAACTTCCATTATTTTCTTCCTCTTTTTTAGATCATTCAGAGCCACTTTTATTTCTCTTGTTGTGGTATGCATTGGTGTTATGTGGACCTTGGGAATTATTGGGTTATTAAACTACGAAATCACCGTTTTAACAGCACTTATTCCGCCACTCATTATTGTTATTGGAATTCCAAACTGTATTTTCTTAATTAACAAATACCAACACGAAGTAAAATTACATGGGAATAAAGTAAAATCATTGCAAAGGGTTATCACAAAAATTGGTAATGCCACCTTAATGACCAATGTTACTACCGCCTCTGGTTTTGCAACTTTTATCCTAACAGAAAGTAAACTTTTAAAAGAATTTGGTATTGTAGCCTCATTAAGCATCTTAGCCATTTTCATATTATGCTTACTAATCATTCCTATTATTTATACCTTTTTACCGTTTCCAAAAGAGCGTCATTTAGAGCACTTAAATAAACGTTGGATTGGTGGCTTTGTAAACTGGATGGAACGCATGGTAAGACAAAAACGGATTGCTATTTACATCACATCAGTCATTCTTTTAACGGTAAGCATTATAGGTATTTATCAGATAAAAATATCTGGAAGCCTGATTGAAGATATGCCTCAAGACTCAGGCTTTGTGAATGACATTCGGTTTTTTGAAGATGAATTCAATGGTATCATGCCATTAGAAATCATGATTGATACCAAACGAAAAAAAGGGGTCATGAAACTGTCTACGCTTAAACGTATGGACGCACTGGAAGATTTAATTATAGAAACACCAGAATTATCTAAACCCATTTCGGTAGTTGGTTTGGTAAAATACTCAAAACAAGCCTATTATAATGGTAATACTAAGTATTATCAACTACCAACATCACAGGAAAATAGTTTTATTTTATCGTACGCTAAAAACTCATCGTCAAATGTAGATCTACTCAAAAACTTTGTAGATAGCACAGGGCAATATGCACGTATAACGACCTTTATGAAAGATATAGGTACCGATAAAATGGAACGCATTGAGGAAAATCTTCAAACTAAAATTGATAAAGTATTTCCTAAAGAAAAATATGATGTTACCATGACAGGTAAAGCCTTGGTTTTTCAAAAAGGAACCAAATATTTGGTCAAAAACTTAGCCATTTCATTATCACTTGCTATATTTTTAATAGCCCTATTTATGGCTTATATGTTCAGGTCTACACGAATGATTATTGTATCGCTAATTCCAAACTTATTACCATTATTAATTACTGCGGGTTTAATGGGGTATTTAGGCGTTCCTATAAAACCATCAACTATATTGGTGTTTAGTATCGCCTTTGGTATTTCAGTGGATGACACCATTCACTTTTTAGCAAAATATAGACAAGAATTACAGGCTAACCACTGGAAAATTAAAGTCTCTGTATATGGTGCATTACGCGAAACAGGAGTTAGTATGTTCTATACCTCTATTGTTTTGTTTTTTGGTTTTTCTGTATTTACCATTTCCAGTTTTGGGGGCACCGTTGCTTTAGGTGCTTTAGTATCGGCTACGTTATTATTTGCCATGCTGTCTAACTTACTACTATTACCATCGTTACTACTGTCTTTAGAGCGTAGTATTGCCAACAAGCAAGTGCTTAGAAAACCTTCAATTAATATTATTCCTGAGGAAGACGAAACCGAGGAATCAAATTCCAATATTTAAAAAATGTTAAATTCCAAAATATTGGAATTTAGAAATTGAATTTTGATATTTGAAAATTTTATATTTACATTATAAATTTATTATAGATGCAATCACTTACCGTTTCAGAATTATTATCGCAAAATATTGTTATCCCAGAAGTAGAAATTAAAGGCTGGGTAAGAACCTTTAGAGCCAATCGTTTTATTGCTATAAATGATGGTTCAACTATTAATAACATACAATGTGTTGTTGATTTTGAAAACTTTGACGAAGCACTTTTAAAACGAATAACAACTGGAGCAGCTATACATATAAAAGGCGAATTGGTAGAAAGCCAAGGTAAAGGTCAAAAGGTTGAAATACAAGTACAAGAGCTTATTGTTTTAGGTGATTCTGACCCTGAAACTTTCCCGATTCAACCTAAAAAACATTCCTTCGAGTTTTTAAGAGAGCATGCTCATTTACGAACACGCACAACAACTTTTAGTGCCATAATGCGATTACGTTCAGCATTATCATTCGCCATTCATAAATATTTTAATGATAATGGGTTTTACTACATGCATACGCCTATTATAACAGGAAGCGATGCTGAAGGTGCTGGCGAAATGTTTAAAGTAACGAATCTTGATACTAAAAACCCACCTTTAAATGAAGAAGGAAACGTCGATTACTCTAAAGATTTTTTTGGAAAAGAAACTAATTTAACGGTTTCTGGACAGTTAGAAGCTGAAACTTACGCTATGTCTTTAGGAAAAGTGTATACTTTTGGTCCTACATTTAGAGCCGAAAACTCGAATACATCACGCCATTTGGCAGAATTTTGGATGATTGAACCCGAAGTTGCTTTTATGGATTTACCGGGCAATATGGATTTAGCTGAAGACTTTATGAAATCCGTTATAAAATATGTACTTGATAATAATAGAGAAGATTTAGAGTTTTTAGATAAACGGTTAAAGGATGAGGAAAAGACAAAACCTCAAGCTGAACGAAGTGATATGTCTTTAATTGAAAAGTTGAATTTTGTAACAGACAATCATTTTAAACGGGTTAGTTATACCGAGGCTATTGATATTTTGCGCAATTGCAAACCCAACAAGAAAAAGAAATTCAAATATCTAATTAATGAATGGGGTACAGACTTGCAAAGTGAGCATGAACGTTTTCTTGTTGAAAAACACTTTAAATGTCCTGTTATTTTATTTGATTATCCAGCTAATATAAAAGCCTTTTACATGCGTTTAAATGACGATGGTAAAACGGTTCGTGCTATGGATATTTTATTCCCTGGTATTGGCGAAATTATTGGTGGTGCGCAACGTGAAGAGCGTTTAGATGTTTTAAAAGAAAGAATGGCGGCCATTAACATTCCTGAAGAAGAACTATGGTGGTATTTAGATTTACGTAAATTTGGTACTGCTATCCACTCTGGTTTTGGACTAGGTTTTGAACGATTAGTTATGTTTGCAACCGGTATGAGCAACATTAGAGATGTTATTCCTTTTCCAAGAACACCACAAAATGCCGAATTTTAGTAAAAAAATTAAAAAAACAGGACTCTTGGTACGACTTTGGTATACTAATTCCTTTTTTTATCTTTGAGTAGCAAGCAACCTTAAATCGAAATATGCTTAAACAATATCTACAATTCAAATTATCACAAAAACTGTCGCCACAGCAAATTCAATTAATGAAATTGATACAGCTTCCTACACAAGCTTTTGAACAGCGTTTAAAGCAAGAGTTAGAAGAAAATCCAGCACTGGAAGGCGGCAAAGAAGAACATGATTTAGATTCTGATTTTGATAATTCTAATGATGATTTTGATGATAGCGAGTCTATAGGAAATGATGAAATTAATGTTGATGAGTATTTGAGTGATGATGAAATCCCAGATTACCGCACACAAGCTAATAACTACAGTAGTGATGATGAAGAAAAAACCATGCCTTATGCCGCAGGAACATCGTTTACACAACATTTAATAAATCAATTAAATACCTATAGGTTATCTGATGATGAACGGAGTATTGCTGAATTCTTAGTTGGTAGTGTTGATGAGAGCGGATACATTCGTAGAGAGTTAAGCGATATTATGGATGATTTGGCGTTCACGCAAAATGTTTATACCACTGAAGAACACATTCAAAACGTTTTAAACATTGTACATCAATTAGACCCTGCAGGGGTTGGGGCGCGACATTTACAAGAATGCCTCAGCATTCAATTACACCGAAAAAACAAAACTTCAGCTACCGAATTAGCCATTGATATTATTGATAATGCTTTTGATCAATTTACCAAAAAGCATTACAAAAAACTACTTCAAAAATTTGATGTTTCTGAAATACAGCTAAAAGATGCCATTCATGAAGTTGAGCGTTTAAATCCAAAACCTGGAGGTTCTTATGCTGGAAACAATAGAATTGTTGAGCATGTAGTTCCAGATTTTGCCATTAAAATTGTTGATGGCGAATTAGAATTAACCCTTAACGGAAGGAACGCACCAGAACTCCATGTGTCTAGAGAGTACAATAACATGCTTAAAGGCTATAAAGATGCTAAAGACAAATCAAAATCACAGAAAGATGCGGTTATCTTTATCAAACAAAAACTAGATGCAGCCAAGTGGTTTATAGAAGCCATTAAGCAACGCCAGCAAACCTTGTTTGTAACCATGAGTGCTATTATGCATTACCAAAGTGAGTATTTTTTAACAGGTGATGAGCGTAATTTAAAACCCATGATTCTTAAAGATATTGCAGATGAAATTTCCATGGACGTTTCTACGGTATCCAGAGTAGCAAATAGCAAATATGTCGATACCCCTTACGGTACTAAATTGATAAAAGAATTCTTTTCAGAATCGATGAAAAATGACCAAGGAGAAGATGTTTCCACTAGAGAAATAAAGAAAATCCTAGAAACTGTTATCGAAGAAGAAAACAAAAAAAAGCCTTTAACCGATGAAACATTAGCTGGTATTTTAAAAGAAAAAGGTTACCCAATTGCCAGACGTACAGTAGCTAAATATAGAGAGCAATTGGATATTCCTGTAGCTAGATTACGTAAAAAGATATAATGGATAAACTATTAAAAAGTTTCTCGTTTATTTTTCATCCGTTATTAATGCCCCTTTTTGGCGTTGTTTTTTACTTTTCAAAATCGCCAAGATATATAGGTACGGACGTTATTCAGGCAAAATTAGTATCGCTGTTTATACTCACAGTTTTACTACCTATTCTACTTTATTTTTTATTAAAAACTCTAGGCAAGGTTCAATCTATAAACCTTAACTCCGCTAAAGAACGAATTTACCCATTATCACTAAACTGTATTGTTATCTTATTGGTATTAAAACGTATAATAACACCCACTCACAGTCTTGAACTTTATTTTTTCTTTGTTGGTATACTTATTTCTAACTTATCATGTTTAGTGCTTGCCATTCTAAAATTTAAAGCCAGTATACACATGATAGCAGTTTCTGGAGTATTTATGTTTTTTGTAGCATTAAGCATTCATTATAGTATAAACATAAATGGTACGCTTGCTTTAATGGCCATTATAATTGGTGCTGTAGCAACTTCTAGACTGCATTTAAAAGCCCACACCAATAAAGAGCTTGTTATGGGTTTTTTTGTTGGGCAAATTCCACAATTGATATTAGTGAGTTATTGGTTGTAGTAACTTGATTTACCTATATCTTTTTTCTTTTTTTCTCTCAATTTTAGTGGGTATACCTTAGGTGCCATTCAGAAGGAGTCCTGATAGCTATCGGGACTAGATTTAAGTTAAAAATCAATCCTTATTTATGCCAAAACTTACACTATAGCATATAAAACATTAATCCAATCTTAATAGCATTCATATCTATATCTGCTCCATTAAGTTGAGCGTCTTTAGAAAAAATAGGATTTAGGGCATAATAAAAATAAATATTCCACGTATTATAACCAGCACTTAAGGTTAAGCCATACTGAAAACTGTTAAAATCATCATTTTTATTGTATTTAAAACGTCCTAAGTCACCATTATACTTCGAGCCTTGTGCTAACACATAGCCAAATTTAAACCCTGTATAAATACGCCAAAAACTATAATCTGTAGGTGTTGATGTTCTCCATCTAAATTCAATCGGAACTTCAATTAAATAATTAGAAAATTTATTTTTAGTATAGGTGTTGCTATCTTCTAGAATACTGTAAGTAAACTTACCCATATTATCTTTGTTTACTAATAGGTTTTGATTAAATGAATTTGCAGAAAATCCCAGACCAATACCAACAGCCACATTCCTTGATTTATTAATAGGCATATCTTTTATAAAACCTATTTGAAAACCTAATGAAAATCCGCTTTGACTCAATTTTTCAGGCATCATACCTAGTAAGTTATAAGTTACTCCTGCATAAAATTGGTCTTCTTTATAAAGAGAGTCTATGTCTTTGCTTACTTTATTTTCTTGTGCAAAGACACAAGTCATTGCAAATAAAAAAAATATAAAAGCATATTTCATTACTAAAGTATTAAAGCTATTAAAAACCAAAAGGCGCTTTGATATATCAAAACGCCTCTTTATAAAATTAAGAATTTAAATTAATCTCTTCCAAAAACACTACCTTTTTTGGTCGTATAGTTTATTTTAAGCGCATTGACTTTACGCAATTCTTGTTTAATATCACCAATTAGGCCCATATTAGCATCACTGTCTACTTTTAGTGCAGTTGTTAAAAATGGAATTAATTCTTCTCGTTTTGATGCGCGCTCTGCGGCTATAAAAGAAGCAATTTCTTTTACATCTGCAAATTTATCATTTAACTGTATTTTTGCTTCTGTACCGTATTGCTTATAATTTGCACTTGGTTTACCGGCATATATGTACATAACCAAATCCTTTTTATCAAGTTTTTCCACTTGATCTGCAAATGGCAAGTTATTCTCAATCATTAAGGTGTTTTGCCTCATAACTGTGGCTACCATAAAAAAGAATAACAACATAAATACAATATCAGGTAAGGATGCCGTATTAACCGCTGGCATATCACCACTTTTTTTCTTTTTAAATTTAGACATATTTATGAATGTTAAATTATTTTTGTACTTCAGAAAGCTTTTGAGGATACTCCGTTTTTATTTGATCTATCTTCTCTTTTAACTTCTCTTTATTTCCTGGCCAGTTTACATCTTTATAATTAGCTTCCATATCTGAAAAAGATTTGCCATATAAAGCTTGAGCTCTTGTATTTCTCAACTCATTATACGCAGCTACTAATTCATTTTGTACAGCAATATATGTTTTGTAAGATGTCTCTCTATCATTTGCTAAAGATATAATGGCTTTATCTGGATTATCTGATGATGTTGGGTCTTTCTGACCTCTACAGTAATCACAAGACTTATCGCCTCCATTATCTAAAAATGCAACGGCTGCTTGTCGTAAATCCTTAAGTTCCATCTGTTCATCTTCTACTAAAAGTTGATCATTTTTATTTAACAAAACGGTAAAGATGTTTTTTTGTTTAATAATTACATCTTCTTCCGACTCTTCCATAGGCGGAAGTTTACGGTTAATTCCCGAATCTGTCTCAATAGTAGTTGTTACTAAGAAAAATATAAGTAATAGGAACGCAATATCGGCCATGGAGCCTGCATTTACTTCTGGTGCTGCTCTTTTTGCCATAATTTATTTATTAAAGATTTTTTTTACTCCGCCTAATAACATAGAGCCTATGGCTAAAATAGCTAGTGCATAAAATGCATACAATCCTGCTCCTACGACTTTAGATGTTCCTTCATCAACATCTAAACCTTTATCTGTAAAAGGTTTTAAGTCTAGATCTGTTCCAGACGAAATTGCATAGGATAAAAACAATACTGCAACAAACGCTCCAACAGTAATTAAAGTCTTTTTAATATCTCCAGCAAATAGCCCTTTTAGAACAAATATCACAACCAATGCTAATACGATTCCAAGTACTGCATATGTAACATATAACATGTTACCACTCATACCCAGAGCTGTTTCATCGTCACCTGCCATAATAAGAAGTGCAAAAACAGCACCTAGCAAAGCAAGCACTAGTGCTACTATTTTTAAAATTTTATGTAAACCCATTTTTTTAGTTTTTAAATTATTACTTTTTATTTCTAATCAATAGATCCATTAACGTGATAGAAGCATCTTCCATATCGTTAACAATACTATCAATTTTAGCAATAATGTAATTGTAAAAAATTTGAAGAATAATAGCCACTACTAAACCAAATACAGTTGTTAAAAGTGCGACTTTAATACCACCTGCTACAAGTGATGGTTGCATATCTCCAGCAGCTTCAATTTTATCAAAGGCTTGAATCATACCAATTACCGTACCCATGAAACCAAGCATTGGTGCTAGAGCGATAAATAATGAAATCCAAGATACGTTTTTTTCTAACTGTCCCATTTGAACACCACCATAAGCTACTACAGCTTTCTCAGCAGCCTCAAGGCCTTCGTCTGTTCTATCTAAACCTTGATAATAAATAGAAGCAATTGGTCCTTTTGTATTTCTACAAACTTCTTTTGCAGCTTCAACACCGCCAGAAGATAGAGCATCTTCAACATCTTGTGTTAATTTTTTTGTGTTTGTTGTAGATAGGTTTAAAAAGATAATTCTTTCTATAGCAATTGCTAACCCTAGAATTAAACATAATAATACAATACCCATAAATCCAGCGCCACCTTCAATAAAACGCTTTTTCAATTCTTGATGAAATCCAAGAGGCTCGTCAGCTGGTGCTGCATCATCTTGTGTCATAGTTGCTACTGTTGTTACAGCTGTACTAGTGTTTGCAATTGTAGTTGCATTAGCAGTTCCGAATGCCATCATTCCTGTTATGGCAAGGATAGAAAATAATCTTTTCATGTTCTCGATCTTAATTTTATTAGTTAAAGTGTTAAAGATATAAAAAAAAAGCAATTAAAAAATAAAAATATGAGCAGAGAGGAAGGGATTCGAACCCTCGATACCCTTTTGAGGTATACACACTTTCCAGGCGTGCGCCTTCGACCACTCGGCCACCTCTCTTTATTTTAGTAACTTTTTTAATAGGGGCTCAAATAACAAAAAAAACTTTGAACGCTGAAATTTTATCAGTTAATTTTAAGTCATCTCCCCTCTTAAAGATGTTTGATAATTGGTTTTGAACTCTTTAGAAGACATATTTAGCCCTAGCATATACATTAATTTACTAATTGCAGATTCTGTAGTTAAATCTTTTCCTGAAATGACTCCTATTTTTTTCAACATACTACTCGTTTCATAATGCCCCATGATAACGCTTCCTCCTGAACACTGAGTAATATTTATAATGTAAATGCCTTTTAAAATCTTTTCTTTTAGCATATCAATAAACCAAGTTTCTGTAGTGCAGTTTCCTGCTCCAAACGTTTCAATAATGACCCCTTTTAAATTTGGTGTATTAAATATGTTTTGTAATAGTGTTTTTGTAATACCAGGAAACATCTTAATAAGTGCTATATTTTCATCTAACATTTTATGGACAACTAATTTTTTTCTTCCGTTTGGCTTAAATAAATATTCATTATTAATTTTCAAATACACACCAGATTCAGCTAAATCAGGATAATTTAAAGATGCAAAGGCTTGAAAATGCTCTGCATTTATTTTTGTCGTTCTATTAGCCCTATATAGTTTGTATTCAAAATACAAACAAACTTCTTTAATCGTAGGTTTCCCTTTATGCTGCAAAGAAGCCACTTGAATGGATGTTATTAAATTTTCTTTTGCATCGGTTCGTAAATCTCCAATAGGCAACTGGGACCCTGTAAAGACCACTGGCTTTGCTAAATTTTCTAACATAAAACTTAATGCTGAAGCTGTATAACTCATCGTGTCACTACCATGAAGCACAACAAAACCATCAAAGACTTGGTAATTATTTTCAATAATTTCAGCTATTTGAATCCAATATTTTGGATTCATATTACTCGAATCTATAGGATCTTTAAAAGACACTGTATCGATATTACAATCTAAAAGCTTTAATTCTGGAATACGAACAAGAAGGTTTTCAAAATCAAAGGATTTTAACGCTCCCGTATCCGCATCTTTTACCATACCAATAGTACCACCTGTATATATAAGTAATATGTTTGGCTTAGATTTAGTCATACTTTAAATTTTAAAAATGTTTTTAGAATTTTGAGTTGTAATTTCTGCAATTTTATCTAAAGGCACATTATATATTTGTGATAGTTTTTCCAATACTTTTATGATATAAGCACTTTCGTTTCGTTTGCCTCTATATGGGACTGGCGACAAATATGGCGAATCCGTTTCTAACACAATATGTTTTAAATGTATTTGATTTAAAAACTGATCAATTTTTCCATTTTTAAAAGTTGCCACGCCACCTATTCCTAATTTCATATTATAGGATATAGCCTGCTGTGCTTGCTCTAAAGTTCCTGTAAAACAATGGAAAATACCAAATAAATCATCACTTTTTTCGTTTTCTAAAACTTCAAAAATGGCATCAAATGCCGCTCTGCAATGAATAACTATGGGTAATTTGTATTGTTTTGCTAGTTGTATTTGGTATTTGAATGCTTCTTTTTGAATCTCTAAAGTAGATGTATCCCAATATAAATCGATACCTATTTCGCCAACAGCATAAAAATTTCGCTTTGCGAGCTGCTCTTCAACATGGCTTAATTCGGCTTTATAGTTTTCTTTTACATGGGTTGGGTGTAAGCCCATCATTAAAAAAACATGTTTTGGGAAATCTTTTTCCAGTTGATACATAGACGCCGTGTATGTGGAATCTATAGCCGGTATAAAAAACCTTGAAACGCCTTGTCTTATAGCCCGATTAATCATTTCCGTTCTATCTGCGTCAAAAGCCTCACTATACAAGTGGGTGTGGGTGTCTGTGATAATCACCTGCTAAAGTTTTAAAGTGTTTATTCTGTAAAAATAATTGTTTTTACATGATTATATTTGTTTAAAATTAATTTGATGGAAACATTGCAAGAATTTCTTCTTAATAAAGGGTATACTAAAATAAAATTGCATCTTACTAAAACAAACCATTTTGAAATTAAAGTGCAGATAAATGGTGAAAAAGGGCGATTTATTCTAGATACTGGGGCATCTAGTTCTTGTGTTGATTTTGAATCTATTGACAGGTTTAAGTTAAAGGCTAAAGACTCTATGATAAAAGCTGCTGGAGCGGGCGCCACAGATATGAAAACTATGATGTCTAAAAAAAATAAAGTTAAAATTGGAAAGTGGTCCAATAACAAAGTCGCTTTAGTCTTATTTAACTTCACTCATGTTAATACTGCACTTATAAACCATAATTCCAAACCTGTTGATGGTATTATTGGTGCTGATATTTTAAAAAAAGGTAAAGGGGTTATAGATTATCAAAAGAAATATCTATATTTAAAATTATAAAAATTTATAGCAAATAACCTCCTCTTCATCTAAATGAACACATCTATTGTAATAGCCGACGATCATCCACTTATGCTACGTGGCTTAACCGATTTTTTAACCTCTAAGGGTTTTAATATTATTGGTAGTGCTGAAGATGGGAATACAGCTTATAATCTTATTGTAAAATTAAAACCAGATATTGCTATTCTTGATATAAGAATGCCTAATAAAACAGGATTAGAGATTGCCGAGGCTTGTAAAAAAAATGACTTATCAACAAAAATAATCCTTATTACTTTTGACAAAGAAGAAGACGTCTATGAGGAAGCCTTAAAATTTGGTGTTTATGGATATATTTTAAAGGAATTTGCTGTTGAAGAAATTGAAACATGTATCCAGCATACTTTAATTGGAAAGCCTTATTTTAGTCAAGAAATAGCATCTTTCCTTAATCATAACAACAGTAAAAAACCAAAAACTTTAGAATTACTAACAAAATCTGAATTAAAAATAGTTAAGCTTATTTCTGAAAATAAAACAAGTCAGGATATTGCAGATGTGCTCTCTATTTCAGTACGAACTGTTGATAAACACCGAAGCAATATAGTCTCTAAATTAAGTTTAGACAATAAACCGACATCCCTTGCAGTTTGGTCAAACTCAAATAAAGATTTTCTATAAAAATACGCAGTTCTACGTATTTTTTTTCAGTATAACAAACTCTACCTTTACGGTGCTATTAATTAGTTCTTAGGGAGAATTAAAGAAAACTCTAAATTGTAATGATTTAGAGTTTTTGCTTTTACAATCTTTAGCTTTATATAAAAATACGTAGAACTGCGTATTTTATTTTCCCTGCTTACGACCTATCTTTATAAGGCTATTAATTAATTCTTTTTGAGAGAGGAAAGGATTTGTATTAGATACTCTGCACTGTAATGGTGTAGGGTTTTTAATTCGAAAAAAGAAAAACATATTGAACCTAAATAATGGAAGAAAAGAATAATACTCTCATTACGTATTGTTTTATAGGATTAGTCCTTTTAGTTATTATAATTATTTCTATAAATGTACTCGTATGCTTTAGTTAGTTTAATTCCAACCAAAAAGAGGTGTTACAAAATATTTTGTAACACCTCTTTATATTGAACTCATTTAATCTATAAGAATTACAATTCTAAAGCTTTTATAACATCATTATTCATTAACAGCTCAATTGGATTTTCTAAAGCTTCTTTAACTGCTACTAAAAACCCAACGCTTTCTTTTCCATCTATAATCCTATGGTCATACGATAGAGCAACGTACATTATAGGGCGAATTTCTACTTTACCATCAATAGCCACTGGTCGTTCTACAATGTTATGCATTCCTAAAATTCCGCTTTGTGGTGGGTTAATTATTGGTGTTGATAACATACTACCAAAAACACCACCGTTAGATATTGTAAAAGTTCCACCTGTCATTTCATCAACTGTAATTTGTCCATCGCGAGCACGTATGGCTAATCGCTTTACCTCAGACTCTACTCCTCTAAAACTTAAGTTTTCTACATTTCGCATAACTGGGACCATAAGTCCTTTTGGGCCAGATACAGCAATACTAATATCACAAAAATCATAAGAAATCATGTCTTTACCATCTATCATAGAATTAACAGCTGGATATATTTTTAATGCTCTTACTACTGCCAAAGTAAAGAAACTCATAAACCCTAAACCTACTCCATGTTTCGTTTTAAAAGTTTCTTTATATTCCTTACGTAGGGTAAAAATGGGCGACATATCGACTTCATTAAAAGTCGTTAGCATTGCTGTTGTATTTTTTGCTTCTACTAAACGTTCGGCAACTTTACGGCGCAACATTGACATTTTACTCCTAGACGTTCCTCTGCTTCCTCCTGTTGGTGTTCCCATAGAAGGCACAGCTTTAACAGCATCTTCTTTAGTCACTCTTCCATCTTTTCCTGTTCCTGAAATAGCGCTTGCATCCATACCTTTTTCGGCTAAAATCTTTTTTGCAGCTGGACTTGCGCTACCTGTTGCATAGGTTGTAGTTTCTGCAACCTGTGTTTTTGGTACTTCAACTTTTGGCGCTTCTTCTTGCTTTTCAGCTTTCGGCGCATCGCCTCCTTCAGGTTTTGCAGCACTGGTATCGATTAAACAGACTACAGCGCCAACTTCTACGGCATCACCTTCTTCTGCTTTAAGCGTAATTGTTCCGCTTGCTTCTGCTGGAAGTTCTAAAGTCGCTTTATCACTATCTACCTCAGCTATAGCTTGGTCTTTTTCAACATAATCACCATCTTCAACTAACCATGTTGCTATCTCAACTTCTGTAATAGATTCGCCTGGAGAAGGCACTTTCATTTCTAAAATCATTCTTTATAATTTTAATTGTATATGAATTTTATTCTTTTTAATTCCCAAAAACCGCATCAATGACACGACGTTGTCTACGTTTATCTCTAGTACTCGAACCTGGAGCAGGCACTGAACTGTAAGACCTTGAACAAACTTCAAGCTTTACTAAATCCATGCGTTGTGCCATGTGGCTCCATGCACCCATATTTTTAGGCTCTTCTTGTGCCCATATATATTTTTCAACATTTGGATAGCGATTAATAACGGCTTGAATTTTATCTAAATGCAATGGGAATAGTTGCTCAATTCTTACCAGTGCAACATCTTCTCTTTCTAAAGATTCTCTTTCTGATAATAACTCGTAATAGAATTTACCTGTACAGAACACTAATTTTTTTGCGCTTTTTGAAGGTATGGTATCATCTATAACTTCCTGAAATTGACCAGTAGCTAATTCATTTATTGAGGATACTGCTTTTGGATGACGCAATAAGCTTTTTGGTGTGAAAACAATTAAAGGTTTTCTAAAATCACGTTTCATTTGACGACGCAATAAATGGAAAAAATTTGCAGGTGTTGTACAATCTGCAACAATCATATTGTCTTTTCCGCACAATTGTAAATAGCGTTCTATTCTTGCCGATGAATGTTCAGAACCTTGACCTTCATAACCATGAGGCAATAGAACTACAATGCCATTTTGAGCTTTCCACTTATCTTCGGCTGCCGATAAATACTGATCAAATATAATTTGTGCACCATTACTAAAATCTCCAAATTGAGCTTCCCAAATGGTCAGTGTATCTGGGTTTGCCATGGCATAACCATAGTCGAAACCTAGTACGCCGTATTCAGATAAAAAAGAATTATAAATTTCCATTTTACCTTTGTTTTCTGGGTTTGTATTTAATAAATTAATACGTTCCTCTGAAATTTCATCTCTTAAAATAGCATGACGGTGACTAAATGTTCCTCGTTCTACATCTTGTCCTGAGATGCGCACGTTAAAACCTTCTTCCATTAAACTTCCATAAGCCAATGTTTCGGCCATTCCCCAATCTAAGGTATCAGTTTCGAAAGCCATTTTTGCACGTCCAGCCAAAATGCGTTCTGCTTTACGTAAAAACTTAACGCCATCTGGAACTGTCGATACGACCTTAGAAATCCTTTCTAACTTATCTTTTGGATAATTTGTTTTTTCAGTTTCAAGCATTGAACTTATGCCTTGGCGTTCAAAATCCGACCAACGTTCTTGCATAAATTCTCTAACCTTAGAAGATTCTGCTTGTTTTGATTTTGTATACTCGCTTTCAAGGGTTTCTTTAAAATCGGATATGATTTTTTCTAAATATGCTTTATCGATGGTATTTTCAGCAATTAATTTATCGGCGTAAATTTTAAATGGATTAGGGTGCTTTGCTATATTTTTATAAAGCTTAGGCTGGGTAAATCGAGGTTCATCACCTTCATTATGCCCATATTTTCTATATCCTAATAAATCTATATATACATCTTTTTTATAACGCATTCTGTACTCCAATGCCATCTCTACAGCGTGTACCACAGCTTCGGCATCATCAGCATTTACATGTAACACTGGCGACAGTGTAACTTTTGCCACATCTGTACAATACGTACTGGAACGAGCATCTAAATAATTGGTTGTAAACCCAATTTGATTATTAACGACAATATGAACAGTCCCACCTGTTTTATAACCGTTTAATTGGCTCATCTGCGCGACTTCATACACGATACCTTGTCCTGCAATTGCAGCATCACCATGTATAATTATGGGTAATATTTTTGAATCATCACCACCGTAATCCGAATCAATTTTAGCACGTGTTATCCCTTCAGCTACTGGCGCAACAGTTTCTAAATGCGATGGATTAGGCACTAAGTTCATTTTGATATTCTTCCCGTTTTGGTAGGTTTTATCGAGTGTTAGTCCTAAGTGATACTTCACATCGCCATCTATATTTTCATCTTCAAAATCTTTACCATCAAACTCACTAAATAATTCATTTAAAGGCTTTCTAAATATATTAACAAGTGTACTTAAGCGCCCACGGTGTGCCATACCTAAAACACATTCTTTAATACCATGTTTTTCTACAGCATAAAAAAGCACATTACTTACTGCTGGAATTAAAGACTCACCGCCTTCTAACGAAAAACGTTTTTGCCCAACATACTTGGTCTGCAAAAAGTTTTCGAATGTTACGGCTTGGTTTAATTTTGAAAGAATATATTTTTTCTTTTCATCCGAATAATTAGGTTGATTATTATTCTGATTCAATTGGTCTTGCCACCATTTTATAACCTTTGGGTTACGCAAATACATATACTCTACACCAATAGAGCTACAGTAAATCTTCTCTAAGTGTATAATGATTTCGCGAAGGGTTTTAGCTCCAATGCCTAAAATATCGCCGGCATTAAAAACCGTATCTAAATCGTTTGCGTAGAGTCCGAAATTTTCGATTTCTAAAGTGGGTTGGTACGTACGTCGGTCACGAACTGGATTTGTTTTAGTAAACAAATGTCCGCGCATTCGGTAACCATCAATAAGTTTTACAACCTGAAACTCTTTTTGAACATGTTCTGGTATTTGTGCAGAAACACCTTCTATAATTTCTCCATCTAATCCGTAATTTTCGCTACCAAAATCATAGCCTTGGAAAAAGGCTCTCCAACTTGGCTCTACGGCATCAGGGTTTTGTGTATATTGCTCGTATAAATCAGCAAAATAGGCTGTGTGTGCTGCGTTTAAAAATGAAAATTTATCCATTGCTATTTTTAATCCCGTATAGGTTAGTCAAAATATTTTTCAAAAATACAACTTTTACTAAAATTAGATGTTTCTTTAACTATATTTATAGCTAAGAATATGCATTTAATGAATATGCTATAATTCCCTGTTAATTTTTTAAAGATTTCCTATTTTGATGAATCTATTTTTTATAATAAAGAAAAAATTTATTGTTTTAGTTGTATTGCTTTTTAGCTTTCAATATATAAATGCGCAAGACATAAAAAATGATTTTTGGAGCCATGTACGATATGGTGGCAATTTAGGCATTAGTCTTGGAGATGGTTTTTTTAGTGGAACCATTGCCCCTAGTGCCATTTATGAATTTGATAAAAACTTTGCGCTTGGCATAAGCTTTAATGCTACTTTTAATAACCAGAAAAATGTTTATAAATCAACTATTCTAGGAGGAAGCTTAATTGGTTTTTATAATGTTATTAAGGAATTTCAACTTTCGGCAGAATTTGAAGAACTTCATGTTAACAGGAGATATAATGTTAACTTAATGATATCTGATGACACCTATTGGTCGCCAGCTTTATTTTTTGGTGCTGGTTATAGAAATGGTAATGTTACTTTTGGTATGCGATATGATGTATTATATGATAGGGATAAAAGCATTTACTTTGACCCTTGGATGCCCTTTGTTCGGTTTTATTTCTAACTTATAGTGGCAAATACGAATGGCCTTGTTTTACATCTAAAGCCAACTCTTTAACTGTTTTCGTTTTTAAAATTTCTAAGATTTTCTTTCTTGATGGGCTTAATATGTTATGCAACGGACAAGGCTTATCGTTATCACATTTTTCTAAACTTAGCATACATGTGGTAAGTCTTTTTTCACCATCAATACTATTTAAAATACTAAAAACCGTTACGTTTTTATTACGCTCACTTAAATAGAAACCTCCTTTTGGCCCTCTTGTAGAGGATATAATACCTTCCTTAACTAATTCCTGTAATAATTTTGCAATATAAGCTTGCGGAACATTTATAGGTTTGGCAATATCCTTTACCATGATTTTACGGTCTTCACTAGAATTTAAGGCTAAAAACAATACGCCCTTTATAGCATATTTAGATGAATTTGAAAGCATAATCAGAATTAAAAATATCAAACAAATATATAAAAGACATCCTTATCTTAAATATGATTTTTATCATATTATTTAACAAGTGAACCTTATAATTTTGCCACATAAAATCGACATGTATGAAGACAACACTAAAAGTAATGACCATTTTATTTGCTGCCATATTAATAAGCTGTGGTGATAAAGAAGAAAAAAACAAAGCGGGTTTTTCTTATGAAAAGAAAACAGAAACAAAGCAAACCATTAAAAAAACAGAAACTGTTCCTGCTTCAAAAAAAACAGACCTCAATAATAAAGGTGTTGGACCAATAACGTCCATGACCTTAGATACTGAAATAAATCAAACCATGGCAACCCATGGTGCCGATGTTTTTAAAAAATTATGTACGGCTTGCCATAGAGCGGACAAAAAATTTATAGGTCCTTCTCCTATTGGTATACTTGACCGTCGTAGCCCGGAATGGATTATGAATATGATTCTAAATCCAGATGAAATGGTACAAAAAGACCCCTTAGCAAAAGCCTTGCTAATTGAATTTAATGGCTCGCCTATGGCTAATCAGAATTTATCTGAAGAAGATGCTAGAGCTGTGTTAGAATATTTTAGAACTTTAAAATAATAACCAATGAAAACAATTAAACAACTATTTTTTCTTTTTTCACTTGTAGCACTGGTTTGCTCTTGTAAAAATGAAAACAAGAATACCTCAACAACGAGTCTTCCTGAAACTAAAACAGTCGAAAAAACCGGACAAGCCTTTATAACTGATGACGAAGGGACTCCCAATTGTTTACAAATAGCTATTGGCTCTCCTGACCACAAAACACTTGTAGCTGCCGTACAAGCAGCAGGGGTTGAAAATGCCTTGGTTAACGTTGGACCACTCACAGTTTTTGCTCCTACCGATGCTGCTTTTGCAGCTTTACCAGAAGGTACTGTAGAAAATTTAGTGAAACCAGAAAACAAAGCAACATTGGCAAACATATTAAAGTACCATGTTACTCCAGGAAACTTAAGTACTTCTATTTTAACTAAGCTTCCAAAATTAGGACAAGCAAACAACCAATATGTTCAAGTTGAGGTTGTTGATGGCAAACCTGTTATTGGAGGAGCTAACATTATAGCAACTGTTAAAGCTGGTAATGGTATTGTTCATGTTATTGACAAAGTATTATTACCTCCAACCGAATAGAAAACACAAACTAAAATTTAAAAATGATGAAAAAAATATTGAAATCAACCGTTGCACTATTAAGTGTTCTAGTAGCATTTACAAGTTGTAACAATTCGGGTAAATCTGATAAATCTGGTGCACTTGCTGGCAATGTTGCCGAAAAAGTATATGTAGCCCCTGGTGAGCATGATGAATTTTACGCCTTTATTTCTGGTGGGTTTAGCGGACAGTTATCTGTTTATGGATTACCTTCTGGACGTTTATTTAAAGTAATTCCTGTATTCTCTCAAGATGCTGAGAAAGCATACGGTTATAACGAAGAAACAAAACCCATGTTAAACACCTCTCATGGTTTTGTGCCTTGGGACGATGCACACCATCCCGATATTTCACAAACCAATGGTGTTATTGATGGACGTTGGGTATTCATAAACGGTAACAACACCCCGCGTATTGCAAAAATTGATTTATCGACTTTTGAAACTACTGAGATTATTGAAGTTCCTAATAGTGCAGGGAATCACAGTTCTTCATTTGTAACTGAAAACTCAGAGTATGTTGTAGCAGGAACACGTTTTTCTATTCCAATTCCTCAAAAGGATATGCCTATAAAAGACTATAAAGGGAACTTTAAAGGGTCTTTAACTTTTATTTCTGTTAAGCCAGAACATGGTCATATGGATATCAAGTTTCAATTAATCATGCCTGGTTTTGACTATGATTTGGCGCATCCAGGTCGTGGTGCTTCTCATGGTTGGTTCTTCTTTTCAACTTATAATTCAGAAGAAGCTAGCACGCTTATGGAAGTCAACGCATCACAAAATGATAAAGATTTTATTGCAGCTGTAAACTGGAAAAAAATTGAAGAGTACGTAAATAATGGAGGCGGCACTATAATGCCTGCAAACTACGCACATAATGTGTATGACGAAAGCACGCATATGGCAACTTCAACTATGAAAAAAGAAGTGCTAACTGTAAATCCTTTAGATGTTCCTGGAGCTGTATACTTCTTACCAACACCTAAATCGCCTCACGGCTGCGATGTAGACCCTTCTGGTGAATACATTGTTGGTAACGGAAAACTATCTGCTAACTTAACGGTGCACTCATTTACAAAAATGCTAGACGCCATTGAAAACAAAAAATTTGCTGGTGATGCTTATGGAATCCCTATTTTAAATTTTGAAGATGTATTAGCTGGGGTTGTTGAACAACCTGGATTAGGCCCTTTACATACTGAGTTTGATGGAAAAGGGAATGCTTATACAACCTTCTTTATTTCTTCTGAAGTAGTAAAATGGAAATTAGGCACCTGGGAAGTGGTAGACAGACAACCTTGCTATTACTCAGTAGGTCACTTAATGATTCCTGGCGGAAACTCACAAAAACCTTGGGGTAAATATGTTGTGGCTATGAATAAAATTACCAAAGACCGTTATTTACCAACAGGTCCAGAGGTTACACAATCTGCTCAACTCTATGATATTTCAGGCGACAAAATGGAATTACTTTTAGACTTCCCTACGATTGGCGAACCTCACTATGCAGCTGGTTGTCCAGCAGATTTAATTAAACCGCGTTCTAAAAAACTGTTTAAGTTAGAAGACAATAAGCATCCGTATGCCGCTTTAAGTGAAGCAGATACTAAAGTGATCAGAGATGGAAAAACAGTTCATGTATATATGACAACCATTAGAAGTCACTTTGCCCCCGATAATATTGAAGGCATTAAAGTAGGCGATAAAGTGTATTTCCATGTTACAAACTTAGAACAAGATTATGATGTGCCACATGGTGTAAGTATGATTGGAGCAAACACTTCTGAATTATTAATCATGCCAGGGCAAACAGAAACATTTTTATGGGAACCTAAACAAGTTGGTGTATGGCCATTTTATTGTACAGATTTCTGTTCCGCACTACATCAAGAAATGCAAGGCTATGTTCGCGTATCGCATGCAAAATCTAATACACCCCTAAAATGGTCACTTGGAGAAGATATTGAATAATTTTAATGCTTAGGAGAATTTTGTTTTAGTGTTCATTTTCCTAAAAAAGGCGAGGGTTAATCATTTCGCTCTCGCCTTTCCTTTCTAAAACACTATACTAATTGATAAATTTTTGTAGATGAAAAGGTCGAATATCATCATGTTTTTTGCGGCTATACTGCCTTTAGGGTTGTTTTTATTTCCGCTTTGGAAAATCACATTAGAAGCACCTCAATACCCTATACCATTAGGCATGTACATCCATATAAATGATTTTTCTGATGTGCACCCGCATGATATTAAAAACATTAATTTAATGAATCATTATGTGGGCATGAAGTATATTCCTGAAGCCATTCCAGAATTTAGAATTTTTCCTTTAGGAATTATCATTACAACCCTTATTGGTTTAATTATAGCTTTTAAAGGAAACTACAAATGGTTCCTGTTTTGGTTTATTTTAATGGCTGTTTTAAGTGCTGCCGGACTCTATGATTTTTATCTTTGGGAACATAATTATGGCCATGATTTAGACCCTAAAGCCATTATGAAATTTACAAACCCAGATGGGTCAGTAATGGGTTTTCAGCCACCTTTATTTGGAAGTAAGGATATTTTAAATTTCAGAGCGCACTCTTATCCTAGATTTGGAGCACTCTTTTTAGGCTTAGGTATAGCTTGCTCATTAATTGCCTTTTTAATTGGAAGGAAAAACAAAAGCACGTCTTGATTATGTAGTTCATTTAAAACACTAAAAACATGCAAACACTAAAACACTATGCAATAATCGTATTAACGCTAATACTCCTTAGTTGTAATGCATCACCCAAGCCTATAGACTACGGAAATGATGGCTGTTATTTTTGTAAGATGACCATTGTAGACAAAGTCCACGCCGCCGAAATTGTAACTAAAAAAGGAAAAGTCTATAAGTTTGACGCAACGGAATGTATGATTAATTTCTTAAAAGAATTTGAATCCTCAGAAATAAAACTCTATTTATCAAACAATTATACAGAACCCGAAGCTTTAATCGATGCCACCACCGCCACATTTTTAATTAGCGAAAATATTCCAAGCCCAATGGGTGCTTTTTTATCCGCTTTTAAAAACGATGTTGATGCCAAAAAAACACAAGCAGATAAAGGCGGGCATGTATATACTTGGACAGAATTACTAGCACATTTTAAGGACTAGTGTCATGAAAACTTTAATCGCTTTTTTATCAGCCATTTTAATGGTCAATATAACTATGGCCCAAACCATTGAGGTTTGTAGCACTTGTACAATTTCTACATTGAAAGATGCTATTGCCAAAGCCAAATATTTTGATACCATAGTTGTAAAAAAAGGCACTTATAAAGCACATAACATTATAATTGATAAACCCCTATCTATTATTGGTGTAAACTACCCCGTTATTGATGGCGAATTAAAAGGCGAAATCATAACCATTATTTCAGATAATGTAACTGTTGATGGTTTATTTATTATTAATGTAGGTACAAGTTACACCGAAGATTATGCGGCCATTCGGGTTAGAAAAAGCAAAAATTTTGTCATTCAAAATCTAGTACTAGAAAAACTCTTTTTTGGTATTTATATTGAAAAATCAAGCCACGGAAAAATATACCATAATAAAGTTATTGGTGATGCTACAGAAGAATACAACTCAGGAAATGGTATTCAATTATGGTACAGTAACCATATAGAAATAGAACACAATTACGTTGAACATGTTAGAGATGGTATTTATTTAGAATTTTCTGATGACTGTTTAATCAAAAACAATGTCAGTGCAGAAAACTTACGTTATGGCTTACATTTTATGTTTTCTAATGATGATATTTATGAAGATAACACCTTTGAAAATAATGGTGCTGGTGTGGCTGTTATGTTTTCTAAAAAAATAAAAATGCACAATAATATTTTTAGAGAAAATTGGGGTACAGCTTCCTACGGCATGCTTTTAAAAGAAATAAACGATGCCGAAATTATTGGTAATACTTTTGATGAAAATACCATAGGCATTAGTATAGAAGGCTCTAACCGGATTGTTTATAAAAACAACAATTTTACCAATAATGGTTGGGCGGTTAAGGTTCGTGGTGCTTGTTATGCCAATAGTTTTTTAGAAAATAATTTCTTGTACAATTCCTTTGACATTTCATATAACAGCAAAGTGAACGATAATGTTTTTAACAGAAATTATTGGAGCAATTATACAGGTTACGATTTGAATAAAGATGGTGTTGGCGATGTTCCGTACAGACCTGTAAAACTATTTTCATACATCGTAAATCGTACACCAGAAACCATCATTTTATTACGTAGTTTATTTATAGACCTTATTGATTTTTCAGAAAAAGTATCACCTGTTTTTACTCCCGATAATTTATTAGATAATAATCCATTAATAAAAAGGATAATATGGTAAGCATTCAAAATCTACATAAAAAATTTAATAAAAATATGGTTTTAAGGGGTGTTGACCTTGAAATAAATAGAGGTGGCATATTTGCTGTACTTGGTCCTAATGGCTCAGGAAAAACAACATTAATTAAGTCAATTTTAGGAATGGTCATCCCTAATACAGGCAACATTACTGTTCATGGAAAGCCTATTAAAAGTCATTCTGATTACCGACATAAAATTGATTATTTACCTCAAATAGCCAACTTTCCCAGTAATCTTAAAGTCAAAGAACTTATTAAAATGATTAAGGATTTACGAGGCAACACTAATAACGATAAACACTTAATTCATTTATTTAAACTAGAACCTTTTTTAGACAAAAAGCTAGGAAACCTTTCAGGCGGAACAAAACAAAAAGTAAACATTGTTTTAACCTTTATGTTTGATAGCCCACTCATTATTTTAGACGAACCTACAACGGGATTAGACCCCATTTCATTGATTCGCTTAAAAGATTTAATTCAACAAGAAAAAGCAAAAGAAAAAACCATATTGATAACATCTCATATTATGAGTTTTGTTGAAGAAGTATCAGACGAAATTGTGTTTTTGCTAGAAGGCCAAATTTATTTTAAAGGCACAATTTCAGAATTAAAAACCAAGACCAATCAGCCAGATTTCGAACATGCCATTGCGTCTATATTAACCAATAATCATGCTTAAGATCTTAAAATATAGTTTTTATGATTTAATGCGTAGCCGATGGAGTTATGTATACTTCGGCTTCTATTTATTACTTGGTATTGTATTGTTGTTTTTAAACAACGACCTTTCAAAAGCTGTCATAACTTTAATGAATGTTATTATTGTATTAGTCCCTTTAATTGGCACCATTTTTGGCGTTATGTACTACTATAATTCTAAAGAATTTACAGAGTTATTGTTGGCTCAACCATTAAAACGCTCATCTATTTTTTTAGGACAATATTTAGGTGTTGCATTATCCCTATCTATGAGTTTAATTTTAGGATTAGGCATCCCGTTTATATTTTATGGTATATTTAAATCTACAGCCATTTGGGATTTTTCCCTACTCCTAATTACGGGTACTTTCCTGACCTTAATATTTACCGCATTAGCGTTTAACATTGCGCTATCAAACGAAAATAAAATCAAAGGTTTTGGGTATGCTATTTTACTATGGCTATTCCTTGCTATTATTTACGATGGTATTTTTTTAATGATCCTAATCTTATTTGAAGATTACCCATTAGATAAACTATCATTATTAGGAACCATGCTAAACCCCATAGATTTATCACGAACCCTTATTCTTTTGAAGTTAGATATTTCAGCCCTTTTAGGCTATACTGGAGCTGTATTCAAACAATTTTTTGGTACTAATTTTGGACTTATTACATCTTTCTTAGCATTAATCGTTTGGGTGATTTTACCCGTACTAAGAATAATTTTTAAATCAAAAAAGAAAGATTTTTAAATCGAACAAAATAGTGATAATAGTCATATTTTGTTCCACGGACTCTTTATAAATTTGTGCCATGCTTAAAGCAACAACTCGTATAATAACAGCTTTTGTTTTAGTGTTTATATTATTTGCACATAATATAAATACACTTGTTATTATTGGAGATTTTATTGTTAATCAAGACATTATCGCCAAAACCTTGTGTATTCAAAAAGAAGCGCAAAAAGGTTGTAATGGTAAATGCCAGTTACGTAAAGAGCTCACTAAAAACACTCAAGACACCAACAACAAAGACAACCCTTTACAAGAAGGTAAGCGCTTGGCTTTAGACCTGTTTTGTTTATCAACGATATGCAAAATTGAAAATACATTTGTTTCTTCAAGTTTATTGAAATTAAACACAAGTTTTAAAACTCCAAAAATCAATAAAATGTATCTAGATATAGATACGCCTCCACCGAATTTCAGTTAGTTTTTCGATTTATAAAATCACCTAGATTTTAATTCCTTGTCTTGCTTATTCTATTAAGTGAACAGGACGTTTTCACACGTATTTCAAACATTAAAAACTAACAAAAATGAAGTTTAAATATTTATTCGCCACTCTATGCTTTGCATTATTTACAGTATCATGTTCAACAGATGACAATAATGATACCCCAATAACAAATGACGTTGAAGGCCTTTTAAAAGTACAAGACATTGTTAATTCAACACATACTATAGAGTTATTCAACACCATTGGAAATTTTAAAACAGGTTATAATAATGTAATTATTAGAATAAAAGATAACACAACCAATAATTATATAAAAAATGCAACATTATCTTGGATACCAATGATGCAAATGCCATCAATGCAACACTCATGCCCTAAATCTGAAATAACAAAAACGGAAGGTAAAGAAACTATTTATGAGGGCTTTGTTATATATCAAATGACAAATTTAGATGGTTATGGTTGGTCATTAACGGTTAACTATGCTATTGATGGATCAGATTATACAGCATCTGACGATGTCGTTGTTTTACAGTCTGAAAAACATAATACAATTAGTTTTAAAGGAAGTGATGACAACCAGTATATTATTGCTTTGATTGCCCCTAACGACCCAAAAATTGCAATAAACAATTTAAAGTTAGGCCTTTTTAAAATGGAAAATATGATGACTTTTCCTGTTGTTGAAGATTATACAATTGCACTAGATCCAAGAATGCCAAGCATGGGCAATCATAGTTCGCCAAACAACACCGATTTAAGTTATAATAATGAAGACCAGATGTATTATGGTGATTTATCATTAACCATGACAGGCTATTGGGTGCTTAATTTAAAATTAATAAACACTTTAAATGAGGTTATAAAAGGTGAAGATGTTACCGAAACTTACGAAAAAAGCTCATTGTATTTAGAACTTGAATTCTAAATAACTTCTTAAAAAAGCAGACGTATTACAAAGTCTAATACATCTGTTAAAAATCAAGAAAATGAAATACCCGTAACTAATTTTTTAAACCTATAGCGAAATAATTACTAATAGGTGTTACAGATGACCTTTGAAAAACAATCAAATATAAACAGATGAAAACGTTCATAATATATAGTATTAGTTTCCTTTTTAGCGGATTTATATTGGCTCAAGAAAACCTTGTTATTAAAAGAGATACCACTGAATTAGAAGAAGTTATTATTATAAGAAAACGAAAACTAAGTAACTACCGGCAAGAAAAAACATTATCTAGTATAGATGATTATTTAGAAAAATCCAATAAGGTTACGATGATAAAACGTGGCAATTATGCTTGGGAACCTTCTATAAACAATATGAATAGCGACCGATTAAATGTTACTATTGATGGTATGCAAATTTTTGGCGCATGCACAGATAAAATGGACCCGATTACATCGTATGTAGATGTCTCTAATTTAGATAAAGTAAGTATTGGCTCTGGGCAAACAGGTACAGAAAACGGGCATTGTGTTGGCGGCGGTATAGATTTAAAGCTGCCTACGAGCAAATACAATGAATCTGGTTTAAAAACAAGTTTGGATTTAGGCTACGAAACCAATGGTAATTACAGGACAGGAGGTTTAGATATAGAATATTCTAGCAATAGATTTTATATAAATACCGATGGTATTTTTAGAAAATCGAATAATTATAATGCGGGTAACAATCAAGAAATTATATATTCTCAGTTTCAAAAATATAATATTTCATTGCAAACAGGATTTAAACTAAATAAAAATCAATCTATTCATGCAAATATTATTTACGATAAAGCCACAAATGTTGGCTATCCTGCATTACCAATGGATGTTTCGTTAGCCGAAGCTTTAATTACATCAGTTAGCCATAATTACAATAACGATTCAACATTTATAAAAACCTTAAAAACTAAACTTTATTTTAATACCATTACGCATATCATGGATGATTCAAAACGTCCAGATGTACCCATTCGTATGGACATGCCTGGATGGAGTGATACTTATGGGTTTTACAGTAAAGCCACAACACGTATTAACAAACATAAGTTCGCTTTAAACCTTAATGGGTTTTATAACCGCTCGTTAGCAGAAATGACCATGTACCCAAACGATTCTAACCAGCCTGACATGTTCATGTACACATGGCCAGATATTAGAACGCTTTACACTGGGGTTTTTGCCAAAGCTGTTTTTTCTTTAAGTGATACAGAAACGCTTTCAACATCAGTTCGTTTTGGGTATCATAACAATACTATTGCAAAGCTAGTGGGTTTAGAAAGTCTTCAAATTTTCTATCCTGAAATTACTGATTCTAAAAGTAGATTTTTAACCAGCATAGCTTCAGACTATACCTTTAAAAAGAAAACTTACGATGTTAGTTTTGGCTTGGGATATGGAGAAAGAGCACCATCGGTTAGCGAAGGTTATGGGTTTTTCCTTTTCAATAGTTTTGATAATTATGATTACATAGGAAACCCAACATTAAAAAACGAAAAAGTTATTGAAGCCAATATAAAAACCAATTTTCATACGGATACCTTTCATATAGGAATGGAAGCTTCATATTTCCATATTATGGATTATATTATTGGAGATATTGATGCCTCCCTAAGTCCAATGACTATTGGTGCTAATGGTGTTAGAATTTATAAAGCCATATCCAATGCTACTATTTTTGATGTTTATTTGAATTCATCCTATAAATTTTCAAAATCACTTTCCATTAACGGCACCCTTGGATATAATTATGGAAAAGGCAGTAATGATGAAAATTTACCTTTAATAAAACCGATATCTTATTTAGCAGAAGTTAATTATAATGCCAAAAACTTTAATGCTGCTATTCAATTTGAAGGCAACGGAAATCAAAGTCATTACAGTAGTTTTTATGGAGAAGACGAAACACCAGCCTATGGTATTTTAAACTTTAATTTAGGACATATCCTTTATTTAAAAAGTAATCGATTAATCTTTAAATATGGTATTGATAATATTTTAGACGCTAATTATTCAACCTATGCAGACTGGAATAACATCTCACGTCAAGGGCGTAATTTTTATGCAAACGCCTCTTTTGTAATCTTCTAAATGGATACATTTCATGCTCTAACCAAAGCCTAACAAATGTCATTTTTACACCCAAAAGCGATTCAATTAGAAAACGCTTTTAACTAATAAAGCCTTTAGAGGTGTGGTTATTAAGAATATTTATTTCTAAACCACACTTTTTGCCATTCGCGCTTTAAAATTAAAAACGAAACCTCTTCTGATAGTTTCAAGGTATCATTGCCATCTAAAGCTCTAACCTGATTTTCTGAAACATCAATAATATAAAGTAAGTTAAGATAGTCGGTAAACTTTTCTTGAATCAATTTATAAACCGTTTCATGGAGTATCAATTTCAAACTTGATGGTAAAATGTCTTCATGAAAATCTAAATCGATATTAGCCAATAAAAAATCTTTATTAAGCTGAAGGATGAGCTTTCTGTATAAATTTAATTGATTGGCTTGCTCAATTAATGCATCAAAAGTAGTAGGTAACTGCATTAAACCGTTCTGTTCATTAAGTTATTTCCAAAGGTTTTTAATATGTCTTTTTTATCTTCTGAAATATGTAAAGATTCTAAGACCCTAAATGCCTTATTGGTATAATTTTCTATGGCTTCTTTTGTCGCTTGGGCAGAACCAGACGAAACAAAAAACTGTTTGGCCACTTCAATTTTCGTAACAACATCTTCTGGGTTTGAGGCAAATAATTCGCTCAATTCCACCTTATCCGTTTCATTTGAAAACTCCAAAGCTTTTAAATACAGATAGGTTTTTTTATTTTCAATAATATCGCCTCCTACTTGTTTTCCAAACGTTTTTGGGTCTCCAAAAGCATCTAAATAATCATCTTGTAATTGAAATGCGATCCCTAAATTTTTACCAAATTCATAAATACTATGTTGGTCTTTATCAGAAGCATTAGCTACAATAGCACCCATTTTCATGGCAGCCCCAACCAAAACCGCTGTTTTGTATTCAATCATTTTTAAATACTCTGGAATCGTAACATCATTTCTGGTTTCAAAATCCACATCGTACTGTTGCCCTTCACAAACTTCTAAAGCTGTTTTGCTAAACAATTTGGCTAAAGCTTGAAATGTGGCTGCATCATAATACTCAAAGAGTTGATAGGCCATAATTAACATCGCATCACCAGAAAGAATCCCCGTATTAATATCCCATTTTTCATGAACTGTGGTTTGCCCTCGTCGTAAAGGTGCATCATCCATAATATCGTCATGTACCAATGAAAAGTTATGAAACACCTCAATACTTAATGCTGCATTTAATGCGCTTTGGTAATGGCCATTAAAAATATCGGCTGCCATTAATGTTAAAACTGGCCGCAATCTCTTTCCACCTAAACTCAATATATAATCAATGGGTTCGTAAAGGCCTCTTGGCTCATTAAGTATAGCATATTCTTCTAAATATGTTATAAACGCGTCTTGGTATTTTTCTATAGAAAGCATCAAACAAAAATAAAGTAATTCATCATATTAAAAAGAATCAAAGTAAATTAAGTGTTAAAAAAATGTAAAACTTTGGAAACTTTTTTTGTTTTTATAGTTTCCAAAAGTATATTTGCCCCCGAATATGAGAGAAAACATTATACATAAAGCAGCAGAATTATTCTTAACACTTGGTTTTAAAAGTGTTACTATGGATGATATTGCTCAGGAAATGGGAATTTCCAAAAAAACGATTTATGTGCATTTTTCAAATAAAACGAAACTTGTAGAAGCGGTTACGTTTGAACTTTTCGAAACCATTTGCGACGGCATTGATGGGATATGCAATGCATCAAACAATCCTATTGAGGAATTATATGATATTAAAATGTTTGTTATGCAGCATCTTAAAAGTGAAAAATCATCGCCTCAATTTCAGCTTAAAAAATATTACCCTAAGATATATGATATTTTAAAACTTAAACAGTTTGATAAAATGCATGTATCCGTAAAAGAAAGTCTTCAAAAAGGTGTGGATACTGGATTGTTTAGGACTAATATTAATGTGGATTTTATTTCGAGAATGTATTTTAATGGTATGACCGGTATAAAGGACGACTCTATTTTTCCAAAAAAAATATACACTATGGATTACCTTATGGAAAGCTATCTAGAATATCACTTAAGAGCCATTGTTACTGATAAAGGCTTACAAATATTAAATAAATTTATAATATCAAATCAATCATAAAAAATGAAAAACAAACTAATTTTAGTTTTTAGTTTACTGTGCTTTGTAACTATGTTTTCTCAAGAAAGCAAACAAAATTTCACATTACAAGAAGCTATAGATTATGCTTTAGAACATAACAGAACTTCAAAAAATGCATCTCGCGATATTGAAGCTGCCAAAAAACAAAAATGGGAAACCATTGCTACAGGGTTACCACAAATTGATGGTACTATAAGCTATGTGAATAATGTAGAACGTCAATTTCCAGCCATAGATTTTGATGGTGATGGCGCAATTGATATTAGTGCAAAACAAAACATTACACCTACCGTAACATTAAACCAACTTCTTTTTGACGGATCTTATTTGGTAGGATTGCAATCTGCCAAGGTTTTTCTGGAAATCTCGAAAAACGCTAAAGAAAAAACCGATTTAGAAACTCGAAAAGCAACTATTAATGCTTATGGCAATGTATTGTTAGCAGAAGAAAGTATTAAGATTTTACAACGAAACATTACTGTACTTGAAAAAAACCTTAACGAAATTACCAAGATTTACGAAAATGGTTTAGAAGAAGAAGAAAGTGTAGAACAACTTCAAATTACATTGTCTGGCTTAAAAAGTAATCTGAGCAATACAACACGTTTAAAGGACTTATCCTATCAAATGTTAAATATTATCTTGGGTTTAGACATTAACAATCCTACTATTTTAACCGATACGCTTAAAACATTAGCTGTTGAAAACATGAAATTAAACTTGTTAGATACGGATAACAATGTAGAAAATACCATAGATTATAAAATTGCAAACAATAATAAAGTATCTAAAGAATTATTGGTAAAGCTCGAACAAAGTAGAGCCTTACCTACTTTAAATGGTTTTTTAACGGCTTCTTATATAGGAAACAACAGTAAATTTAGGTTTTTAGACAATAGTCAATTTTGGGCAGGAACGGCTGCTTTTGGTCTAAATTTAGATATTCCCATATTTGGTTCTGGTTTAAAAAGTGCCCGGACGCAACGTGCAAAGATTGATCTACAAAAGGCGGAAGATGATTTGACCGAAACCGAACAAAAACTAAAATTGCAAATAGCCTCAGCTAAAAGTGATTTTAAATTTGCTATTGAAGACTATGAGAACAAACAGCAAAACTTAAATCTTGCTGAACGTATCGAGCAAAAAAACCAAACCAAATTTTTTGAAGGTATTGCTTCCAGCTTTGAATTAAGACAAGCACAAACACAATTATATAGCTCACAACAAGAATTTCTTCAAGCCATGCTAGATGTTATCAATAAAAAAGCAGATTTAGAAACCGTATTAAACACTATTAACAACTAAAATCAATCAAAAAAATGAAATATATATATTCCCTTGTATTAGTAAGCTTTCTTTTAACCTCTTGTGGAGGCAATAAGAAAAAATCTGTTGAAGATATTATAGCAACAAACGATTTAGAACTCATCAGGAAAAAGAAAACTGAATTAGATGCTTCAGCACGAGACATATCAATGCAGTTAAAGCAACTTGAATCAACAATTAAGACCCTAGACCCTCAAGAAAAAATTCCTTTAATTACAACTTTTACAGCCAAAGAAACAGCTTTCAATCACTTTGTAGAATTACAAGGTAATGTTAGCACAAAACAAAACTTAGTTGTTTTTCCTGAATATTCCGGAGTCCTAACAAAAGTATATGTAAAAGAAGGTCAAAAAGTTGGCAAAGGCCAAATTTTAGCAAAAATTGACGATGGTGGGCTTAGTCAACAATTATCGCAATTAAAAATTCAAGCCGATTTGGCAAAAACGACTTTTGAGCGTCAAGAGCGTTTATGGAATCAAAAAATAGGTAGCGAAATTCAATACTTACAAGCTAAAGCCACTTACGAATCACAACTTGAGGCTACAAAACAATTACAACAACAAGTTGGCAAAACAGTTGTACGTGCCCCATTTAATGGAACCATAGATGACGTTATAACCGAACAAGGTAGCGTTGTTGGTCCAGGTCAATCACAATTATTTAGAATCGTAAATCTTGATGATATGTATATTGAAACGGATGTGCCTGAGCGTTATGTTTCAGATATCGTAAAAGGTAAAAAAGTGAAAGTGGATTTTCCAGTTCTAGGCAAAGAAATAGAAGCTAAAGTCCGTCAAGCTGGAAACTTTATAAACCCGGCAAATAGAACTTTTAAAGTTGAAGTTGGAATTTCAAATAAAGATGCCTCAATAAAACCAAATCTTACGGCAAAGTTAAAGATTAATGATTACAGCAATGAAAAAGCCATTCTAATTCCGCAAAGTATTATTTCGGAAAATGCGGAAGGTCAACAATATGTTTACACTATAACAGATAAAGTTAAAGATAAAGCTAAAGTAAAACGTGTGATTATTGAAACTGGCAAAACACAAGGCGACTATATTGAAGTGCTAACTGGAATAGAAAATGGCGAAGAAATTATTGAAGAAGGTGCCCGTAGTGTCAAACAAGGCCAAGATGTAAAGATATTAGTGATAGAATAGGCTTAGTAGTTTATAAATCAACTAAGTTATCACAATTACAATAAAAAACATTAAAGTTTATATCATTTGGGCAATGAATTTAGCTATAGCTTTTAAACTTCTAAACCCATAAACTCTAAACTTTTAAACCCATAAACTTCCAATCATGGCAAAAAAGAAAAATATTAAAAAAGTAGATAAAGAATTCGCACTTTCATCATGGGCCATCAACAACAAAACAACCATGTATGTGTTGATTGCGTTGATCTTATTCCTTGGTGCAGGGGCTTATTTTAGTATGCCTAGAGAAAACTTCCCAGAAATTAAAGAAACTAAAATTTATATAAGTTCTGTTTACCCTGGAAATACTGCCGAGGATATTGAAAAACTGATTACCGACCCTATTGAAGATAAATTAAAAACGGTCAGTAATGTCGTTGAAATCACCTCAACCTCTCAAGAAGATTACTCTATTGTTATTGTAGAGTTTGACGAAAACATCTCCGTTGAAGGTGCAAAACAAAAAGTGAAAGATGAAGTCGATTCTGAAACTTCAGGCGAAGATTGGCCAACATTTAATGGTGCCAAAGTAGAGCCTAATGTATTCGACTTGAGTATGTCTGAAGAAATCCCCATTCTAAATATTAATATTTCTGGTGATTATCCTGTAGATAAGCTTAAAGAATATGGCGAATATCTTGAAGATGAAATAGAAAGTCTGCAAGAAATTAAACAAGTAGATATTCGTGGTGCACAAGATAAAGAAGTTGAAGTTGCTGTAGATATTTACAAAATGATGGCTGCTCAAGTAAGTTTTGATGATGTTATCAATACCATAAGCAGGGAAAATATGACTATGTCTGCTGGTAATTTAATTACAAGTGGACAACGACGTACCATTCGTATTTTAGGTGAAATTGAAAACCCCAAAGAACTTGAAAACTTTGTAGTAAAGTCTGAAATGAACAACCCTATTTATCTAAAAGACGTTGCTAAAGTCACGTTTAAAGATGAAGACAAAACGACGTATGCTAGAGAGTTTGGTGAGCCCGTAGTTATGCTAGACGTTAAAAAGCGTGCAGGTAAAAATATGGTGGCAGCAGCAGAACAAATTGATATTATTGTTAAAGATGCTATTGAAAACGTATTCCCTCCAGATTTAAAAGTAACCGTGGCTAACGACCAATCATCAAAAACCATTGGACAAGTTGATGATTTAGTAAATAATATCATTTTCGGTATCATTCTGGTTGTAACCGTATTAATGTTCTTTTTAGGTTTTAAAAACGCCTTATTTGTTGGGTTTGCCATACCGATGTCTATGTTTATGTCGCTGATGATATTAAACATGTTAGGCTATACCATGAACACCATGATTTTATTTGGATTAATTATGGGGCTTGGTATGTTGGTTGATAATGGTATTGTTGTGGTAGAGAACGTATACCGATTAATGTCCGATGAGGGCATGAGTCGGATTGAAGCTGCTAAAAAAGGGATTGGTGAAATTGCATTTCCTATAATCATATCAACCGCAACAACTGTAGCCGCATTTATTCCGTTAGGATTATGGCCTGGGGTTATGGGACAGTTTATGATTTATTTCCCCATTACCTTATCTGTAGTTTTAGGGTCATCATTATTTGTTGCTATTTTCTTTAACTCAGTTATGGTATCCCAATTTATGACTACTGAAGACAAGGACATGCCCTTAAAACAAATCATTAAAATTTCTGTAATTGTAGGAGTTATTGGGTTATTTATTTTAATGACTGGTGGCGCATACAGAGGGCTTGGTACCTTAATGATCGTAACCGTATTTTTACTTTGGATGTATCGATTATTCCTTAGAAAATGGGCTAACGGTTTTCAAAATAACAGTTTACCACGCTGGGAACGTTTTTATGAAAAAACACTTCGTAAAGCTTTAAGTGGCAAAAAACCTGTACTCATTTCTATTGGAACCGTTGTTTTACTCTTTATTGCTTTTATGGGGTTTGGCGCTTCAGTTGGAAGTCAACGAACTAAAGTCGAATTCTTTCCTGACAATAAGCCCAACCAGATTATTGTTTATATAGAATATCCTGAAGGTACCGATATTAAGAAAACAAATGCCATTACAAAAGACATTGAGCAACGTGTTTATAAAATTATAAATGAGTCCGTTTATATGCACGGGGATTTTAATTTCTTAACTGAAAGTGCTGTTTCGCAAGTTGGTGAAGGTGCTGGAAACCCTCAAACCGATGGAGGTTCTGCGGCAGAAATGCCACATCGTGGAAAAATTACAGCCACCATGCGCGAATATAAATTTAGAGATGGTGCTGATAGTCAAGAGCTTCTTAAAAAAGTACAAGAAGATTTAAAGGATATTTATCCAGGTGTTGCTATTTCTGTTGAAAAAGATGCTGTAGGCCCTCCTGCTGGATATCCTATAAATGTAGAATTAGAAGGCAATGATTATTCAGAACTTATTGCTACCGCTGAAAAAATGCGCGATTTTATTAATTCTAAAAACATTCAAGGTATTGATGAATTAAAAATTGATGTTAATAAATCTAAACCTTCAATGCAAGTGATGGTTGACCGAAAAAAGGCTGGGGAATTAGGTGTCACTTCAGGTCAGGTTGGTCAACAATTACGTAACTCCATTTTTGGAGCTAAAGCTGGAATCTATAAAAAAGAGGGTGAAGATTACGATATTTATGTCCGCTTTAATGAAGAAAACAGGTATAATACCAGTGCTATCTTCAATCAAAAAATCACGTTTAGAGATATGGCATCTGGGCAAATAAAAGAAGTTCCTGTTTCTACCATTGCCAAACAAAACAATAACTCTGGTTTTAGTGCTATAAAGCATAAAGATGTAAAACGTGTAGTAACCTTATATTCAGCATTAGCCTCTGGATTTACGGATGCTGGCGCCATTGTATCTCAAATCCAAAATGAAATGCAAGGTTTTACTGAAAAACCAGATGGTGTTAAAATTGATTACACAGGTCAAATTGAAGAGCAAAATAAACAAATGGCATTCTTAATGGGCGCATTTTTTACCGGTTTAGGCTTAATTTTCTTTATTTTGATATTCCAATTCAATTCGGTTTCAAAACCAGGAATTATCATGTTGGCTATATTCTTAAGCTTAATTGGTGTATTTGGTGGTATTGTTGCCACAGGTAGTGCTTTTGTTATAATGATGACTATGATGGGTATTATATCCCTTGCAGGAATTGTGGTAAATAACGGTGTGGTACTCCTAGATTACACCCAACTTTTAATTGACAGAAAAAAGGTAAAACGCGATTTAGAAGATGACCAGTATTTACAACAAGACGATCTTATTGAAGCTATTGTTAAAGGAGGAAAAGCACGTTTACGCCCTGTTTTATTAACGGCTATTACAACTATTTTAGGGTTAATTCCGTTAGCAACAGGTTTAAACATTAACTTCTTTACATTATTTAGTGAATTTAATCCACACATTTATATGGGTGGAGATAATGTTATTTTCTGGGGACCTTTGGCTTGGACTGTTATTTATGGTCTTTTTATTGCAACTTTCTTAACATTAATTGTCGTTCCTATTTTATTCTTTTTAGTCACTAAATTTAAAATGTGGTTATACAAAGACCGAGTAGCCGATATTAATGAAGCCTTAATACCTAAAGAGGTTTTTAATATGGATAAAAATTAAATTAGTTTTCTAATCTAAAATATAAACAACCTGATAATAGGGGTGTTTAAAAAAATTCTTTTTTCTCATGTTAAGAAAGATTAATTAATAACGAAAAAAGCCTCAACGTTTGTTGAGGCTTTTTTAATGCTATTAGTGGTTATACATTAAAATTTAAATGTAATACTTCCGTTAATAGTTGTTCCATTAAAACCAAACTGATTAACTTCCCATGGGTATTTAAAACGACCACCCAAATCTGTAACAACATCGCCGTTTGTTTCTATCTCATCTGGATAGACATCTAATAAATTACTTGCTGATAAATTAGCAGAGAATTTTTCAGAAAACTCATAATTAATTACTAAATCGGTTATTACTTTTCCAGAAAATGTTTGATCATTAGCAGGAGTTGTGGCATGTTGCCATGTAACTTCACCGAAATAGGTGTTATTCAATATAAAATTCCACTGATTAATATCGTAATCTAAACCTAATAAAATTTTAGATTGTGGTCTAGCTGAAATAATTCTAGATTGCTCTTTTCTATTAAAAATATCATAATTATTATCACCTATAAGTCCAGGGGCTTCTAATTGCAAGCCATCGGTAGTTGGATCAGAATCTGCATTTGTTATTTTTGTATCATTGAAGTTAGCTGCTAAAGTAGCTCCTAGTTTACCATTTCCTAACTCTATATTTCTATAATTTATAACAATATCCAACCCAGATGTTTCTGTATCTACAGCATTTGTAAAAAACTTAAGGCTGGTAATTGAGTTATCAATTAATACTTGTTCTACTGGATTAGTTGTAGTATCATCTCCATCAAATCCAATTTCACCGGTAAATAATACTCGGTCATCAACTTTAACATTGTAATAATCTACAGATACAGATAAATTATTGATAGGTTTATACGTAATCCCTGCTGAAATATTTTTAGATGTTTCTGCAGTTAACTGAGGTACTCCTAATCCATTTCTAATTACTGAATCCACATTGTTAAATGTTCCTTGGTTAGAAATAGTACCTCCAGAAACTAATGTTTGTACATTACTCAAATAAATTTGATGTAAAGACGGCGCTCTAAAACCTGTACTATACGATGCTCTTATAGCACCTTTATCAAGAGAATATCGACTACTTACTTTCCAAGAGGTATTATCTCCAAAATCGCTAAAATCCTCATAACGGATAGCTCCACCAATTAAAAGTTTATCTGTAGGTTCCCATTCTAAATCGCCATAGATACCTATGTTGTCTCGGTCCGCTTCTACAGCATTACTTGGCTGCAATCCTGGAAAGGATTGTGCGCCCCCACTACCTGTTGGATTAAAATAAGAGGCTGGATCACCTTCTTTTGCAGTAAATTGTTCTTTTCTAACTTCAGTTCCAAAAGCAACATTTAAATTACCAAAACTTCTAGTTAGGTCTAAATTAGCTAAAGTATTACTAAACGTATACGCTCCAACATCAAAAGACGTTGGGCTATTAGCTCCTAAATCTCTATTAAGTGAATTATTAACTTCATAATCAACAGCATTTCTACCATAAGTTCCACTTAAATCTACATTAAAATTAAACAGCTTCCACTTTGTCCCTAATGTTATATTATTATCTCTAATATCCGTTTCAAAAGTAGGTTGAAACCCTTGGTATGTCGTCCCAGCTTCATGTAATAAATTAAAAGGATCTGGAACCCAATATGGTGTTCTGTATAAAGCAAAACTTTTTCCCTTTCTATAGGTTAATCCACCAAAAGTGTAAAACTCACCATTACCACCTTTAAAAGGTACCCCTGCATTAAAAAAGATATCTGTTTTTTTTAATTCTGGTTGACCTACAGTCATTCCTAAATCAGGATTGGCCGCTAACCAAGGCCCAAATGTAGGGTCGTTTGCAGGCACTCCAAAAAGAGCATCTGCACCTGGAGTACCAGCTCTATTAGTTTCTTCTTGTTCATAATAACCAAAAGTAAAATTAAAATACCCACCGTTGTCATCTAAACTAATAGCGCTATTGAAATCTGCAGCAAAATTAAAACCATCGCCTTCAGTCGTAATTCCAGACCTAACATTTACAGTAGAATACTCTACATCTTTTTTCAAAACCATATTAATTACACCTGCAATAGCATCAGATCCATATTGTGCAGATGCACCATCTCTTAAAACTTCTATTCTTTCAATGGCTGCTGCTGGAATACTTTTAAGGTCAACACCTACCTCTCCTTTACCAGGAGTATCGTTTATATAAACCAAAGCACTTTGGTTTTTACGTTTTCCATTAACCAATACTAAGGTTCTACTTGGCCCTAATCCTCTTAAATCTGCAGGATCAAAATGCGCGGTAGCATCAGAAATTGTTTGATTTGTTGAGTTAAAAGATGGCACCTTATAGGTTAACATTTTATCTACTGTTGGTTGCCCCGTATTCGTTAATTCTGTAGCACTTATATTGTCTACAGGAACTGGTGAATCCAATATAGTTCTAGGTTTTGCTCTGTTACCAACAAGAATAACCTCATCCAAGGACACACCATCTTGAAGCGCTATTTTAATACTAGCTGTTGAGGTTACATTTACTTCTTCAAGGGTATACCCTACTGATGAAATAACTAGTGTAACAGGCAAGCTATCTACATTTAAACGGAACTTTCCATCAAAGTCAGATGTTGTCCCTGTTGTCGTCCCTTTAACAATTATGTTTGCTCCAGGCAAAGGGCTACCTGTGCTTGCTTCATTCACTACCCCTGAAATCGATTCTTGTGCCCATATCACACAAGGAGAAATTAGGAAAATGAATAAAAATGCTTTTAAATCATTTAGTTTAATCATAATATTTAAATTTTGAGTTAGTTGAGTTAAATATGCCAATAATTTATCAATATATCTAAAAAAAATTGTTTAAATTTAATTATACTCAATAAATAACGTTTTTTGTTATTAAATTACTAGCATATAAAAAATAGTTATAATGATTTAACAAAAAGTTTTAGCTTCTCTATACCATTATATACATTTGGACAGTAATTCTGAACGAAAGTGTCTTCAATATTGCCTTTCTTTTCAATTCCGTTTAAGGCTTTTTTTCCATTAAAATCAACAAAAGCCAACCTAAAAAACAAATCTTCTTCTTTAAAGTAAAAATCACTTCCAGGAAGTAAAGCAACACAATACTTATTAAGTAAATGCTTGGCTAAACTTATACTAGTAAAAATCCCTAAAGCATTAATTTGTTTTTTAAAACCATTAAACCCTATCATCATATAAAACGCCCCTTGAGGTGTTGTACATTGTATATTAACAGCGGCTAGTTCTGAATAAACATAGGATGATATTGCCTTTAATACACTATTGCTTTTTTTTATATGTTTCTTAAGCTTAGGTTTCATTTTATAAGCTTTTATAGCAGCATACTGTATTGGTGTGGCCACAGCACTAAAAGTCTCACTAAACAATGATCTATAAACATTATCTAGTTGCTGTAGATCTTTTGGCAAATACATAAACCCTAAACGATATCCACCTGCCGAAAACACCTTACTCAAACCACCAAAAACAATAGTTTTTTCTGGATAGTATTTAGAAATACTGGGAGAAAAATCTTTTTTAAAGTTTACTTGCGAATAAATCTCATCAGACATCACAATAATATTATAGGCTTTACAAACCTTAGCTATGGCTTGCAGTTCTTGATTAGAATAAACAGCCCCAGTTGGGTTGTTTGGCGAATTTAATATCAGTATATTCTGCTCATTAGAATGCTGTTTGCAATAGGTTTCTAAAACCTCTGGAATAAGCTTAAAATTGTGTTTTAAATCTGTTTCGAGAATGGCATGCTTTCCATCTTTAGAATGTATTTGTGGCAAATAGCTTACCCAACTGCCTTTTGGAATTAAAAATGTGCCTTCAAAAATTAAAATGGTTTGGTAAAGCAATTCTTTGCTTCCTGGGCCAATAAACACATGTTCCCAGTTTGCATCTACATCTTGATGCTTTTTTAAAAAACCTGCTATTTGAACCCTAAGGTCATAAAGCCCCGTAGTCGATAAATAATGACTTTGTTTTACGTTTTCTTTTAAAGCACCTACAATACTTTTATGTATTGGAAATGGGGATTGCCCAAAACCAAAATGAAAAACAGTTTCTCCATCTTCTCTTAACTTTTTTACATTTTGATTTATGGCTAAAGTTGCAGATGGTTTTAGCTGACTTATGTGCTTGTTTATCTTTATCATAAAAAAAATTTCAAAAAAAAGCTCCATAATTAATTATGGAGCTTTTAAATAGTTAATATTAAATATTATTACAGCTCAAAATTAAGTCGAGCAAATAGTTGTCTTCCTGTAGTTCCAAATTGAGAAACTCTACGAGAGTAAATAAATTGATCTCCTCCTGTACTACCTGCAGGTACTTCATCAGGATAAACATCAAGTAAATTATTAGCACCTAAAGTTAATCTTAAATCATCACTAAATTTATATCCTATTGTAAGGTCAGTAATAACTTTGCTTGCATAGTTTTGATTTGTATCTGCATCAAATACTTCTCCGAACAATGCATTTCTTAAGAAAAAATTCCAGTTTTTACACTTTAAATTATGGCTTAGATTTGCTTTTGTTCTTGGAAACGCATTTTCTATAAAAGCTCTACTTCCAGCACTTACAATTCTTGTATCAACACCTTCTCCTTGTAAGTCTGTTGGAATATGAACATCTGTAACTTCATTATCTGAAAAAGTAGCAGAAAAATCATTATTCAAAGTCATGTTTTCTCCAATATTTGCTCTGTGTGAAATAACGATATCCAACCCTTGGGTTTTTGTATCTACAAAATTACCAAAGAACTGAACTCTTTCCGCTTCAGCCTGAGTAAACAAATCTTGAATACCTGGGTTACCGTCAAAATCTGTTCTTCTAATTTGATCGGTAAGTGTAATACGGTCATTTACATTTGTAATATACCCATCGACTGTTAGCTTTAAATTTAAAGAAGGTATTTTTGCCGTAAAGCCTAAGCTAACACTCACAGAAGTTTCTTCTTCTAATTGAGAAATCCCAATGTCTCTAGCTATCTTACTATCATTTTTAGCTGTAAGAACTTGAAAACCTTCACCTCCAACAAACAATGTACTTACACTGTTAAAATAAATTTGATGTAATGATGGGGCTCTAAATCCAGTACTAACTGCTCCACGAATATTAAAATTCTCGCTTGCTTTAATTCTAGTTGCAAGCTTACCATTTAAAGTTCCTCCAAAGTCACTATAGTTTTCATAACGTACAGCTCCACTCACTAAAACATTTTCTGAAAAATCGGCTTCTACATCAATATAACCCGCTATACTGTTTCTCCACTTATCCACTTCATTTTGAGGCCTGTATCCTGGAAAAACTTGAACTCCTGCTGGTCTTCTTCTATATAAGTTATCATAAACTCTTTCGTCTGCAGGACCTACTGGGGCAGAATCGTCAGTTATTAAATCCCCATTATCATTATACAATCCATAAGACCCTTCAGACCCAGCTTCTATCATATAGTTTTCAGCACGATATTCAGCACCCCATGCAATATTTAACCCAGATAAAACATCATCAAAAAAGCGAGTAGCATCAAGATTTAAAGTATTTTGTTGAAATGAAAACCCTCCTGCTTCGTAACTCAAATCTGATGCTCCTTGTAAAGTAGCATTAGCAGAATTTCGAATATCAAAATTAAATGAATTTCTTCCCCATGAGTTTGAAAAATCAACATCCCAATCTCCTAGTTTTCCTTTAATTCCAGTTAATACAGATTTGTCTACTATATTAGAATGTATTTGTGGTAAAAAGCCATTAGGGTATAAACCTGTAAAAGCACGTTCTTGGGCTGGTCTTCTGTAAAACCCTGTAGATAAACCAGCTCTAAAACTGGCTCCAGCAGCAGCATAAAGCTCTGTAGAGTTATCGTCTAAAGGGATTGACATATTGGCAAAGAATTTTCCACTACGTAATCTGGATTGTCCAACACGCATAGAAAAATCTAAACGATCTTGTCCTCTTTCTCCAACTTCATAATCCGAAACATCTCTTCTTAATCTAACTGCAGCTTCAGCATCTGCTGCACTAAGTGAAAAATCAGTAATTAAATCAGAAATTGTACTTGTTTCTCCATCTGTTAAAGCTGCATTATATATATCAGCAATACCACCATTTGAACCTAATACGCTAGAAGCATAACTAGCAAGTCCATTTGTATTTATTTCATCTGTAGCGCCATCAAAACCTCCAAATTGTCTTTCTCCTACATTATATACATTATAAATTGTACCTGTATATGCTCTAGATCTTGATGCATAATTACGTGAATAGAAAGATCCTGTAAAATTTATAAAACCTCCATTATCACCAATTTTCAATCCATAATTAGTATCCAATTGAAAATTTTCTCCATCTGTTCCTCCTGTTTGTCTATTAGCTTTTTCTGTGAAATTTGCACCACTAGAAAGTCCTATTTCCAAACCATCCGTTTGATCTTTAAGCACAATATTTATAACCCCTGCTACAGCATCAGATCCATATTGAGCTGCTGCACCATCTCTTAAAACTTCAATTCTTTTAATAGCAGCTGCAGGTATAGCATTTAAATCTGTTCCAACAGATCCTCTACCTACAGACCCATTAACATTTACCAAAGAAGACTGATGCCTTCTTTTTCCATTTACAAGCACTAAAACTTGATCTGGCCCTAACCCTCTAAGTTGCGCTGGATCTAAGTGATCTGTACCATCTGCAATGGTTTGCGAATTAGAAGAAAATGAAGGTGCTGCATAGTTTAAAATCTGATTAACAGTTACCTGTGGTGCTGTTGTTGTTAACTCAGTAACATCAATAACATCAACTGGAACTGGTGTGTCTATGGCTGTTCTATTCTTATTTCTAGAACCAATTAACACAACCTCATCTAATGCTACTCCAGATTTTAGTATAACATTTATTTGACTTCCAGACACTACTACTTCTTGTGTGTCATAACCAACATATGAAAATACAAGGGTATCCCCATTGTTCGCACTAACTAAATAGTTTCCATCAAAATCTGTTGTAGTACCTGATGTCGTTCCTTTCACAACTACAGATACACCTGGCAATGGTCCTGAGTCATCAGTAACAGTACCAGAAACTTCTTGCCCCATTAAGGCTCCTGAAATCCCTAAAAACATTAGGAATGACAATGATTTTAAATTTAAAAATTTAATCATAATATAAATTATTTTTGAGTTAGTAATGCTAATATATACATATTATCGGATGAAACAGTACATAATCGACAAAACATTATGCGCGCATATGATATTTTAACAAAAAAAAGTGTTGAAATTTATTAGATTCACAAAAATAGAAACCCCTAACTATCATATCTTCAAAAGCGACTCAACGTTACAAAACGAAGCATCAAACGTAAAATCTTCATTATAACTAAAAAAACAATTTTTAAAATTAATACTCTATTGTATTTCCTTAAATTTGCACATCAAAATTTTACTATGTTCAGAAGTCATAATTGTGGCGAATTAACAGCCGTTAACATTAATACAGAAGTAACCCTTTCAGGTTGGGTTCAAAAATCTAGAGATAAAGGGTTTATTGTTTGGGTAGATTTACGAGACCGCTATGGCATTACACAACTCGTTTTTGATGAAGAACGCAGCTCTAAAACATTAATAGAACAAGCTCAAAACTTAGGTCGTGAGTTTGTAATTCAAGTCAAGGGAACCGTTATTGAACGGGCTTCAAAAAACCCGAATATACCAACTGGAGATATTGAAATATTAGTTTCTAAACTAACTGTTTTAAACGCATCATTACTTCCTCCTTTTACTATTGAAGATAAAACTGATGGTGGCGAAGATATTAGAATGAAATATCGTTATTTAGATATTCGTCGTAATCCCGTTAAAGACAGTTTGATTTTCAGGTCTAAAGTGTCTCAAGAGGTTAGAAATTATCTTTCCAATGAAGGTTTTATAGAGGTTGAAACGCCTTATTTAATTAAATCGACACCAGAAGGTGCTCGTGATTTTGTAGTGCCTTCGCGTATGAATGAAGGTCAATTTTACGCCCTGCCTCAATCGCCTCAAACCTTTAAGCAATTGCTTATGGTTGGTGGCATGGATAAATATTTTCAGATTGTAAAATGCTTTAGAGATGAAGATTTAAGAGCTGATAGACAACCGGAATTCACACAAATAGATTGTGAAATGGCCTTTGTTGAGCAAGAAGATATTTTAAATGTTTTTGAAGGCTTAACACGTCATTTATTAAAAGAAGTAAATGGTGTTGACATTAAAAAATTCCCTAGACTATTATTTGACGATGCCATGCGTTTATACGGAAACGATAAACCAGACATTCGTTTTGGAATGGAATTTGGCGAATTAAATGCTGTTGCACAGCATAAAGATTTTGGAGTTTTTAATAATGCTGAATTGGTTGTTGGAATAGCAGTTCCTGGAGGAAATAGTTATACCAGAAAAGAAATAGACAAGCTCGTTAGCTGGGTTAAACGCCCACAAGTTGGCGCCTTAGGTATGGTGTATTCGCGCTGTAATGACGATGGAAGCTACAAATCATCAGTCGATAAATTTTATGACCAAGACGATTTAGCCAAATGGGCTGAAGTTACAGGAGCCAAACCGGGTGATTTAATCTGTGTGCTTTCTGGCGATAAAAACAAAGTGCGTGCGCAATTAAGTGCCTTACGTATGGAATTAGCAGAACGTTTAGGTTTAAGAGACCCTAAAGTATTTGCGCCACTTTGGGTTATTGATTTCCCACTTTTAGAGTTAGATGAAGAAACAGGGCATTACCACGCGATGCACCATCCATTCACATCTCCAAAACCAGGGCAATTAGAGTTGTTAGATACAAACCCAGGCGAAGTCAAAGCCAATGCCTACGATTTAGTATTAAATGGAAACGAAATTGGTGGTGGTTCTATTCGTATTCACGATAAAGAAACCCAAGCCATTATGTTTAAGCATTTAGGATTTACTGAAGAAGAAGCCAAAGCACAATTCGGTTTCTTGATGGATGCTTTTCAATATGGCGCACCTCCACACGGTGGTTTAGCTTTTGGATTGGACAGATTGGTTGCTATACTTGGCGGTCAAGAAACCATTCGGGATTTTATTGCTTTCCCTAAAAACAATTCTGGACGCGATGTCATGATTGACGCTCCTGCTCCAATTGATGATGAACAATTAACAGAACTAAGTTTAAAACTTAATTTGAAATCATAATTTTAAAATCCTGCAAAACGCAGGATTTTTTAGTAAATTTATAAATGTCTTTCACAACCAAAAAACTATTACGCAAATTTCTAATCTGGAAATACAAACATATTTCAGAACGGCAATTTGTTTATGTTCTTAGTATTTTAGTGGGCTTTTTAGCAGGTATGGGAACGGTTGTACTCAAAAACTTAACACACTACATTCGGTTACTTTTCGAATTGGATTTTTTCAATAACTACCAGAATTCCCTTTATTTTATTTTCCCAATAATTGGGTTACTGTTGGTTTATATCATTAAGCAAACCTGGTTAAAAAAACATATAGGACATGGTATTTCATCAACCTTGTATGCCATCTCAAAATTAAATGGCATTATTCCAAGGTATAACATTTTTGCGGCTTTAATTACAGCCCCTTTAACAGCTGGTTTTGGTGGTTCTGTAGGATTACAAGGCCCTGCGGTTAGTGTGGGCTCTGCCTTAGGTTCCAATGCCGCTAGACTGTTCCATATGAATACAAAAACGCGCATGCTTTTAATAGGCTGTGCCGTTGCAGGAGCTATGGCATCTATGTTTAAAGCGCCAATAGCAGCTATTATTTTTGCTATTGAAATATTTAGTTTAGACATTGCCTTTACCTCTTTAGTGCCGCTTTTATTAGCCTCTGTTTCGGCTGTTGTAACCTCATACCTGTTTTTGGGAACGGACGTTTTACTTCGATTTGAATTAACCGATAAATTTGAAGTTAACGATATTGCCTTTTATGTGCTTTTAGCTTTAGTAACAGGATTAGCGTCAGTCTACTTTTCAAAAGTGTTTTTTGGTATTACCAACTTTTTCAAACAATTTAAAAGTAGAGCATTAAGATTATTGGTTGGTGGATTAGCCATTGGCACCATGTTATATTTTATCCCGCCACTTTACGGAGAAGGTTACGGTATTATGAACAATTTACTTAAAGGCGATCATCTAGCTGCTATTGGCAATACCCCTTTTAATTTAGATTTATCCAATATCTGGATTGTTATTGGTCTTTTAATGGGTATTGGTATATTTAAAGCCATTGCCATGACCACGACTTTTGGAGCAGGCGGCGTTGGCGGTGTTTTTATTCCAACATTGGTTATGGGGAATGTTTTGGGGAATGTGTTTGCCAAGATTATTAATAATATTGGTCTGGATTTTCATGTTTCCGAATCCAATTTCACCTTAATTGGGATGACAGGATTAATGGCAGGAGTGCTTCACGCGCCATTGACCGCTATATTTCTTATTGCTGAAATTACAGGTGGTTATGAACTTTTTGTACCATTAATGATTGTATCTGCAATTTCGTTTGCCATTACAAAATATTATGTGTCGCATTCTATTTACACCCTTAAACTTGCACAGCGTGGCGAATTAATGACCCACGATAAAGACCAAAATGTCCTCATGGTTTTAGATATTGATAAGGTTATTGAAACTAACTTTATTGTACTTAAACCTGAAATGAAACTTGGCGATATTCTAAAAAAAGCCGTTGCAAAATCCTCTAGAAACCATTTTCCTGTTGTTAATGATGCTCATGAATTTTTAGGAGTTATTCGTTTAGACGATATCAGGCATATGATGTTTGATGCTGATCTTTATGATAAAGTTGAAGCCTCAAGTTTAATGCATGCCGATGCTGGTATTATTGATTATGATGAAGATTCGATGCAAGACATTATGGATAATTTTAAAGCTAGTGGTGCTTGGAATTTACCAGTAATTAAAGATGGGAAATATTATGGTTATATTTCAAAATCTAAATTATTAACGGCCTATAGACGGCAATTGATTAAATTCACCAAATAGAAACCTATAATTGTATTTAATTATTTCAATAGCATCTTTATAAGTCATGAAATATCTTATCTTAATATTAACTATTGCTGTATTTACAAGTATTATCTTAGGTTTTACATTAGATGTAGCATACTCCCAAAAACTCATTGGGTTTGGTGTTGCCGGTCTTTTTTTGGTTGTTTTTCCATTATTTTCTTATTACAGATGGAAAGACAAAGACCCAAAAGACTATGTGCTCACTAAAGAAAACTTAGATAAAATGCGTGACAATCAACGTAATAAAAAGTACTAATATTTGGACATCTGTAAGTCAATAGACAGAGCTAACAAAATATGTGAATTATTCTGAAACAAGTTCAGGGTAATGAAAGTCAATTCAAATTTCGTTTTTCTATAAAAAACCGTTTTAAGAGTGCTGAAGCTTCGTCCTCTAAAACGCCACCTTTTATATGTGTTTTAGGATGTAACTTCGTTTTCAGGTTAATACAACCGCGCTCTTCATCTCTAGCCCCATAAACAATATTAGAAATCTGACTCCAATATAAAGCCCCAGCACACATTTGGCAGGGTTCTAACGTGACATACAGGGTGCAATTTTTAAGATACTTACCACCCAAAAAATTGGCTGCTGCGGTAATGGTTTGCATTTCGGCGTGTGCCGTAACATCGGTTAAGGTTTCTGTTAAATTATGTCCGCGAGCAATAATCTTGTTATCAATAACAATTATGGCACCCACAGGAATTTCGCCTTTTTCAAAAGCAGCCTCAGCCTCTTGAAGGGCTTTTTTCATAAAATGAACATCATCAAAAGGTTCTATCATAGCTGTAAAAATAAAAAAAGGCAAATATATTATTTGCCTTTTTTTGAAATGAAATACTAAAAATCTTAATTTATAATGATTTTCTCATTAACATTTATAAAATCACTTTCTATATTTAAAATATAAAGTCCTGATTGTAAAGTACTCGTATTTAATTCAACCTCATCAATTAAAGAAGCTTCTTTAGAGAGTACTTTTCTACCATTAATATCAACTAAAGTAATGGTTACATCACCTAAACTCTGACTTACTCTAACGGTTAATCTATTAATAGCAGGGTTTGGATATATTCTATAAACCTTAGAATTTAATGCCGCTGTACTTAATGTTGTACAATTAGCTAAAGAGGCGTCTGCAGGATCTGGCATAGTAAAATCTTCTACTTGATCTGTTCTTAACAAAGAATCGCCTTGATCGGCATTTAACCCTAAACCACGGGCAGCAAATACTTCCCAAATCATACATTGGTCTTCACCGCCTGTTAATGCCATATCGGCTGCTAAAATAGCATCTCTTCCATCAACAAATCCTGGATTACAAGGCTGTAACTTAAGACCATCCATAACGATTTGCATAATTTTATTATTTCCTCCTGTTCCATAATAAAAGTCTGAATCAAAACCATATTTTTCAATATACTTCCACGTTAAATCCCACAGCATGGTACACCAAACAGAGCCTACGCCATGTGGCGCACTAATACTAGCCGTATTATTTGTATCATCATAAGTTAAAGGGTTTACACTCGTATCAGGACTATAACGGAATGGTCTAATACCTGGACCATCTGTAGGTTCACTAGAAACAAAAGTTCCAATACCCCTAGCATCTGAAGGCAAATCGCTTGATTTCATGGTTATCATCAACCCAAAAAAGTCAGACCACCCTTCACCCATCTGTTCTGTGTTTGTTGCTGGTACGCAAAACCCATCGGCATCTCGCTCAGTACAAACTGGTAAACAATCCGTATTAAAACCACCTCCAGTTAACCTGTTTGAAATACCATGCCCATACTCATGTCCAATAACTAAATTATCAAAGTCTCCATCTAATCTATCTGGAAGCACCAAAGATGCATTTATAGACTCACTAGATAATGCAGCTATTATAGCTTCTCCATCCGATTGACTTACCATTAAAGACGGAATAGTAACATTATCACCTTCAGCACCAGCTCCCATAGCAATAGGGTCAGTAGCTACATTATTAACCATTATAACAGCAACTGCTCCAGCATTCTCTGCCGCTAACACCTTAACTCCAAACTCACATTCTCCCCTTCTTATTACTACTATTTTTCCAGACAGTGCCCCTGCACCTAAAAGCGGATCACATGCATCATTAGCATCTGTTGAACTACCACTGTTATCATCTACAATTAAAACTAAATCTCCTGTTAAAGGCGTATTTTTGTCTGGTAAAGGGTTTCCAAAAGCTGCAGGGACTCCTCCATATATACCAGCAACTGAACTTGTATTAATAGTTAAAGGTAGACCATCTGGTTTCGACCATAGAAACATTTGCATTCTTGGGGAATTCCCATCTGGACCTGTACCAAAGTTTGCATTATTCACACCACTACCATCTTGTGCATCAGCATTAACCGGATCACCAGCTCCTGCAGAATTAACCCTTTGATAATGTTTTGTTTGAAAAGCACCACTCTCAACGTCAAACCCATATTGATACCAAATATCGTGCATGATATTACTCATGTAAAATAAATTTGTAATGGCTGCTTCTGGACTTGCTGCAGCATCCTCATTCAAATCCAACGCAAAGTTAAAATCTAAACTTGCCGTTCCTTCTGCTAAAAGTCCATCACCATTATTTCCATCATCATCTAATTGCGCTATAACATTATTTCCTTGTGTAGTCGTATATTCAGGACCATCTACACCATCATCATCATGCCACCCAAAAGGCGAAGCTATATCATCAGCAGGCTCAGAAACGACTTGTCTACTGCCATGATTTGGGCTCTCAACAGGTATAGGAAAAACAGTATATTCAGAGCCATCAGATACTGAAAAGTTATTTGCTTTAAAAAGGTCAAACGAAACACCTTTTGACTTTTTGGTATGATGAACACCATGTTCGGTATGGTCTCCACCAAAATTACAACTAACCACCCAATCATTAGCATTTAAAACCTCGCCAGTTACAGCATCTACTCTTATGCTCCACCAGTGTTTACTATCTAACGTATAAATACTTAAATCCCAAGACAATCTTAAAGACCCATCTTTCAGTTGAAAATAAACCAGTTCTACTGGAATACTTTCTTGAGATACACTGCCTTTAGAAAACACAAGCTTTTCTTCTTGTTGCTCAATAGCTTGAATACTGCCTATGGAACCTAATTTAAAATGAGATGCGGCTTTTTGAATAGCTTGTTCTTCATTTAAAGCAGGTGTGGTTGCATTAATTTTGTTTTTAATATCAGATTTGAATTTATCAGTAAAATGAAAAACCTTATCATTTTTTATTCCAACACTAGAAACGGCATTAAAAATCTTGATGCCTTGATACCTTTGATTTAAGTACACATTTGCAATACCTGTCTTTTTAGAAAGCATTTCTTTAGTAACATAAATATCCTCTAAATCTGTACTCGATAGTTTTGAAGTTTTATTACTATCTTGAAGGTAACTTGAAATAATAGCTCCATATTTGGACTTACTTAAAGCACTTTGCCCAGCAACGGAGAAAGTAAATGCCAACAAAAAAGTAAGCACAACAAATTTCTTGTAATCTTTTTTCATAATTATTTTTTTTGAATTAGTCGTTCAAATATAGCTATATCTTTGTAAAAAAAATAATCTTAATGCAAAATTACTACGTATTCAATAATTTTGACGTTTATAAAAAAAGCGTCTTAAGCATTACCAAGCCTGCTTCTTATAATAAATACGCATGAAAAACTCAAATATTATATCTATTTTCAAAATTATTATTGAATAGAAAAATAATAAATTCATGTACTTTTGTCTCGTGCAAAACAACCTTTTAAATACATTACAATCCACTAAAGAACTCCGCCTTTTAAATCAAAAAGACTTAGCTCAACTTGCACAAGAGTTACGTGATTTTATTATTAATATTGTGGCTACAAAAGAAGGGCATTTAGGAGCCAGTTTAGGCGTTGTAGAGTTAACCATAGCCTTACATTATGTTTTCAATACTCCAGAAGACCAATTGGTTTGGGATGTTGGACATCAAGCCTACGGACATAAAATTTTAACGGGGCGACAAACTAATTTCCATACCAATAGGCAACTTGATGGTATAAGCGGTTTTCCGAAGCGTAATGAAAGTGACTATGATACGTTTGGCGTTGGGCATTCCTCCACGTCTATATCTGCAGCTTTAGGCATGGCCATTGCCTCACAATTAAAAGGCGAAGACAAACACCATATTGCTGTAATTGGTGATGCTTCCATTGCCAGTGGTATGGCCTTTGAGGGTTTAAACCATGCCGGTGTAACGGATGCTAATTTGTTGGTTATTTTAAACGATAATGCTATTGGCATAGACCCAAGCGTAGGTGCTTTAAAAATGTATTTAACCAACGTTAAAAAAGGCACCCAAAAACAAGATAATATTTTTGAAGCTTTAAATTTTGATTATTCAGGCCCTATTGACGGGCATGATATGGATACAATTATTTCGGAACTAATTAGGTTAAAAACAGTAAAAGGCCCTAAGTTTTTACATGTTATAACTACTAAAGGAAAAGGTTTAAGACAAGCCGAAGCTGACCAAGTGAAGTACCACGCACCAGGAAAATTTGATGCTAAAACTGGAGATTTACCAGCTAAATCCAATGCGGTATTAGCACCTAAATATCAAGATGTTTTTGGACATACTATTGTTGAGCTTGCTAAACAAAATAAAAATATTGTGGGTATTACCCCCGCAATGCCCACCGGAAGTTCGTTAAAATACATGATGGACGCCATCCCAGAACGTGCTTTTGATGTTGGGATTGCCGAGCAACATGCCGTAACATTAGCAGCAGGAATGGCAACACAAGGACTCATGCCGTTTTGCAACATCTACTCAACTTTTTTACAGCGTGCTTACGACCAGATTATTCATGATGTGGCGTTGCAAAAACTGCCTGTTATTTTTTGTTTAGACCGTGCTGGTTTGGTTGGCGAGGATGGTGCTACGCATCATGGGGTTTTCGATTTATCGTATTTAAGGTGTATTCCAAACCTTATTGTTTTTGCGCCTAGAAATGAGGTTGAATTACGCAACATAATGTATACCGCTCAGTTAGGGTTAGAATTACCTATTGCTATTCGTTATCCAAGAGGACGAGGCGTGACTATAGATTGGAAACAACCATTTTCTAAAATTGAAATTGGTAAAGGCACGCCACTTAAAAGAGGGAAGCATATAGCAATTTTAAGTATTGGTAGTATGGCTAAAAATGTTTCTAAAGCTATTGAAAGTCTAGATATTTCGCATTACGATATGCGCTTTGTAAAACCTTTGGATGAAACGCTACTACACAGCATTTTAAAAACGTATAACACGGTTGTTACTGTTGAAAATAACGCCATAAAAGGGGGCTTTGGAAGTGCTGTTTTAGAATTTGTATCAACCCATAATTACAGTGTCAGCATTAAAACCTTGGGCATTCCAGATATGTTTATTGAACATGGTAGCATAACCGAGCTACAAAAATCTGTTGGCTTAGATATTGAAAGTTTAAAACAGTATTTCAAAGCATTAGTATAAAAATACGGGGTTGAGTTAATACTTAAACGGTATTGGTTCTAAATCTGTTTCAGTATTAAAACAGAACTTTATTTTCCCATAAACTGTAACAATAAAAAAAATGCGCATCTTTAAAAGAAACCCATAGAAAAATGAAAAACACAATTTTTATCTTATCCTTGATTTTATGTTGTTCTTGCCAAAACAGGACAAATAAAAAAACGACTGATTTAGCATCTAACGCTTTCCATAAAGAAATGGATAGTTTATACAATACCGGCGTTTTTAATGGATTTGCTGCTACTATTGTGGATACAACAGGTATAATTTACAATCAAGGATTTGGTTATGCTAATGTCAATAAAAAGAAAAAATATACCGAAAATACGATTATAAACATCGCCTCTATTTCTAAAGTGTTTATTGGCGCAGCGCTTTTAAAAGCTAAAGAAATGAATGTTATTGATTTAGATGACCCTATCAATACCCATTTGCCATTTCAGGTTATAAACCCAAATCATCCAAATGAACTCATTACCATTAGACAATTAGCCACGCATACCAGTTCCATTGTTGATACTGATATTTATATGGAAACCTGTTATGTGAATAAAGATGATATCCCTTTAGCTGAGAACCTCAAAGAAAAATATGGATTGTATTATCAAAATCCATCAAAAAACTGGATACCTCTAAAGGAATACTTAGGTAAAATTTTACAGAAAGATGGTTTGTTTTATAACGCTTCCACATTTTCAAAAAGAAAACCTGGCGCCGTCTATGAATATAGCAATATAGGCGCTGCTTTATGTGCGTTAGTTATTGAATCTGCTACGAAAAAACCCTTTAATGAATTCACAAGAGATCATATATTTAAGCCTTTACAGATGTCTTCAACAAGTTGGTTTTTTGAAGATGTTGATCATACGAACTATTCAAAATTATATTTTGATAATGAAGAGTTGCCCTATTATAAAATTCTCTCGTATCCTGATGGTGGACTCATTACTTCAAGTACAGATTTGGGTAAATTCTTAACAGAATTGATAAAAGGCTATTCTGGACATGGTACTATTTTGAATTCAAATAGTTACAACGCCTTTTTTAAATCGCAATTAGATGAACAGGCTTTTGAGAGCAAAAAGAATTATAACGTTGGTCTTTTTATAGAAAAAGAATTGCCATACCATGTTATTGGACATACTGGTGGCGACCCTGGAACTAATACCATGATGTTTTTTGATTCAGAAACTAAAACAGGGCGCATATTTATTACTAACACCGATTCTAAAAAAGAAAATAGTGGCGCTGTTTTCTGGGGCATCTGGAATGCGCTTGGAAAATATTAAAATAAGCTGGTGCGCTATATCTTTTTTCTTTTTTGCATACAGGCATTGCAGGCATATACTTTAATAAAAATCCTAAAATTCTATGCCTTTTATCTTTTTGTATTCCATAATGGCTTTGCTATCTGATAAAAGGGATACGTAATAACAAACACTAGATAAACGATTATACAAACTAGAATCATCTGCCTTAATTGTTTTTGGCAAGCCTTTTAAAATAAGTTTATCATAATTGGAACCTGTATTATTAAAACAGTTGTTTACCGCATCGGTATAGGTATTTAATAGGGTATTTATAACACCATAGCCCGCTATTTCCTTATCTACAACCTCTGTAGACTGATAGATATTTTCTACACTTATTTTAATAATATCATTTATTTGTGCGTCATATTTACTTTTATCTAACAAAGCGCAATCAAAATCGCCACTTAAAATAGCGTCTTCGTATTTCATAAAAATATCAACAGCTTCGTTTATAAGCGAACCTATAGCCAAAGCACGCAAGTAACCTACGCGATCTTCTTTGGTTGAAAGGGCATAATAATTTTCTGGTCTAATATTGTCTCTAATTATTTTAGATAGATATTCCAAAGCAAATTCTTCTTGAATAAGTCCTAAATTAATACCATCTTCAAAATCGATAATGGTATAACAAATATCGTCAGCAGCTTCTACTAAAAATGCCAAAGGATGTCTGGAAAAGCTCAAATCTTTAGCGCTTCGTTTCACTAAACCCAGCTCATTGGCCACATCCACAAAAGCCTCTTTTTCAGACTGAAAAAAGCCATATTTTTTATCGGCTATATGTTTGGTTGGTTTTTTAGGAAGGGATTCTTTTGGGTATTTCATAAACGCACCTAGTGTAGCGTAACTTAATCGTAATCCGCCGTCGCGTCCTGCCCTGCTTTCGGTTAAAATTTTAAATCCATTGGCATTGCCTTCAAAATCGCATAAATCTTGATATTCCTTTTCTGTTAATTGCGATTTAAATGGTTTACCATTACCCGTTTTAAAAAATTCGCCAATGGCTTTTTCACCAGAATGTCCAAACGGTGGGTTTCCAATATCATGTGCTAATGATGCAGCGGCAACAATAGCTCCAAAATCATTGATTTGATAACCATGTATATTTTGTAAATGTGGATGTTTTTCTAATAACCTTTTCCCAACACGACGCCCTAAAGTCCTACCAACGACACTAACTTCTAAACTATGTGTTAAACGCGTATGCACAAAATCGGTTTGAGACAATGGTATAACTTGGGTTTTATCTTGAAGGCTCCTGAATTCCGAAGAAAAAATAACACGATCATAATCAACCTCAAAACCCAATCGGGTTTCGTCTTGTTCTTTTCGTATGCGTTTATTAGTGTCGCCAAAGCGTTTTAAGGATAGTAGTTGTTCCCAGTTCATGGTAAAAATTTATGTGTAGGCAAGATAACATTTCCTATTAAAATTTAAATAAAAAATCGCTTAACATTAAGGTAACCTTTTAATCATAGTTGTTTAATAATTTGGTAACACATGATTGTGAGTTCTGAGCGTATTTTTGCATCGTAATTAAGATTAACACATGAAACATATTATATACATAGCCTTCTTTTTTATCTCTGCATTAGCTTATGCACAGGATACGGGCTCTATAAACGGTAACTTATTGGATTTTGAATCTAATAACGACCCTTTAATGTTTGCTAAAGTTTCCATTAAAGAAACTGGCGCAGAAGTTTTATCTGATGAAAATGGATCGTTTAAGTTTGAAAATTTAAATGATGCCACGTATACCTTAGTATTTAGTTTTGTAGGCTATGACACCAAAGAAATGCAAACTAAAGTTATTTCTGGAAAATCATCGCCTATTAAATTAGCTTTACAAGCAAGCACCATATCTTTAGAAGATTTAGTTTCAACTATGGCCAGTACTGACCATAGTACGTCTTCTACTTCAAACAATTAGTTTAGTTAAATTTTATTTGTTGTTTAGTTAGCAATAAAGACCTTTTATAAAGCAGCTTTCAGTTAAAAGAAAGCTGCTTTTTATGCTCCTATAATGGCCTGTATCAACTATCAAAGAAATCTTAAAAACTTACTTTGCGTACCATTCCTTTCTCCAAACCAATCCATTAGATTTTCAATGTTAACTAAATGTAATCAAGAATGAAAACATATGCGTTTTAGTTAACATTACCCTAACGCTTTTATTACGGTTCTTTAATCCTTAGATAACACGTTATTTACAATACGATGGTTTCTTTGCAACGAGAAATTTAAATATACTAATGAAAAAATTTATACTATTATTTATACTGTTTACCTCGCTATTTTCATTTGCTCAGAACACAGGTTCTGTTGTTGGAAAATTAACAGATAAAGAATACAATAATGAGCCTTTAGCCTTTGCTAATGTTTTAATAAAAGGCACGACAAAAGGAACGACATCAGATTTTGATGGGCTATACGCTTTTAATGATTTAGAAGTAGGATCTTATACTTTAATATTAAGTTTTGTTGGTTATGAAACTCAAGAAGTTTCTGTGGAAATTACTGCGGGGAACACTATTGAAGTTAATGCTATAATGGCTGCAAGTGCCGCTTCTTTAGATGAAGTTGTTATTACCACAACAACTAAAAGAGAAAGTGAAACCGCTTTATTACTAGACCAAAAAAAAGCGGTTGAAATTAAGCAAAGTATTGGAGCAGTAGAATTAGAAAGAAAAGGGGTTAGTGATGCTGCTGGTGCAGTTGCAAAAATTTCTGGAGTTTCTAAACAAGAAGGTTCAAGTAATGTTTATGTACGTGGTTTAGGTGATCGATACTTAAACACAACTATGAATGGTTTATCATTACCATCTAACGATGTAAGCAAGAAAAACATTGATCTAGATTTATTTTCATCTGATGTTATTGAAAATGTATCCATTAGTAAAGCATATTCATCAAAATTTTACTCTGATTTTGCTGCTGGCAATGTAGATATCTCTTCAAAAGACTACAAAGGGAAAGGCTTTTTTAACTTCGGAATGGGATCTTCTATAAACACCAATGCGGTTAATAAAGATTTTGTTAGAAGTGAAGGGACTGGTCATTTTGGGTTTTATAACAGATATGCGCATGACCCTTTTGCTGTTATTTTATCACATGGATTTGACCCTGTTGATGCTGGAACTCCAATTAATACCAATTTTGGAGGGTCTTTTGGAAAATCATTCACTTTTGAAAACGGGTCAAAACTTAGTTTTTATGGTACAGGCTCTTTTGAAAATGACTTTCAATACAGAAAAGGGGCTAACGTAGATTACACAAACGTTGAGAAAAAAGCTTTTGAGGAAGCCGAAGAGTTTGAGTACGGCACAACCACAACAGCTATGGCCTCTATTATTTATAAAATAGATAGCAGCAATACTTTAAAGTTTAACTCCTTATTTGTAAATAGTTCATCAGATAAAGTTGGTTATTTTGGTATTGATGGAAAAGGACGTAATAGGGATGCTATTGCAAATACTGACGAAGGTTTCTTCCAGCAAAATATTCAATTTAACGAAAATCTAATCTATGTAAACCAACTTATTGGAACACATAAATTTGACAAAATAGATATTGATTGGGGCTTTGGACACAACTTTGTAAATGCTCATGAACCGGACAGAAAACGTTTAAGTTTTGAAAACTATCAATTCGCTCTGGATAATGACCCAAATACAAACCCAATATTTTATAGTAATGTCGATTTTGATAATCAGCGTTATTTCCAAGACATACAGGATGAAGAACTTAACGGACGCTTAAACTTAGCTTATAAAGCTACAGAAAAAATCAAACTAAACTTTGGTTATAATGCCAGAACAAAAGAACGTCGTTTTAATAATGTAAGATATGGTTACGATATTATTGATAATAGTGGCATAGCCGATGTTAACGATTTAAATAGCTTCTTTTCTTTAGAGAATTTAAATTTAACAAACAATGAAGGTACTTATGAAATTAAAGTCATTAAACCTTATCCAAACCTTGGTAATACAAACAGACCAGGTTTAGATGAAAACACCTATAAAGGGAAGCTGGATATTTATGCAGGTTATTTTAATGCTGAAATTAATTTTGGTGAAAAATGGCTTGTTGTACCTGGTGTTAGAATAGAATCATTTGACCAATTTATTGAATACGATGTTATTAACCTTGGTGTTAATGGAAATGATAATATTAGCGCATCGGAAGTGTTGTACTTACCTAGCATCAGTTTAAAATATGCTTTAAACGAGGATCAAAACCTGCGTTTTTCTGCCAGTCAAACCATATCCTTACCAGAATTTAAAGAGGTTGCTCCTTTTGTTTACGAAAGTGTATCTCAACGTATAGGTGGTAACCCCGATTTATTAGGTCAAAAAGAAGGGGTTAACTATACCAATGTAAAAGACGTTTCGTATTCTACAATCTTAAACATTGATTTAAAGTACGAATGGTTTGTAACGAAATCTGAATTAATCTCTATTGGAGCATTTTACAAACAAATAGAAGATCCTATTAACCAAGTTGTTGCTTTTGATGCCACGGGTACGCAACGTTTTTTTAGAACTGGAGAGAAAGCCCAAATTTATGGTATAGAAGCAGAAATTAGAAAAAATATTATTGTTAATGAAGATGACAACCCAGAACTTTCATTTGGCTTAAATGCAACCTATATGCATACAGAGCAAGATTTATATAGCGATATTATTGGAAGCAATTTTAATGTAAGCTTTGTTAAAGACAAAGAAGAACTACAAGGTGCGTCTCCTCTAATTCTAAATACAGATATTAGTTATTCGCCTTCATCATTTGAAAACTACAAACCTATGGCAACCTTAGCCTTTTCATATTTTTCTGATAGAATTGATGCTTTAGGCTCAGGACAATTAGGAAATGTTATTGAAAAAGGGGTGCCTACTTTAGATTTTATTCTAAAAAATAAAATAGGTGAAAACTTCGAAATTAACTTCGCTGCAAAAAACTTATTAGATCCAAAGATTACTTATATAAGAGAAACAACTCAAGGTAATATAGTGGTGACATCTCCTAACGGAAAAGATGTGTCCGATTATAAAAAAGGAATGAACATAGGCTTACAATTAAAATACAAATTTTAAACGCAATAATTAACAATAACAAAAAAATAAAACTTAGAAACGATGAAAAATAATTTATTATTAGGATTAGCAATTACGGCATTGCTTTTTAACTCTTGCTCAACAGATGATACTGCCGATATCAATATTACCGACAACAGTGTAATTAACAACAATAATGGTGGAACCGATAGCGGTAGTGGCGAAGAAATAGCTATTAGTGCTGCTGAATATTCTTCAGATTTAGTGTTAGATGCAGATCAAACATATACCATTAGTGGTCCAGTAATTATGGCTGACGGTGCTAATTTAATAATTGGTGAAGGTGTAACGATTAAAGCTGTAGCAACTGGTGCCGATGTTTACATTGCTATTTCGCAAGGTGCAAAAATAATTGCTAATGGTACTGCTGCTAAACCAATTGTTATGACTTCTGGTTCTGCAAACCCAGCTGCAGGACAATGGGGTGGTTTAATTATCTTAGGAAAAGCACCTATTAATTCTGTAACAGGTACAGCAACTTCTACATCTGAAATAGGAAGCTTACCATACGGTGGAACGGAAACTTCTGATAGTTCAGGAATACTTCGTTATGTCCGAGTAGAATATTCTGGAGGTGCTGCTGATGGGTCTTCTGAAAACAACGGATTCTCTTTTTATGGTGTAGGTGCTGGTACAACAGTAGATTACATTCAAGCCTATGAAGGTGCAGATGATGGTATCGAGTTTTTTGGAGGTAATGTAGAAGTAAACTATGCCGTTGTTATTAATGCTCAAGATGATTCTATTGACTGGACTGAAGGTTTTACAGGTAAAGTAACCAACGCTTATGTTAAGCATGGAGCAGATCACGATAAAGGTTTTGAGTGTGATGGTTATAATACCGATATAGGAAACTTATCTAGCCCTAAATTCTGGTCTAAACCAATAGTAACAGATGTTACCATTGTAGGTTTAGGTTCTAGTACAGGAAATGAAGCTATAAGACTTAGAGCTGGTACTCAAGGTATATTTAACAATATATTAATTGAAGGCTTTGCAGAAGGATTTGATTTAGATGGCGATACTGGAGCAAACAGCAATAACCCAACAGGTACTGGAGTTATTAATGGAGATTTAGATGTAACAAATGTAACTTTTACCGATGTAACCGTACAACTTAAAAACGATACTGGTGATACTTTTGCTGACGCAGATTTCATGACAGGTATAGGAAATGCAACTGGTACAGATTATGCTACTTGGGGAGCAAACTGGACCGTAGGAAACTAGTTAAATAACAAACCATAAGCATAAAAAAAGCATCCTGATTTTCAGGATGCTTTTTTTATGCGTTCACTTTACTATATCAATTATAGCGAAGCGACATTATTTTCATAATTGACGACTTTTTTAGTCCCGTCAATCCAATAAATCCATTTGCCGACTTTTTTTCCATTATCATAATTTGCAGAAACTGTTTTCTTGCCTTCTGTGTTAAAGCTTAACCAAACACCTTGTAATTTACCATCTGCTGTGTAAGAGCCTGTTTGGCTTACAACACCATTGTCATGATAATAAACAACATCAATTAAATTTGTGTCTTTATTAAGTTTTAATTCTCTTTCTTTTTGTCCAAAAGAGACCACAGTAATTAAAAAGGCAAAAACAAATAATAATTTCTTCATAATTATGGGGGTTTTAACATTATAATACAAAGATAAATAATAGGTAACGTTTACACAACTTTCACGTAACATTAAATTAACACTAAAACCGTAACATTCTTATTTTAAGCAATTTATAATTAAATATTTAACATTGAAATATTAATAATTACTTAATATAGGGTTTACGTTTAGATTACCTTAAACCTCGACATTTGTAATGTCTTAAGACTAATTAATTAGTATTTCATATAATCTATTAGTTTTTGTCGACTACATTATCATGATTTCTAATGAGACTGCCTTGGGCCAAGGCAGTCTTTTTTGTTATAAAATTAATCATTTGGAAACATTAAGTTAACATTGGATATAGTTATTTGCAGCGACAAAAACTAATAATACAATGAAACTAAAACTTAGTATAATAGCTATTCTAGCTATTTCCGTACTTACTCAAATTAAAGCTCAAGAAATTAGCGACACCTCTTTTGGTAAAGGCCTAATTAACTTTGTTGCAAAGGACAGTTCTTTTAGTATTAAATTTGCACCTCGATTTCAAGTTCGCTCCATATCTTCATGGGATCATGATGGCAACCAATATGGAAGTCCAGAACATAATTTTATCGTGCGTCGATCACGTTTAAAATTTGATGGTTTTGCTTATAGCCCAAAATTAAAATACAAATTAGAGTTAGGGCTATCTAACAGAGATATTTCTGGTGCTAATGATTTTAACAGAAATACCCCTCGATACATCTTAGATGCTGTTATTATGTGGAATTTTTCTGGAAATTGGGAATTATGGGCAGGACAGACAAAACTTCCTGGTAACGTAGAGCGTGTAGTATCTTCGGCTAACCTTCAATTGGTTGACCGTTCTTTATTAAATAGCCGTTTTAATATAGACCGTGATTTAGGAATTCAATTGCGCCACAAAACAAACTTAGGTGGTCATTTTTTGATGCGTGAAAAATTTTCAATTTCGCAAGGTGAAGGAAGAAATGTTACTGAAGGCAATGAAGGCGGATTACAATATACAGCAAGACTCGAGTTTTTACCTTTTGGTAAATTTAAATCAAAAGGCGACTATAGTCAATCTGATTTAAAACGTGAAGCAAAACCAAAATTAATGGCAGGGTTTACTTATAATTATAATCAAGATGCTGTTAGAGAAAGAGGGTTTGCTGGCGATTATATGATTAGAACAGATGGTTCTATTTATGAAACAGACCAAACGACCATTTTTGCAGATGCCATGTTTAAATATAATGGATTTTCATTTATGGGCGAGTATGCTAAACGTACTGCCGATGATGAAATTGCAACAGAATTAGATGGAACTACGCCTACAGGAGATATTGTATTAACTGGTAATGCCCTAAACTTGCAAGCAGGTTATTTATTTAAAAACAACTGCGAAATAGCTGCTCGTTTTACAACTGTAGAATATGAAGCTATTACAACTGCATTACCAACAAAACAATATACACTTGGTTTTAACAAATTCGTTGTTGGTCATAAATTAAAAGTACAATCTGATATTAGCTATACATCTTTGGATGGTAATGATGATAACATTACTTTTAGACTTGGATTTGACATCCATTTTTAAGTCATTAAAAAAACATAACAATTAGATAACGTTATACTCAAAATATCTAAAGACATTTGCAAACTTATTTCAATTAAAAATTATGGATAATATTTATTTATTTATGTTAATTGCCATTACTGTATTAGCAGTTGCTGATATTGTAGTTGGTGTTAGTAATGATGCTATTAACTTCTTAAACTCTGCAATTGGTTCTAAAGCTATTTCTTTAAGAACAATAATGATAGTAGCTAGTTTAGGTATTTTTATAGGAGCAGTATTTTCTAGCGGTATGATGGAAGTTGCTCGTAAAGGTATTTTTGTTCCTGCGCAATTTGAGTTTAGCGAAATCATGCTCATTTTTATGGCAGTAATGATAACCGATATATTATTACTTGATTTCTTTAACACACTTGGTTTACCAACCTCTACAACCGTTTCTATTGTATTTAACTTATTAGGTGCAGCAGTCGTTATGGCGTTAATTAAAATTAGTGCCACAGACTCTCAAACTTTTGCTGATTTAGGAACTTATATTAATAAAGAAAAAGCACTAACTATTATTAGTGGAATTTTATTATCTGTTTTTATAGCCTTTACTGTTGGCGCCATTGTACAGTGGATTTCACGTGCCATTTTCACATTTAACTATGAGAAAAAAATCAAGAATTTTGGAATTCTTTTTGGTGGTGTAGCATTAACAGCCATAACCTATTTTATTTTCTTAAAAGGATTAAAAGGCACACCTTATTATAAAGAATTAAAAGGTTTACTTGAAGGCAATGAGATTTTTATCATACTTGGAAGTTTTGTTTTCTGGACATTATTTTCATTAATCTTCGAGAAATTAACTAAGAAAACCGTTTTACTAGTTGTTATAGCCGTAGGAACATTTGGATTAGCATTAGCATTTTCTGGAAACGATTTAGTAAATTTTATTGGGGTACCCATGGCAGCTTATCATTCTTATGAAGCATGGATAGATAGTGGCATGGACACGACAATGTCTATGGCTGTATTAGATAAAAAAGTGCCAGCCGAACCATTATTACTTTTTATAGCTGGAGCAATTATGGTATTAACGCTTTGGTTATCTAAAAAAGCTAAAACTGTTGCAGAAACAGAAATTAGCTTATCTAGACAAGGAGATACACACGAGAAATTTCAACCTAATGCCCTTTCTAGATCTGTAGTTAAAGGATCATCAACATTATCCAACTATTTTGGAGCTATTGTTCCAAAATCAATTCAAGAAAAAATAAGTAAAAGTTTTGAAAAACCAGATACTATAGCTTTAACTAAAGACCAGAGTATTGATGCTCCTGCATTTGACATGATTAGAGCTTCAGTAAACTTAATGGTTGCCGGGGTATTAATTGCCATTGCAACATCTATGAAATTACCATTATCTACCACTTATGTCACTTTTATGGTTGCTATGGGTACATCACTTGCAGATCGTGCTTGGGGTCGAGAAAGTGCGGTTTACAGAGTTGCCGGCGTGCTTAATGTTATTGGTGGTTGGTTTGGAACTGCTATTGGGGCATTTATTGCCGCGGGTACAGTAGTCTTCTTAATTAACTGGAATCCTAAAGTAATGACTCCAATATTATTATTAATTACTGCTTTCTTATTATACAGAAACTATAAATCACATAAAAACAAAGCATCAAAAACAATAGATGAAGATAGCTTAACAGAAACCGGCAGCAGATCTGTACAGGGCGTTATTCTTGAAAGCGCTAAAAATATTTCCAATGTTGTAAAACGCGGAAATAAAATTTATTCTAATGCAGTAAACGGTTTAGCAAAACAAGATTTAAGCTTACTTAAAAAGAATAAAAAGCAAGTAGATAAATTATCTGAAGAAGTAGACAATTTACGTGATAATATCTTCTATTTTATTAAAAACTTAGATGAAACTAGCTTAAGAGCAAGTAGCTTTTACATTAACATTTTAGGATATTTACAAGATATGACCCAATCTTTAGAATACATTTCTAAAGTAAGTCATAAACATATTAACAACAATCACAAGAAACTTAAATTTAGTCAAATTAAAGAATTAAAAGAAGTAGAAGATGCTTTAGAAGCTTTATTTAATGACACTAAATCTGCTTTTGATTCTCATTCGTTTGAACAAATTGGAAATGTTTTAAATAATAAGAACAGTATTTTTAATATGCTATCTGAAAAAATTCAAAAACAGGTAGAACGAACCCGTACTGAAGAATCCAGTCCGAAAAACACAACATTATATTTTGGGTTGTTATTAGAAACTAAAGATTTATTAACAGCAACCATGAATCTTTTGGAAGAGTACCATAATGCTCATGACGCTTCAATAGAACCCGCAACTATTACTATTTCTGAAGAGGAATAATAGGGACAGCTTATATATAAAGCCTCAACTCTTAATAAGATTGAGGCTTTTTTATTTTTATCTTCTAAAAGATTGTTATTAAGAAAAAGCCTGAAAAAGCACCTATAACTATTGTCCAAATAGTACTGATTTTTGTTTTAAAAGTTAAAATAATAGCCAATAAAGCAATAACTATACTTTGCCATTCAATAAGAGTCTCTTTAGCCATGATAAAAAGAACGGCAAGCATAATGGCAACAGCTGCAACATTAACTGAATCTAAAAAATACCGCAATATTTTAGACTGTTGCATTTTAGGTATAAAAGGATTAAGTAGTAACACAAATAAAAACGAAGGTAAAAATATACCAGAAGTTGCAACCAAGGCACCTGTAAACCCTGAGAGCTGATAGCCAATAAACGTTGATGTAGACAGCACAGGTCCTGGAGTAAACTGACCTATTGCAATAGCATCAATAAGCTCAGCTCTTGTCAGTAAACCACGAGTCACTAATTCTGCATCTAAATATGCAAAAAGCACATAACCACTTCCATATAAAATAGCACCTACTTTTAAAAAAATTAAAAAGAGTTTTAAAGTTGACACTTTAGCTATTGTTGTATTAATTCCAAGAAACAAAAGAAAAGGCGACATGCTATAGAAATTGGATTTTGTTTTAGATTTCAAATAGAAATATAACATTCCTAAAACGCCAGCACTTAACAAAGCAATAACTTCGTTAACACCTAAAAGACTTGCTGCTAATACGAGTATACCAATAATAATAAGTTCAGTACTCTTTACTGCCTTTTTCCCTAATTTTAGTATGGCCGATGCTATAATGGCTAAAACAGCTGGTTTTATTCCATAAATAAACGGTTCAACCTGAGGTAATTCTCCATATTTTACATATAGGTATGCAAGCAATGCTGTAATTAATGTTGCAGGAAAAATAAAAGCAATACCAGCCACAAAAAGACCAGCTTTACCTGCACGTTCATAACCACAATGCATGGTCATTTCTGTAGAGTTTGGACCTGGAATTAAATTAGTTGTACCTATTAAATCCAAGAAATAATCTCTAGTCAGCCACTTACGCTTTTCAATAATTTCATCTTCCATCATTGCAATATGAGCAGCCGGACCGCCAAAAGCAAAACAACCTAGTTTAAAAAATACTTGAGCAACTTCTTTTAATTTTGAATCCATTTTGAGAATTTAAATGTTCAGCACCCAAAAGGAATCCCTAATTGTATGTTGAGCTTAAAAATAATTTATTCAAAAATAAAAAAAATGATTTCTACAAACGAATACTTTGAAAGTCATGTAAAATCTTTAGGTTATAAAACCCAAAACACTTACAAAAGCAAAAAAATTACATCTTAACGTCTATAGTTTTCTTTTTATCGTAAATGATGTAAACCAAAAGCTTTTTATTATGAAGAAAATTTCAATTTTATTATTAGTTGCCCTCACTTTTTCTTGTGTTTCGAAAAAGAAATACATGGCTTTAGAACATGAAAATGGCCAGATTAGAAGTGAATTAACCAAAACAAGAGTTGCTAAAGAAGATTTAGAAACTAAATTTGCAAAAATCCAAACTAGAGTTGACAATTACAACACTAAAATAGTGTCTTTAAAGGAAGATGTTGGAGTGCTTACCGAAGAAAACAATTCTAAATTTGAAGCCTTAGAAAACGGTGCGGTTATCTCTAACAATGCCAAGGCTAAAATGCGTAAAACCTTAAAGCAGGTTGATGCTAATAAACTTAGTCAAGCTAAAACCCTTAAGGATTCTATGAATTTAGCAGTGGCTTACAATCTTGAAAAAGCAATTAACGAAAGCAACTTAGATGAAAATGATGATTTTGCTGTCAATATTAATGAAACGGTTGTTATGATTTCTATTGCAGATAATATGCTATTTAATACGGGTAGTTATAGGTTAAGTTCTAAAGCCAATACAGTTTTACAAAAATTGGCTGATGTTATTAACTCTGAACCTAGTTTAGATGTAATGGTTGAAGGCCATACAGATTCTAGAACAATAAACACAGCACATATTGCCGACAACTGGGATTTAAGTGTGTTAAGAGCCACATCTGTTGTTCGTAAACTACAAGAAAAGTATAATGTAGCTCCAGAAAAATTAATTGCATCTGGTAGAAGTAGTTACCAGCCTGTTGCAGCTAATGATTCTAGAGAAAACAGATCAAAAAACAGACGCACAAGAATTATTATTCTTCCAAACATTGACAAATTTTTTGCTTTAATGTCTGAAAATGATAATACCGTTGCTGAACAAAATATATTGGATTAAACTATATTTCAATTTATAGTTATAAAAAAGCACCCCAATTGGGATGCTTTTGAATTAAAAAAAACTATTTCTTTCTAGTTTCCTTTACAGTTGTACTTGGATGCTTTTCCGCAAACTTCTTGGTAACATATTCACCAGTCTTAGCACTTCTGTGTCTAGTTGTTTTTCCTTTTTTAGGCATAAAACTAAATTTAAATTAAACAAAATGATACTTCATTTAAGCCTAATGATTTTATATATTTGAATCGTAAAAATTTTTTAATAAATATTAGGTTCTGGAGTGAAGTTTCCATTTTCCAGATTTAACTTTAATATTAGGACCTCTTTACGAGGTCCTTTTTTTATTTACGCTGCATTCCAAACAGACTTAACATTTGCACATATAACTTCTATTTCAGCTAATGATTTAGACAAGTTTTTAGGAACAGAAATTACTTTCTCTCCAAATACATCTATTGACAAACAAAGCTCCTCTAAAACTTCTTCATCCTCTTTTGCTACAACTTCCTTAAGATATTTATTTATTAAACTTGATATATATCTTGATTGAATGTTATCAAAAACATTGTTTTTAGAAATATGAACTTTAACAGCCCCTAAATAAATCTTTCCATTTGCTTTTATTCTAAAAATCACATCAGGTGATATAATAATCTCTACTCCGTTTAAAAAAATAGATTTACATTCTACCTTTTTTATTATTTCATAAGGCACACTTTTCAATAAGTCAGGAAGTTTTATACTAGCATATCTATTTAATGCTTCCAAAGAAACAGTTCTATCAAGAACTTGCCTTGGCTTTTTAGGGATTCGTTGCTTTAATTCTTCAATACCTTTTACAATAGGTTCTAAATCACAATTATTTTCAATAGATTTTTTAATTCTAGCTTTTGGTAATTGATACCATGCAACCATAAATTTATTAGGATCCTTTTGTTGTTTAATAATTCTTCTTTTACTAGCCTCTGAAGCATTCGAAAAGTCTGCAAATTGATTTACAGATATAATATATCTTCTTTCATTCATAATATTAAATATTTTCCAAGGCATTGTCTTTTACGCTTGGGTTATTAACAAATTCTAAAAAAACAGTTGATAAATTAATAAGATTCATAAAGTCTTATTTAATAAGCCTTTTCAACCATTTAAGAGTTATTAGAAATATTTAACTTGGCTAGAAGATTCTAATTTTGTACGTTTGAAGAACAAAATAGGAGATGAGTTAATCTCACTTCAATTTAAATTACAATATTAGGGGTCGGATCCAAATTTGTAAATTAAAATACCAAGAAGGGATATTTCATTATGTCCCTTTTTTTTATGTCTTTTTTTAACTCTTTCTTTTATTAGTTACTTATAAAATTTACCTTTATTTATAAGACTTGGTTTTAAATAAAACTTTATCTGTTTTTTAAAAAAACACCTCAAAAATTCGAGGTGCTTTTATAAATTTGGGGTTCCCCCTTTCGAGGGAACAAACCCAATAACAATACTATTTATGAGCCACACATTAGGCAATCATCGCCTTCACCAGCTTTTGCTTGGGCTATAAGCGCTTTCATTTCTTCGGCACTCATGGGCTCTACATCTACTTCTGGTGTGTTTTGCTTTGCAAATTTAGCTGCATTTTGAGCGGCCAATTTCTTTTTCTTAGCTTCTTCTTGTTCTTTAACAACTTCATTAACTTCTACGACTTCAGCAACCGGTTCTTCCTTTTTAGTCGTTTGAAGTGTGAATTTAATGGCATCAACAGCACTCTTAGTTCGTAAGTAGTACATGCCTGTTTTTAAGCCACTTTTCCATGCGTAGAAGTGCATTGACGTTAATTTAGCCATAGTGGCACCTTCTAAGAATAAGTTAAGTGATTGTGACTGATCTATAAAATAGCCTCGTTGACGCGACATATCTATAATATCCTTCATGCTTAATTCCCAAACGGTTTTGTAAAGGTCTTTAATATCCTGAGGAATATTGTCGATACCTTGTACCGAACCATTAGCTCTCATAATATCTTGTTTTAAGCTTTCATTCCAAAGGCCTAAATCCACTAAATCTTCTAATAAGTGCTTATTAACTACAATAAACTCTCCGGATAATACACGACGTGTATAAATATTTGAGGTATACGGCTCAAAACATTCATTGTTTCCTAAAATTTGAGAGGTCGATGCTGTTGGCATTGGTGCAACTAATAACGAGTTACGCACACCGTTTTTAAGGACTTGTTTACGCAGTTTTTCCCAATCCCAATTACCACTTAATTCATCATCTTTAATATTCCAAAGATTGTGTTGAAAATCACCTTTGCTTATTGGAGAGCCTTCATAACTTTGATAAGGTCCATCTGCTTTTGCTTCTTCCATACTTGCTGTAACAGCGGCATAGTAAAGCGTTTCAAAAATATCTTGGTTTAGTTTTTTAGCTTCATCGCTTGTAAAAGGCATACGTAATTTTATAAACGTATCTGCCAATCCTTGTACCCCTAAACCAATTGGTCTATGGCGCATATTAGAGTTTTCGGCTTCTTTTACTGGGTAGTAGTTTCTATCTATAACCCTGTTTAAGTTTTTAGTAACGCGTTTTGTTATACGGAATAATTCTTTATGATCAAAGGCTCCGTTTTTAATAAACATAGGTAAAGCAATAGATGCTAAGTTACATACAGCAACTTCATCTGGCGATGTATATTCTAAAATTTCGGTACATAAATTTGAAGAACGAATGGTTCCTAAATTTTTCTGATTAGATTTACGGTTTGCCGCATCTTTATACAACATATACGGTGTACCTGTTTCAATTTGAGATTCTAATATTTTCTCCCAAAGTTCACGTGCTTTTATGGTTTTACGCCCACGTCCTTCGGCTTCATATTTTGTATATAAAGCTTCAAATTCTTCACTATGTATTTCTGGTAATCCTGGGCATTCATTAGGACACATTAAGGTCCAATCACCATCTTCCTGTACACGTTTCATGAATAAGTCTGAAGTCCACATGGCATAAAACAAATCACGGGCACGCATTTCTTCTTTACCATGATTTTTCTTTAAATCTAAGAAATCAAAAATATCGGCATGCCAAGTTTCAATGTATATTGCAAAACTTCCTTTACGTTTTCCACCACCTTGATCCACATAACGCGCCGTATCATTAAAGACTTGAAGCATGGGCACAATACCGTTACTTGTACCATTAGTTCCTGCTATATAACTTCCTGTTGCACGGACATTGTGTATAGCTAAGCCTATACCTCCTGCAGATTGCGAAATTTTAGCGGTTTGTTTCAGGGTATCGTAAATCCCTTCAATACTATCATCTTTCATGGTTAATAAAAAACATGAAGACATTTGTGGCTTTGGTGTACCGGAGTTGAACAATGTTGGTGTAGCGTGTGTAAAATATTTTTTAGACATCAGCTCATAGGTTTCAATAGCGGCATCTAAATCATTTAAATGAATACCTATTGATACACGCATAAGCATGTGTTGCGGGCGCTCGGCTATTTGCCCATTTAATTTTAAAAGGTATGAACGCTCTAAGGTTTTAAACCCAAAATAATCATATCCGAAATCGCGGTTATAAATTATGGTAGAATCTAAGCGATCCTTGTTTTCCATAATAACATTGTAAACCTCATCAGAAAGTAATGGTGCATCTTTTCCTGTTCTTGGGTTTACATATTTATGTAAATCTTCCATAACGTCGCTAAACGTCTTTTTTGTGTTTTTATGTAAGTTAGAAACAGAAATTCTAGCTGCTAAACGAGCATAATCTGGATGCGCCGTGGTCATGGTTGCAGCAATTTCTGCAGCAAGGTTATCAAGTTCGCTAGTCGTTACGCCATCATATAAGCCTTCAATAACTCGCATAGCTACTTTTAATGGATCAACCAATTTATTTAATCCATAACATAATTTCCTTACTCTGGCAGTAATCTTATCGAACATAATTTGCTCTTTTCTCCCATCTCTTTTTACTACATACATTGTTTTACACGGTTTTTAAATTTTCTGACACACCTTCAGAAAAATGGTTAGTTATTTATTCTAAATTTTATCTTGGTTTTAATAAGATGAAACTTAGTTGTTTAATTACTATTTGTTACTTTGTTTTACTTTCCTTTTAAGGGAAATGTCTTTTTAATCATGGCTTTAAAACGTTATTTTAAAGCTTGGGAAAAAGAATTCTTTTAAAATTCTTTTTGATTAAAAATCGGCATCAAAACTGAATTTATCTTTATCGTCTTCTTTATTAAGAACACCTGCTTTTTGATAATCTCCAACACGTTTCTCAAAGAAATTGGTTTTTCCTTGTAAGGATATCATGTCCATAAAATCGAAAGGGTTTGATGAGTTATAAACTTTTTCGCATCCAAACTCCCCTAATAATCGATCGGTTACAAACTCTAAATATTGTGTCATTAGCTTGGCATTCATTCCAATCAAACTAGCAGGAAGCGATTCTGTAATGAATGAGCGCTCAATATCTAAAGCGTCTGTTAATATTTGAGTAATTCTTTCTTTTGGTACTTTATTTACAATATGGTTTTCATGTAAATGCACTGCAAAATCGCAATGTAGACCTTCATCTCTTGAAATAAGCTCATTAGAGAAGGTTAAGCCAGGTAACAAGCCCCGTTTTTTAAGCCAAAATATAGAACAGAAACTTCCAGAAAAGAAAATCCCTTCTACGGCTGCAAACGCAATTAAACGTTCTGCAAAACTGGGCGAATCTATCCATTTAAGTGCCCAATCTGCTTTTTCCTTAATTGCTGGAAACACTTCAATAGCATTAAATAGGGCATCTTTTTCTTTATCGTCTTTTACATAAGTATCAATTAATAATGAATAGACTTCTGAATGAATATTCTCCATCATAATTTGAAACCCATAAAAGAACTTCGCTTCTGAGTATTGTACTTCAGATACAAAATTCTCAGCTAAATTTTCGTTTACAATACCATCACTTGCTGCAAAAAAGGCTAAAACATGCTTGATAAAATAACGCTCGTCGTCATTTAATTTATTATTCCAATCATTAAGGTCTTGGTGCAAATCAATTTCTTCTGCAGTCCAAATACTAGCCTCTTGCTTTTTATACCATTCCCAAATATCATGATGTTGTATAGGAAAAATAACAAAACGATCTTTGTTTTCTTGTAAAATGGGTTCAATAGTTTGAGACATTGGTTTGTGATTAGTTTATTAAAATTAGACGAAAAAATTGCTGTAATTTCAGGATAACAAAGATTGTAAAATGATTGACATCTTTTAAAATTTTTAATGAAACCTTTTCAACAAGTTTTTAACAATGAAAAAATCTTACAAAAAAAATGGTTTTACAAAAAAAATAACATAAGTAACTGACTATAAGTATTTTAAAAATAAAACATTAACATCCTTAAAACTGTCAAACAAAAGAAAGTTTAACATCGAAAACCCTATTTTTACAGTACTTTCGGCTTGTTTTTTAAAGGTTTTGAGCCACCTTTTCCAGCTCCAAATACCAATCTTCTCCAAACTTTCTAATTAGGGCTTCTTTTACAAATTTATAGATAGGAATTTGCAAGGCTTCACCTAATGTGCAAGCATCATCACAAATTTGCCATTTATGATAATTTACGGCCGAAAACTCACTGTAATCTTGAACTCTTACTGGGTACAAATGGCAGGATACTGGTTTTTTCCAAGAGACTTCGCCTTGGTTATAAGCTTCTTCAATAGCACAAAGAGCCACATTTTTTTCATCGAAGACAACATAGGCACAATCAGCGCCATTAATCAATGGGGTTTCTAACTCACCATCATCTGTTATTATATAAGCGCCTTGAGATTCTATAACATCAATCCCTTCTTGACGCAAAAAAGGCTTTACTTTTGGGTATATATCTTTAAGGATTTTGGCTTCATCTGGTTCCAATGGCGCACCTGCATCACCATCAATACAACAGGCCCCCTTGCATGCTGATAGGTTGCACATAAAATCTTTTTCTATAATGTCTTCTGAGACTATAGTTTTTCCTAACTGGAACATAAACCCTGTTTTAAAATAGTTTACAAAAATAGATAAACTTTGATTGAAAATTTTAAGATATTTAGATAAGAATGCTATATTTTTGCGGAAAATTTAAGAATTTATTGAAATTAAAAACATATGCTTTTTAGATTTCCATATTTATGAGAATTTTTAAATTTAAAAACCTTTAATTATGGAATTTAATTTTAAAGAAATATTTACAGTGTTCATGGTCTTATTTGCTGTAATAGATATTGTTGGCAATATTCCAATTGTTATTGATTTAAGAAAAAAAGCAGGACACATTCAAAGCGAAAAGGCCTCTATTATAGCTGGGGTTATTCTAATTTTATTTTTGTTTTTAGGAAAAAGCATCTTAAATCTTATTGGTATTGATGTAAACTCGTTTGCCGTAGCTGGTGCCTTTATTTTATTTTTTATAGCTTTAGAAATGATTTTGGGCATTACACTATACAAACAGGACGAAAACACATCTATGACCACGGCTGTATTTCCGTTGGCATTTCCATTAATTGCAGGGCCTGGTAGTTTAACAACCTTACTGTCTCTAAGAGCTGAATTTAGAATTGAAAATATTATCATTGCTGTTATAATGAATGTTATTATTATCTATATTGTACTAAAAACATCCTCTAGAATTGAACGTTTTTTAGGCCCTAATGGCATTAATATTATACGTAAGGTATTCGGTGTTGTTTTATTAGCTATTGCTGTTAAACTTTTTGCGCATAATATAAAAGCCTTGTTTGATATTGCATAACTAAAACCAAAAAAAAGGGGAAATACAAAATTTAAAAAAAACGATATTAAAATTTTAAAACACATGAAACTTTTAACGATAATACTTAGCCTCATTGCTTTAGGTTTAATTATATTTAATTTTACTAAAGTGAATTTTGACGCGCCTTTTGAAGGTGATAGTATCATTGCCGTAATAACTATTGTCGCTTCGCTTTGTGTTATTGTAATGATGGCTATTTTAAGAACCTCTAAGCGTATTGAGGAAAAAGTAAAAGCACGCAAATAAAAGACAAAACCAACAAACATGTATGATGCTTTAATTATTGGTGGTGGTGCCGCAGGTTTGTCTTGTGCCTTGGTGCTTGGCTCTGCAAAAACCAAACCTTTTGCCAAAAATAAAACCATTGGCATTATTACGCATCAAAAAACATCGCATTTACAAACAGCTTTATTTAATAATGTTTTAGGATTAACTCCGGGTACTACAGGTGCTTATATTTTAGAGAGCGGTAAAACACAGCTTTCTAATCTCTATCCGCATGTTAAGCAAATTGACAAAGAAAAAGTTTTAGCCATTTCAAAAAACACAAGTCATTTTGAGGTTAGAACTAATAAAAACACTTACCAAGCCAAAATTGTTGTTATTGCTGTTGGGTATACCAATTTAATGACTATAAGAGGTTTGGAACCATATATTGAACCGCATCCAAGAGCTGCTATTGAAAAAGACCGTATTTGGTTAAAAAACACAGACCATATTATTGAAGACCAGCTCTATGTTGCTGGTACTCTTGCTGGATGGCGTAGTCAGTTTGCTATTGCTTCTGGTAGTGGGGCACATGTGGCTACTGATATTCTAACACTTTGGAATGGCGGGAAACATATTAAGGTTCATGATAAAGTAGAAGAATAAGCACCTACTCACTCCCCATCACTCAATTTAACAACCTCATCAATCATAATATCGCGTTGATTGAAAACTTCTTCAAAAGCACCATTACCAAAAAGTTGATCGGCTAACGTAGCTTTAATGTATTGTTTTACTTCTTCATGATAAGCCACAAAGGTAATTTTAGAATCAGTTCTAAGGTTTAAGTAATCTTGAAACGCAAATACTAAATCGTCGCCCACTTCAAAAGTGTCTATAAAATCTTGTTTAAGGGTGTCCTCATAAACATGTCTATCTTTTTCCAATTCTTCAAACACAAAATTTCCGAAAAACCCGCGACGTTGTAAAAAGGAAAGGGTTTCGTTTTGCATACTATTATCAATGGGTACAAACACATCAGGAATAATACCACCACCGCCATAAACAATTTTACCACCAGGTGTTGTAAATTTTAAAGAATCGTCTACTTGTATTTTTTTTGGATCTAAAAGCTCGCCACTATCCAAACGTTCAAAATATTCATCGTAATAGTCTTTATTCCCATTTTTATAAGGCCGCTGTATGGAGCGCCCTGTTGGTGTGTAGTATCTGGAAACGGTTAAGCGCACGGCACTACCATCACCCAATTCCATTTCGCGTTGTACGAGTCCTTTTCCGTAAGAGCGACGCCCTACAATGGTGCCTTTATCATGGTCTTGTAATGCTCCTGCTACAATCTCACTTGCTGATGCCGAGTTTTCATCAATTAACACATATACTTTGCTATCTTCAAAATCACCAGCACTGGTTGCAAAACTTTTTTCTATACTGCCTCGCTTATTTTTGGTAAATAAAATCAATTTATCATCTTCAAGAAACTCATCAACTATCTGTTCTGCTATACCTAAAAAACCGCCTGGGTTATCACGCAAATCCAGCACCATTTCTGTAGCACCTAGAGCCTGTAGTTTTTCTATTCCTGCTTTAAACTCTTTATACGTAGATTCTGCAAAACGGTTAATTTTTACATAGCCTAGTTTTTTGGTTAGCATATAAGCAGCATCTACACTTTTAATAGGAATCTTTCCGCGTTTTATGGTAAAATCCAAAAGTTCTGGTTCGCCTTTCCGATATACTTTTAATTTTACTTTTGAATTTATTGATCCTTTTAGCTTCTTAATAATTTCGCCATCTTTTAAGCTATTTCCAAAAAGTGAATCGCCATTGGCCATAATAATCCTATCGCCACCTTTAATCCCTGCTTTAGCACTCGGTCCGTTTTCTATAGCTCTAATTACAGCAATGGTATCCTTGTAGGTGTAAAAACTAACGCCAATCCCTACAAAATCACCTTTCATTTCTTCGGAAACACGTTCCATATCTTCTTTTGGGATATAAATGGAATGTGGGTCCAAGTTTTCTAGAATACCATTAACAGTTACATCAACAATACTATCTGTATTAATCTCATCTACATAATCATATTCAATATAATCAATAAGCCTGTTGAGTTTATCTTTTTTGCTATTGGTTGAAAACAACCTATCGGGCGAGTCGGTAAAATTTAATTTCCCGCCTATAAAAATACCCATTGCTATTGCAATTCCTAAAACCAAGGGCAAATATTTTTTTTGATAAGCCATTTATGCTTTTAAATGTTCTATTAGTTTGAGCTCTATGCCTGCTTTTTTCAAAAATTTTAATCCTGAATTGTCTTTATAGGCTTGGTTATAAACGACCTTTACAATTCCTGCTTGGTGTATTAGTTTACTACATTCTTTACAAGGAGACATGGTTATATAAAGTGTGGCTCCTTTGCATGACTGTGTGGACGCTGCTACTTTTAAGATGGCATTGGCCTCTGCATGCAATACATACCATTTGGTATAGCCCTCAGCGTCTTCACAAAAATTTTCAAAACCTGATGGTGTTCCATTATACCCGTCCGATATTATCATTCTGTCCTTTACAATAATGGCTCCGACTTGCCTGCGATTGCAATAAGACAATTTCCCCCACTCTTGTGCAATTCTTAAATAAGCTTTATCGTACTTAAGTTGTTTGTTTTCTGGCATTAATATTTTTTTAGTCTAATAGTATTCTCCTTGATCCAATTACTTGATTAAACACTGAAATTATCCTGAGTACTGGTCCAAATAACGAATATAGTTCGTTCGTATTTTAATTACAACGTAAGTTCGTTAAAGTTTTACGAAAATTTAAACATAGCTAGAATCTGTGTTAGGGATTGAACGGCATGTTTGAAATCCCCTCCCGATAACTATCGGGAGATGGAGGGATTGAGTAGTGAAAGCCCGACCACTTGCCCTGGGCAGAGTTAAAGGATGTGGTAACGCTCAAATAAAAATTTAAGTTAAAAAATCGCTATTTAATATCATGGGAATTACCAAACCTACTACTATGGATGATACAACCATAATCCAATCGCGTTTTGTAAACCTAAATATAGTTTGTACCACATAGCCAAAAAACAAAACAATAAATACAATAATAACTTGGGCTAGTTCTATTCCTAAAGCAAACTCTAATAACAGGATTAATTTATTATCGGTATCGCCTAATAGCATTTTAAATTCGCGTGCAAATCCTAATCCGTGGACCAAACCAAAAAATAATGTTGATAAAAACAAAACGCCTATTTTTTCGCGTTGGGCCCCTTTTCCTGATGTAAATACATTAAAGAGTGCAACTATTATAATAGTAATTGGTATTAAAAACTCAACTAATGTTGCATTTACACTTACTACATTGTAAGCCGCTAAAATCAAAGACAAGGTATGCCCTAGGGTAAACACAGAAACAAGTAATAGCACCCGTTTCCAGTTTTTAAAAACATAAGGAACCGTTAGAACTATTAAGAATAAAACATGATCGTAGGCATTAATATCAAGAACATGATTAATACCATATTCGACATTGAACAAAAAATTTTGAAGCATATTAATTAGGATTTAGGGTTTTCAAATATACAACTAATCTGACTGCCTTAAAATACCGTTATATTTTTTGTTGAGCTGAAAAAGCATCTCTTCTGTAATATCTTCTAATGAAAAGGCGTGTTTCCATTTCCAATCATGTCTGGCATAGGAATCGTTAATATTTTTAGGCCAACTGTTGGCTATGTCTTGTCTATAATCTGGTGTGTACTTTATTTCAAACTCCGGGATGTGGTTTTTAATGGATTCTGCAACGTCTTTTGGCGTAAAACTTATGGCTGCAAGATTGTATGACGACCTAATTTTAATAGTGTTTGATTTGGCTTTCATAATATCAATTGTCGCTTTAACAGCATCATCCATAAACATCATTGGAAGCTCGGTATCTTCTTTTAAAAAACAATCGTAAAACTTATCGGTTATGGCCTTATGGTAAATTTCAACGGCATAATCTGTCGTACCTCCTCCTGGTAATGTTTTCCAACTAATAATACCTGGATAACGCAAACTCCTTACATCTACATTATATTTATTATGATAATATTCGCACCAGCGTTCTCCTACTTGTTTGGTAATTCCGTAAACTGTTGATGGTTCCATAACGGTGTATTGCGGGGTGTATTCCGTTGGGGTTGTAGGACCAAAAACCGCAATACTGGAAGGCCAAAACACTTTTTTAATAAACTTAGCTTTGGCAAGGTTTAATACATGAAATAAGGATGACATGTTTAAATCCCATGCTTTCATCGGGTATTTTTCACCCGTGGCACTTAGCATAGCTGCCATGAGATAAACAGTATCTATATTATATTTTTCAATACATGTTTTAACGCTTGCATAATCTTGGGCATCAACAATTTCAAAAATACCAGAATTAACAATTTCGGTATTGCTATAACTAATATCGCTGGCAATAACATGTTCATCACCATAAATGCTTCGTAACTTATATGTTAATTCCGAACCAATTTGCCCACAAGCACCAATGACTAATATTTTAGAACCCATTTAAAATTATTATTATTAAGGATTGTTCAAAAATAATAAGATTTTATTGATAATATCATATTTAAAAGCTTAAATATTTTTTATTTGATAATTAACTAGCCTTCACTTTTTCAATTAAAAAATAAACTATTACTATATCTTTGCATGATATCAATTTTAATTGAAAACCTATGCATATTAAAACCTTGATTGCAATAAGCTTATTTGTTTTATCCTTTTCATGTAAAAAGACTCAAGATAACATGTCTGATGTAGCTGTGGAGCAAAACAAGAGTAAGGATTTAACTGAAAAAGACATCGCAACTATAAAGTATGCTGAGTATGCTTTAGATTTAAAAACTGAAGACGCCATACAAGACTGGGCAGAATATTTTCAACTCCAGGATATTATTACAGAGGTTAAAAAAGGGGATTTAAGTTATTTTAGTGACAATGAAGAGGTTATTAAATTACTTGTAAAAGAATTTAAGAGCAATATTCCTGCACACATTAGTTCTCCATCTATAACTGCAAGAGTTTTAGTATTAGAGACCAAGCTTTATAAGCTTGAAAGTTTATCAAACTTATCCACAACTAGTAAGGAGGAACTTTTAAATACCATTAAGGCGTTTTTTGTGGCTTTTTCCAATCTCAACCTTCAGATGAATAAAAAGATAGAATTTGATAGTCGCTCTATTGAAAAACCATAAATAGCTATAGTATTAATTTTTAGGTTCTGCTGCTTCAGTTTGTAATACTTGTTTTTGTCTTAACAGCTCGTTTTTTGTAATCTGGATTAAATTAAAGTTAGGTGCCGTTTTTAAGGTAGCATCTAAAATATCAACCGCAGCATCAATATTTGCTTTTTTATCTTTATTATAAACATTTACTGCATTTAAATACATAAATGCTGATTTTAAAGGGACTTCGTAAGGGGTTTGTGTTTCATAAAAAGCTTTCTTCATATCATCTTTAGCATTTGTTAAACCATAATTAATATGTTTTTCGGCTTCGGCTAAATTCTGAATTTGCAAATTAAGTTCTGCTAATTCATAGGCTATTAGGGCATTTGGGCTTCTTTTAAATAACACTTCAAAAAATCCAATGGCTAATTTAGGTTGCTTAACAGCTTTTAAAGCTATAGCCTTAACCTCAATGGCTATATCTGAATCCGTAGCATTGTTTTCAATTCCAATCGTGTTAAGTGCTTGCATATATTTATTTTCATTCATATATATGTAAGCTAAAGTATCTTTTCTTGCTTGTGAAGGCGACAATATATTTAAATGAGTCATCCCATTTATAATACCTTGCACATCGCCTTGAGACTTCATTTGCTCGCAATACGCTTCATAATGTTTTAGTAATTCTGAGTTCGTTTGAGCACTCATCATAAAACCACTCACCAATAAAACCAATCCAAATAATTTTTTCATTTTAAATATTTATTTTTTTGTGGGCTAAATCTATAAAAAATTAACATTCTAAATTCATAAAACCATGCTAATTTTTTTTGAGTGTTGTGAATATGCTTATTTAATTAGAAACTAAAAAACCAAATATCTTTAATAATTTTAAAGGATTTTAAGCTATTGATAACCAGTTTACAAAAACCTGAACATCATAATTCACCAAGCTTAAAAGCCGACCTTTTTAGGAAATCTAAAAATAAATAAGTATATTTAAGATTAACAAATTTAATAAATTATGGGAATAAAAAGTTTTCAAGGGGCTAGAAGACAGCAAAACACAACTGATGACACCTCTTTAACAGTTAGTGATTATATGACAAGGGATTTGATAACATTTACTCCAGACCAGACTATTGAAAGTGTTATGCAAGCTTTAATTAATAATCGCATTTCTGGTGGTCCAGTAGTTAATGAAGAAAGTGAATTAATTGGAATCATTTCTGAAAGCGATTGTATTAAACAAATTAGTGAAAGCCGCTATTACAACATGCCCATGCAAGATATGACTATAGAAAAGTACATCACTAAAGATGTAGATACTATTGATGGAAATATGAATATATTTGATGCTGCCAGTTTATTTGCCAAAAGCCCTAGACGCCGATTCCCTATTGTAGAAAACAGCAAATTAGTTGGTCAAATAAGTCAGAAAGATGTACTTAAAGCCGCTATGAAGCTTAAAGGACAAACCTGGAAGTAATTTAAAGTCTATGATTTACATACAATAAAGCTTTTGGTTCGTCAGTAATTAAAAGCTTTTCTTTTTTTGTGCCCTCTAGTGTTACTATTTTCGAATACGAGTAGCCTTTTACAGCTTCATTTAAAACTTTCCATTTAGCAATTCCTTTTACAGCAATAGGCTCATTTAATTCTATAACTCCTTCTGTGTACCGAATGGTTTTATTTATCCCTAAAATACCGGTGCTTTTTTTATTATGTTGTTTTAAATAGGCTTCTAGTTTTCCATCAGCATCGTTTCTAAATCCAGAATTTTGTTTATAGTCTTTTACTAAAAAAAAGCGTCTCATACTTTTTTGTATAGCCGACATTTTAACAATTGCCATTTCTGAACTACTTTCAATAAAAAAATCCTGAGCGTTTTCATCGTTTATTATTTTGTTCCATCTTTTATCGCCTTTTATTTCTACAACCACATGATAGTATACACATAACCTACCACTTAAAGGCGCTGTTAAGGGTTCGTTTACATGTTTTGCCTTCCCTATAATTTTGGCATATTCGTTTTCTCTAATACGGCTAATAGACGTCTTTCTGCTTTTTTTGAACTCGCGGAGCATAATTCTTTTATTACTGAAATAATTGGCAACAAATGCGATTATTCCAAACGCTAAAAACATAGCTGCTGGAATTAAAACATTAGAATTTTCTTTTAGAATTGATAAAACATCTTCCATATTAGCTTTCTCGTTTTACTAAAGCATAATAATCCCCTTCTAAAGGCAAATACCCTTGATCATAAACAAAATAGTAAACAGTTCCTGCTTTTGTTGTATATATGCTTGTAAAATAATTAAAATCGAAACCCACCTCAATAAGCTTAGCCCTTGATGTTTTTGTTTTTTGATTTGGATTAAGCATTTCCAAAATTCTATAATTTTTACGAAGCCTGTTGTTTGTATTACGAATTAAGTTTTTACTATCCTTATTTACCTTATTATTATAAGCATTACGGCAGCCATCACTACAAAACTTTTTGTCAATTCTGCCAACAATTTTATCGTCGCACTCTAAGCATTGTTTTTCCATAATTATTTATTTTTTACCAGTCGCCTGCATACAGCAAACTTGTTCCACTTTTTCCTTTTAAGTAACCATATTGATATCTTAAAATTTGCCTTATATGCAAATAGTCATGTGCCAACCAATTTGTTAGAAATAATTTAGCAGAAAGTTCGCCAAGTTCCGGATGCTTTACAGCGTGTTTCCAATTTTTATTATTTAATGATTTTAGCCATTTTATGGAAGTATCTCGTTCCAATAAAAACGCCTTTAAGGTTTCTTCGTAATTTTTAGAAATATAGACACGTTCAACAACCCAACCTTCTGGGTTTATGGGTGTCAATGCTTTGGAAGGGGTTTCAAGAGCATGTTTTACACGAGTCCTAAAATCTTCACATTCTTCGTCCAATAAATGACAAACAATTTCTAACAAACACCATTTTTTAGGTTTTGGTCGCCATAAATACTGACTCTCAGTTTTATTACTAAGCAGATTTTGAAAAACTTTTTGATTGTTTTCCAATTGTTGTATTATAGCTTTTAATTCCATATTTCTCAATGAATATGGACAAAGGTATAAAAATATTATTCGTTTACAAACGACTACAAACATTTACAAACGATTTTAAATAAGTAACAACCGAATATATTTTGGTTTACATTTCATCTTTGCAATGTCGAAACATAAGAACTCGATAGTATTAACTGTTTAACATGTCTGCCGGCATAGGCAGACCTTAAAAATTAAAATTATGAACACACTTAGAAACAAAGTACAGTTGATTGGTAGATTAGGACAAGATCCTGAAATTATAAACTTTACCGATGGTAACAAAATGGCTAAATTTTCACTAGCAACAGATGACAGCTACAAAGACAAAAGTGGCAACAAAATTGAACGCGCTTACTGGCATAACATTGTTGTAAAAGGTGGTTTGGTAAATGTCGTTGAAAACTATATTGAAAAAGGCAAAGAAATTGCTATTGAAGGTAAATTAACAAATAGAAGTTACGATGATAAGGATGGAAATAAACGATACATTACTGAAGTTGTTTGTAGTGAACTACTCATGCTTAGTAAATAACATATTAGTATATTACTATTTTTAAGCGAGGCTTCTATTTGAAATAGAGCCTCGCTATTTTTTTACATTATCTACATCAAAACCGTTATGCAAAAAAAATCAGTGTTTAAGCTTTAATTTTAAATTCTGGATATCTAATTGAATTTGATTCAAGATAGCATAACTTTGCTCTAAGTCCTTTAAAATAGCTGTTTTAACATCTTCAAACGTGTTTTTAACCTCTTTGAACAAGCTTTGATAATACAAAACACCAGCTTTCATATTATTCGTAAACGTTTGCAAATATTTTTCTTCTTTCTTGTTCATAGAAAGTTTAGCGGTTTCCAATTTATCTTTTAAAAAATCGATATAAATGTATAATTCTTTAACAAATAAGTTTGGGCGATCTGCCCTAGACACCATATTGGCTCTTCCGTAAATATGATCGGTAATATTTGCCAGACTCATAACTTTAGAATAATAAGCCATATTCGGTCCAGGGCAAACAGAAACACCTTGGCCTTCAACTTTAGTGTCCATATTATATGCCAAGAGAGCAGAGGTTCCTAAGCCAACACAGGTGCACGATTTTACAATAATGTTGTTGTATTCTTTTTGATATTGATCAGGCGAAAGGTTTTCAAGCTCTAGGTTTTTTAGTTTTAAATGTTGGTATTCTCTGGATGCTGTACAAATCCCAGTTTCTTTAAACTCCTTATTTAGTGCTACAAACTTTTTTGGACAAGAGCTTCCTGGTCTCCCTTTGTCAATTAAAACTTGTTTTTCAGCATCTTTTGTATTGTCTCTGAGATTATTAAACGGCACACCTAATGGAGATACATCACTTAAATACAAGTCATTTTCTTTAGCCTTTGCTAATTTTTTTAGTGTATGCTCATCAACTGTTGTTGCTTCTGGAACTAATAAAAAAGGACTCCCCCAACCTACAGAATCTAAATTGTAATGATCTAATAAAAAGTTATGTTCCTCTTCTGTTCCCACACCACCTTGAGCTGTTATTTCAATAGACAGTCCATTTGTTGGGATAGCACGATTTTGATTTAAAAGTTCTTGATTTAACACCTCTTGAATCGTACCTCTCAACGCATTACGTTTTTCTTTAAATTCTGCTAAAACCGGACCTAAAAGATAACCATCTGTAGCAAAAGCATGTCCGCCACAGTTAAGTCCAGACTCAATTCTGTATTCTGAAACCCACAAGCCTTTTTTTGCTAAAAACTTTCCTTGAATTAATGCTGACCTATAGTCGCTAACCTTTAAAATAATACGTTTTTTAAAAGCTCCGTTCTCATCTGGAAAAAAATCATCAAACTGCCCCATATAACTATACAATCTCGGGTTCATTCCTGCCGAAAGCACTACTGAAGAATTTAATTTACTATTAGCAAACCCTCTTAAAGCCGCATGGGCATCATTATATTCTACAGCTAGTTTTTTGTCTTTCTTATAATTATCCTTATCAACTTTGGTCATAATATTAACATCAATATTTCCCATAGTTAAATTATTGATAGCCCATTTTTTTACATCAGAAAAATGAAAATCTTTTGATGTTAATTTTTTAAATTCCGACTTAATTTTAGAGTTACTAGGAAGCATATTAATATATGCGAATAGTTCATCACTTTTTTCAGAAGTCATATGCTTTAAAGACTCAAATTTTTTATCAGCTAGATCACTTATTAAATTTAAATACGATGTAATTCTTTTTGCTCTAAAATCATCTATCTTATCTGTAATTTCATTATATGGAATTTCAAATTTCTCGCTATACATTTTTCTTAATTTCTCTAGAAGAATATCATCGACTAATGAAATCACGGAATCCATACCATATTGCGCCACTTTTAAAGGCGTATCGATTGTAAAACCAATACCCATAACTGGAATGTGAAACGAATGTGCTTTTTTCATACTTACTAGTTTACGCCATTTAGTTTTCAATGGCATTAACCAGCAAAGATATTATGGCCAATAAGTATAGAACATGATAAATATCATACTCTGAATTATTGAATTCTGTATTAAAAAGCAAAAATCTTCTTTTTTAGCAGTGCATGCATTAGAAAGATACAGGGATAGGTGCTATTTTTTTTAATTATTCTTAATTAGAATTCATCAAACAACAAAAATTGACAAAACTTTAAAATGACTGCGCTCCTTAATTCAAGCTTCACTATTTTTATCGTTAATTTTCAATAGAACAATACCATGTCTGTAGAGCCAAAAATAAATCGATTTAATCAAAATGTGTTGTCAAAATATCAAATATACAACAGTATATTCATGACCTTACCTTTTGATTCTGTAACTAAAACCGGAGTTTTACTTCCTTTATTTCATGAAACTTGTAAAAAAGGATTTGAAAAAGGCGACGACCCTACTACCATTGTTGAATCCTTTTTTAAAAAATATCAGGCACGTAGAAATAAAGAAAGTCAAATAAACCTGCTTTTTAGGTTTATTCAATATATTGAAAGACAAGTGGTTTTGTTTGATGCCATTGAAGATGTTGCTTTTCCAATAGTAAACAACATGGATGGCATAGGTACTTTAAGAAACCTTAAAGGCAAAGCCATTGCGGATAACACATTAGAAGAACTACAAAATTATCTTGAAGAATTTAAAGTCCGTATTGTTTTAACAGCGCACCCAACACAATTTTACCCAGGATCTGTTTTAGGAATTATTACAGATTTAACAGCTGCAATAAAAGAAAACAACTTATCTGAAATTCATAATTTATTTGGTCAGCTAGGAAAAACACCTTTTTTTAAACATAAAAAGCCAACACCTTATGACGAAGCTAAAAGCTTAATTTGGTATTTAGAAAATGTATTTTACAAGTCGTTTGGAGAAATTTATAATTACATTCAAACCAATATTTATGCTGATGGCAAAAAGCATAATGAAATTATAAACATTGGATTTTGGCCAGGTGGCGATAGAGACGGAAACCCTTTTGTAAAACCAGATACCACATTAAAAGTTGCCAGAAAGCTTAAAAAAGCTATACTTAAAAAATATTATGCTGATCTAAAAAACCTAAGAAGAAAGCTTACTTTTAGAGGCGTTGAAGAACGCATTGTAAAATTAGAAACTATACTCTATAATTACAGTATAAATTTAAAAGCTAAAGATGCCATTACATCTAAAGAACTTATTTTAGAGCTACTAAGTATAAGAAACCTGATTGTAGAAGAACACCAGTCATTATATGAGAATGAAATAAATAACCTAATTAATAGAGTGCATCTCTTTGGTTATAATTTTGCATCCCTAGATATTAGACAAGATAGTAGAATTCATCATTCTGTATTTACTACGGTAATAGATTACCTCATTAAAACAGGAAATTCATCATTCCCAGATAATTATCATGATTTATCTGAAAGTGAACAAATTGAAATTTTATCAAAAGCAAATGATACGATTACAGATTTAGATGTGTTTAAAGATGAAATCGTATACAACACCTTAAAAACTATTTCTATAATTAAAGATATTCAAAAAAGCAATGGCGAATTGGGAGCTAATAGATACATTATTAGTAACAATCAAACGGCATTAAATGTCATGCAACTTTTTGCTATGCTAAAAATAGTGGCGTTTAAAGATGACTTAACAGTTGATGTTGCGCCTTTATTTGAAACCATTCCTGATTTAGAAAACGCACCTGGTGTTATGGAACAGTTATATACCAATCCAGAATACATGGCACATTTAAGAGCTAGGGGTAGCAAGCAAACTATTATGCTTGGTTTTTCAGACGGCACTAAAGATGGCGGTTATTTAATGGCGAATTGGGGGATTTATAAAGCTAAAGAGTTGCTTACCGAAATGTCTAGAAAATATGGTATTACTGCTATATTTTTTGATGGTCGTGGTGGACCTCCAGCTCGTGGCGGGGGAAAAACACATCAATTTTACTCGTCTTTAGGTCCAAATATTGAAGACAAAGAAGTACAACTGACTATTCAGGGACAAACGATTAGTTCTAATTTTGGAACTTTAGAATCCTCACAATACAACCTTGAGCAATTAATAAGTTCTGGTATTAATAATAGAATTTCTGGAGAGCGCAACAAATTGTCAGACGAAGACCGATTGGTCATGAATGACTTAGCAGAAACAAGCTACCAAACCTATAAGGATTTTAAAAGTCACCCTATGTTCATTCCGTATTTAGAACGTATGAGTACTTTAAAATACTATGCCAAAACCAATATAGGTAGTAGACCTTCAAAGCGTGGCAATTCTGATAGCTTGGTGTTTTCAGATTTAAGAGCCATTCCTTTTGTTGGGTCCTGGAGTCAACTAAAACAAAATGTTCCTGGATTTTATGGTGTTGGTACAGCTTTAAAACTATATGAAGATCGAGGGGAGTTTGATAAAGTTGAACAGCTTTACAATAACTCTAAATTCTTTAAAACCCTGTTAGAAAACAGTATGATGTCTTTAACCAAATCATTTTTCGATTTAACAAAGTACATGTCTAAAGATGAAGAATTTGGAGATTTCTGGAATATCATTCATACCGAATATACGACAACCAAAAGATTGCTCCTTAAACTAACAGGTTATAAAGAATTAATGGAAAATGAACCTTCAGGAAAGGCTTCTATTGAGGTTCGAGAATCTATAGTATTACCGTTATTAACTATACAACAGTATGCCCTTAAAAAGATTCAGGAATTAGAAAAAGCAGGTGTTGATGATGATGATGATGAAAAGAAGATTTTTGAAAAAATTGTAACACGTTCTTTATTTGGTAATATTAATGCCAGTAGGAATTCAGCTTAAACGATTTTTATAATATACATAAAGCAAGCCTTCATTTTATTATGAAGGCTTTTTTATTATACCATTAGATAAAAGCATTGCCACACCTAATGAAATATGATTAAGCATTTATGTATTATTCCAGATGCTTTTTTATTTTTACAAAAATAAAGGTTTATGTGTCAGTTTTTAACTCGATTATTTATAAAGAAAAAGCATTTAGAAGTACAAGATTCTATGAAAAAATATTTAATAGTAGGTTTGGGTAATATTGGCGAGACCTATGAAAACACACGCCATAATATAGGATTTAAAGTATTAGATTATTTAGCTGCGCAAGAAAGCTTATCTTTTGAAACCCAAAAACTAGGCGATATAGCGACTTATAAGTTAAAAGGCAGAACTTTTATATTATTGAAACCAAGTACATTTATGAACTTGAGTGGCAAAGCTGTACTATATTGGCTTACCAAAGAAAAAATTCCTTTAGAAAACCTATTGGTTATTACTGATGATTTAAACTTACCATTTGGAAGTATTCGTTTAAAAACAAAAGGAAGCGATGGTGGACATAATGGTTTAAAAGACATTCAAGATAAATTAAACACTACAAAATACAACCGTTTCAGATTTGGAATAAGTGATACTTTTAGTAAAGGAAGACAGGTCGATTATGTTCTTGGTACCTGGACCGATGAAGAAAATAAAAACCTGAAAGAACGCTTAGAAAAATCCATAGCACTTATTAAATCTTTTGCTTTAGCTGGAATTAATAATACCATGAATACTTTTAACGGGAAATAGGAACTAATAAAAGTGTTAAAAACACAAAACACCTTATTATCCTAAATAACGTTTTAGCTTACTTGATTACAATTTTCTTGGTGGATCGTCTCATACCATCACTTACAATTAAAAGATATAAACCTGATTGCACATTATTTAAAGCTATTTGCTCTTTAAAATCGCCAGTAGCTCCGTATCTAGTTTCATAAATAATCCGACCGCTTATGTCAAAAATTTTAGCCTGTATATCCCGTGATTTAGAACCACTAAGTTGTATTGTAAACGCACCAGAATTGGGATTGGGATAAACCATGAAATTTTCAAAACCAAACTCTTCAACCGATAATGTGGGCATAATGTTAAGTGTGTAATCCTCAACTTCTCCATCAAAACCACTTTCACAGAAAGCAGGTAGTCCATCATCTTTATATTTTGTAGATACTCGCATAACAGTATTTCCTAAAACAGCATCAACTGGAATAGTAATTGAAAATGGTGAATTAAACGTAGAACCATTTAAAACATCTGTCGCATCCCCTAAATCATATTCTTCACCAACATCATCAAAACTACAATTTTGATTCCAGTCTACCCATACTTTAGTGTTAGTTGTAAAATCACCATCTGTATTAACGTTTACAGTTAAATTGTATGCGCTATTTCTATTTACATTTGTTGGGCTTGAGGTATAATCGCTAAAACCAGAAGGTTTTCCGGAGGCCTGATTAATGGTGTTAAAATTTACCAATGTAGTACTGGTGTTATACTCTGTATTGGCAACAGAGAGACATTGCCCATTAAAGAAAGTTAATTCTACATTTTTATTTTTTACAACAGATGAAGGTATTGAAGTTCCTATTATGGAAAGTGGATAATTGCCTAATGCAACCCCATCTAAATTACTAATAGTCATAACAACGTTTCCAGAACTACTTAAATTTGTTGGTGAAAAAGAAACTGTTGAAGCTCCTGGTGTACCCGAAGCACTAAATACCGTGTTTTCGGAAAAGCCGTTAACGGCTACATATTCAAAATTAAAAGTAGCGCTAGTATCACCACAATCTATAGGTGTTAAAGTTTCTTCAACTATAAAAAAATCTGGATTTGATGAAATAGAGAAGTTAAAATCGGAAACATCATAAAAAATGTTATTAACCGCTTCTATTAATAATCTAGCATTACTTGTATCCGGCATTGCTGGCACTGTATAATTAAAAGAACCATCGTTTGGGGTATTAGATACAATAGTAGTTGGAAATGTTGCCCCGCCATCCGTCGATAATTTAATAGTTACATTTTGGCAATTTATTGTACCATTAGTGGTTTGTCCAACCACCCATTCAATAGTTTGCATAGCACCTTGAGCCCAAGATACAGGATTGGTCATGGTAAAAGGCATTACATCTTCCACCGTAATTTGCATCGTATCATAGCTAGATTGACCGCCAGTAGCTGATGATGGATCCCTATCTCTTACCGTTAATGCCCAATTTAAATTTCTTGCAACTGTAGATACTGTTTCCCAATCACTTCCTAATGCTGGATTGGTTTGGGTGGTAAGTCCCGCCAAAACACTACTAAATTTAGGAATATATCTGTCTGGTGAATTTGATGGTGGTAATGATCTGTTTGTTGAGCCAGAAGCTAATTCTGGACCAAAATTCAAGTAATTGGTTATACCGCTATCAATTTGTTCCCAGCAATAGGTTAGGTTATCACCGCCATCACCATCAGTAGCCGAACCTTTTAAAACATAAGCTGTTCCTTTAGGAATGTTATAATTACTTCCTGCATTAGCACTAGGAGGGTTATTAGATATAACCTCAGTAGTCTGGCAAGCTTTTGTGTCTACATTATCTAATATTTGCTTAATGCTATGATAATGAAAATAATCATCGCTATTTAGCTCAACATTATTAGCACCTTCAATTCCTGCATAAGCCATTACGGTTGTCCCACTACCTGGTTCCGAATTAACCCCTGTACCTTCGCTATCAAATGCCCATGTATGATTAGCACCCATTTGATGACCTATTTCATGGGCTACAAAATCTATGTCAAAGGTATCCGTTTCTGGAATACCATTTGAAGGCGACGTATATGCGCTTCCTTTTAAATTATCTTGACATACGCAACCTATACAACCCGCATTTCCGCCACCACCAGTAGCTCCAAAAAGATGCCCAATATCATAATTACTCTCGCCTATTACGTTAGTTAAAGTTGTTTGAAGTTCTGAGTTCCAAGCGCCATCAGCACCACTACTCGCTGGGGAATATGGATCGGTACCAGCATTATTATATATAACTAAATTATTATTGGCAATAAGCTCAAAAGTAATTGCCATATCGGTTTCAAAAACCTCATTAACTCTATTTATTGAGGCATTTATTGCCGCTAAAGCATCAACTATAGCATTGCCATTTCCAGCATTACCATCATCATGATAAGCGGTATATTCAGAAGTTGTGGAAACAGCTAATCTAAATTTTTGTAAGGTTTGATTATTTGCACCACCTTCATTGACTTTTGAACTCCTACTATTACTTTTGTTGAATGTTTCGTTTAGTTTATCTAAAGTTTTACACTCAAACCTATTCGCTATAGAACTTCTAGCACTTTTATTGTAAAGCACATATGTATTTGAACCTTTTGCAACAGGTTGCATAAACACAGTTGGTTTCCCTACACTAGAAATCATAGTTTGAACACCTTGTGGTGATACACTCATACGTAAACGCATACCTGAATTATTTGTGCTAACACCAACATATGATTTTATCTGCGGGTACTTTGCAGCAAGCTCTGGAGCAAATACAGAAGTCTCATAAATTTTAAAAGATTCCATGTTTCCATCAATTGCAGGAATGGAAACAATTGTGCTTGCCTTTTTAATTTTAGCACCTCTTAAGGTTGCTGAAGCAGTGCTTTTTTTAAACGACAATTGGTCTAGTTTAAAAACATGCGCTTTACTTTTGTCTATATAAAATTTTGATAAATTTTCGATTTTTTTTGTGCTTTCAACTTTCTTCCATGTAGAATTTTGGGCAAAACCTGAAAATACGAACAAAAGCATTGCAATTGTTAAAACATAATGTAGTTTTGTTTTCATAAACAACTATTTTGGGGCGATTTATTAAGTCAAATATAATAAATCTAATTTTTTAAAGTCAAATTAAACAATTTAAGCCATTAAATGAGTCAAGTAAAAAAAATAGAAGCTTACAAATCCATTAATCCAACTGTTGTAACTATTGGCACTTTTGATGGTGTTCATATTGGGCATCAAAAAATCATTAAACGCTTGATTAACAAGGGAAAACTTGAAGGTTTACAATCTGTAATACTAACCTTTTTTCCACATCCGCGTATGGTATTACAAAAAGATTCTAACATCAAATTAATTAATACCATAGATGAACGCCATGACATTTTAGACGATTTAGGCTTAGATTACTTACTTATTAAAAAGTTTACTCATGAATTTTCAAGGCTTACTGCTGAAGATTTTGTAAAACAGATTTTAGTGGATAAACTTAACGCTAAAAAAGTAATTATTGGCTATGATCATAGATTTGGTAGAAATAGAAATGCTGATATTAATGATTTAAAAGATTTTGGTATAAAGTATAATTTTGAAGTTGAAGAAATAACAGCTCAAGATATTAACGATGTAGCCGTTAGTTCAACAAAAATTAGAAATGCTATAAATCAAGGTGATATAAGAAAAGCAAACATCTATTTAGGGTATAATTTCATGCTAAACGGTCTTGTAACTAAAGGGAAAGGTTTAGGCAGGCAATTAAACTATCCAACGGCAAATATTGATATTAAAGAAGATTATAAAATCATTCCAAAACAAGGATCATATATAGTTAGCGCTACTATTAAAGGGACTCTAGTTTATGGCATGATGAACATAGGCATGAACCCTACCGTTAATGGTAACAAACAAACTATTGAGGTTCATTTTTTTAATTTTGATGAGGACATTTATAACGAAAACATTCAAATAGAATTATTGCATCGTATTCGAGATGAAAAAAAATTTGAATCTGTTGAAGCCCTAAAGTTACAACTCGCAAAAGATAAAGAAACAGCATTAGATTATATCACTAAACACCATGCATAATCATTGGTTTTTTAAACATATTGACAATTCATCATTAATAGTTTTCAGGATTATTTTTGGATTGCTATGTTTTTTAGAATCGATTGGTGCTATTTTTACTGGTTGGGTAAAACGCACACTTGTAGCTCCCGATTTTACCTTTTCATTTATTGGTTTTGAATGGTTACAACCACTTCCGGGCAACGGTATGTATTACTATTATGCCATTATGGGCGTTTTTGCAGTGTTTATAATGATAGGTTATAAATATAGATTGACCATGATTAGTTTTACGCTCATGTGGTCTGCAACGTATTTGATGCAAAAATCATCCTATAACAACCATTACTATTTGTTGATGCTTATTAGCAGTATTATGGTGTTTCTTCCAGCTCATAAATACGCTTCAATTGATGTAAAACAAAATCCAAAATTAAAAAGTATATCCATGCCCCAATGGTGCAGGTGGGTTATTGTGCTACAACTTTTTATTGTTTACACTTATGCTTCTGTAGCTAAGCTTTATCCAGATTGGTTAGACTCTTCGGTTATAGAGCTCATGATGAAGACTAAAAAAGATTATATCATAGTTGGTAACTTACTTCAGAAAAAATGGTTGCATTACATATTATCATACGGTGGTATTTTATTTGATGGTTTAATTGTACCGTTATTGTTATTCAAACCAACAAGAAAGTATGCCTTTATAATATCTATTTTCTTTCACTTGTTTAACTCGTTTATATTTCAAATAGGTATTTTTCCTTATTTATCATTGGCATTTGCCTTATTCTTTTTTCAACCAAAAACCATTCAAAAGCTATTTCTAAAAAAGAAACCATTTTATAATGCCGAAGCGGTTATTGTTCCTCCATTAAAAGCGCCTCTAATTTTAGTGTTTTCAATTTATTTTATAGTTCAAATAGGCTTACCGTTACGCCATCATTTTATAGAAGACAATGTACTTTGGACAGAAGAAGGCCATCGCTTATCATGGCGCATGATGCTAAGAGTAAAAGGTGGTTACACCTCATATTCGGTGGAAAACAAAGAGACTGGCAAACGCTTTTCAATTAAAATGAAAGATTATTTATCATCAAAACAAGTACGTACAGCAAGTACAAAACCCGATATTATTTGGCAGTTTAGTCAACGTTTAAAACAAAAATTTAAGGATGAGGGTCAAGATATTGCCGTATACGTAAATTGTAAAGTAAGTGTAAACGGAAAACCTTATAGAACATTAATTAATCCAGAAGTAGATATCGCAAATGTAGAATGGCATGCCTTTAAACATAGTGCTTGGATTTTACCTTCAAAACAGGAGTGATTATCTACACAATTCATTAAATTTGTCCCTTAAATTTTTAAGTCATGTTACAAGTCCCTTTTATTAGAGAAAACAAAGCCTTAGTTATTGAACGCTTAGAAAAAAGAAACATTGATGCAACACAAATGATAAATGATGTGATTGCTTTTGATGAGGATAGAAAGCGTATTCAAACAGAATTAGATAATACTTTGGCTGAATCTAATACACTATCTAAAGAAATTGGCAACTTGTATAAATCTGGAGAAAGCCAAAAAGCAAATCTTCTTAAAGAGAAAACCACGCAGTTAAAAGAAGTTTCAAAAGAACTTACCGAAACACTTAATAATAAAGTAGACGCTTTAAAAGAATTGCTTTACAAAATACCTAATGTGCCAAATGAATTGGTGCCATCTGGCAATTCTGAGTTGGATAATGAAGAAATCTTTAAAGCGGGAGAAATTCCTAAATTACACAATGACGCATTACCACATTGGGAACTGGCCAAAAAATATGATATCATAGATTTTGAACTTGGTAATAAAATTACAGGAGCAGGGTTTCCAGTTTACAAAGGTAAAGGCGCTAGGTTACAACGTGCCTTAATTGCTTATTTTTTAGATAAGAATACGGCTGCGGGTTATACTGAATATCAATTACCACTTATGATAAACGAAGCTTCAGGTTTTGGAACAGGGCAACTACCAGATAAAGAAGGACAAATGTATCATGTTACTGAGGACAACTTATATTTAATCCCAACAGCCGAAGTACCAGGAACCAATATTTTTAGAGATGTTGTTTTAAATGAAAGCGAACTACCTATCGGGATTACAAGTTACACACCATGCTTTCGCCGAGAAGCAGGAAGCTATGGCGCCCATGTAAGAGGATTAAATAGACTACACCAATTTGATAAAGTTGAAATTATTCGCGTAGAGCATCCAAGTAAATCTTATGAAGCCTTAGATGGTATGATTGACCATGTAAAAGCTATTTTAAAAGAATTAAAATTACCTTATAGAATTTTGCGTTTATGTGGAGGCGATACCTCTTTTACATCAGCTTTGACTTATGATTTTGAAGTGTTTTCAACGGCTCAAGATCGATGGCTAGAAATATCTTCAGTTTCAAATTTTGAAACCTTTCAGGCCAATCGTCTAAAACTCCGATTTAAAAATAGCGAAGGTAAAAATGAATTAGCCCATACACTGAACGGAAGCTCGTTAGCTTTACCTAGAGTATTAGCAGGTATTCTTGAAAATTATCAAACAGAAAACGGCATTGTAATACCTGAAGTTTTACAACCTTATACAGGGTTTAAACTTATTGATTAAATAGTAAGTTAAAACCTATAAATAAATAATTTTTATTCATTTTTATCGATTAAGTGCACGATAAACAAGTTGTTTGACGATTTTATTTGGTTTTTCTTTGGTTTTCCGAATTTATTTATCAAGTTTGCTTTATCAAATCTACTTAACCTACTTAATCATGAAAAATGTTAAACGCATTGTACTTCTAATTACTCTGATTTTTTTCGCAAGTAAAGTATTGTCTTCAGATTTTGAATTATTAAAATCCGAAGATCATAAAACAACCATTGCGAGTAAATAGGGATTTTCAATATAAATCGCTTGATGCAATCAAAAAAGATTTTTTGAAATAGTCATTTCCGTGTATGCGGAGATTTAAAACTGTCCCCAATCGAGTATTTAATTAACAGTAGTTAATAGAACATTTATTTTTGGTTGGTTAGTGCCCGAATTGTATTCGGGCATTTTTTGTAAAACTCATTTTTTTTAATCTGGAGCATTAAAAACAGTAAGTTGAACTCAAAAAAATCAAATTACTACAATATCAACACCTCACATTTGTTATATTTACACTATGAGACGCTTCCTAATCTTATGTGTATTTATATCGACTTCAGTATTTTCGCAAAATGGTATTCTTGCTAAAGAATATTTTAAAAATGGTGAGTTTGAAAAAGCATTGCACGCCTATAAAAAATTATATACCAAGTCGCCTTCCAATATAAACTATATCAATCAAGTTATTGCCTCACACCAACAATTAGAACAATATGATGACGCCGAGAAATTCATATTAAAATTAATGGAGCGGGTTAAATACCCTGCATTTATTGTAGAGTTAGGCTATAATTTTCAACTTAAAGGCCATATTGAAAAAGCAACCGAAAACTATCAAAAGGCCATTACAACAATTGATGATAAAGCAACTAATGTTTTTGCAGTAGCTAGAAGTTTTCAAAACCATTCACTTTTAAATGAGGCTACAACAGCTTACGAAAAAGCAATGGTACTAAATCCAGATTTTAACTTCAACATACAGTTGGCACAAATTTATGGAGAACAAGGCAATATTGAGAAAATGTTTAACAGTTACATCAATTTTGTCGAGTTTAATCCAGTCGTTTTAAATGATGTTAAAAGGGCTGTTAATGATTTTATTAGTGAAAAGAGCGATAACGAAAACAATATTTTATTTAGAAAAATTCTTTTAAAAAAAATACAACAAGAGCCTAACTTACTTTGGAACCAATTACTAAGTTGGTTGTTTACCCAACAAAAAGATTTCAATAAAGCATTCACCCAAGAAAAAGCAATTTTTAAAAGACAACCTGAAAGTTTAAACAGAATTAAAGAGTTAGCGTTAATTTCAGCAAACGCTAATGAAAATGAGATTGCAAAAGACATCTTCAATTATATTATAGAGACTGCTCAAGATTCAAATACCATATTAGAAGCCCATCAAAACTTACTTCAGTTAGAAATCAAAGAAAGTCCAAAGGAAAATTATACAGCTATTAACACCAAATATTTAGAGTTAATAAAAACGTTTGGCACATATACCCAAACTTTGAATTTACAAATGTCTTATGCACATTTTTTAGCATTTTACATGAATGAAACAACTAAAGCCACAGCGTTTTTAGAAGACACTTTAAAATTACCTTTAACCGAATTGCAAAAAGCCAAAGTCAAATTAGAATTAGGCGATATTTTAGTACTGCAAGAACAATTCAATAAAGCCCTGATCTATTACACACAAATTCAACGTAACTTAAAAAACAGTACCATTTCGCAAGAGGCTAGATATAAAGTTGCCAAAGCCAGTTATTATAAAGGCGATTTTAAATGGGCTGAGTCTCAGCTTAAAATTTTAAAAGCCTCAACATCGCAGCTTATTGCCAATGATGCCTTAGATTTAAAATTGCTTATTACAGATAATAAATATGAAGACTCCCTACAAACTGCATTAAAGCTTTATTCAAAAGCAGATTTACTGGCCTTTCAAAACAGAAATAATGAAGCTATAACCCTATTAGATAGTATTCTTAACAATCATAAAACGGAACCTATAATAGCTCAAGCCTTATACAAACAAGCAGCATTATTCCAAATAAAGGGCCAGTATGAAAAAGCCAAAGCTAATTACGAATCTATAATAGCCAATTACCGAAATGGTATTTTAATAGACGATGCTCTTTTTCATTTAGCAAAAATTTATGAAACCATTTTAAGCCAACCAGAAAAGGCAAAAACATTATACGAGCAAATTATTTTTAATCATGCCGATAGCATTTACTTTATCGATGCTAGAAAACGGTTTAGGGCTTTACGTGGCGATGCTATAAATTAAACTTATGATTATAGCAGAAACAGACCGTCTCCTTATATCGAAATTCAATACTAAAGACGCGCCCTTTTTTTTAGAATTGGCAAACGCTCCAAATTCCAAAAAATATATTGGCGATAAAAACCTCAAATCTGTTGAAGATGCCAAACAATATTTAACCAATAAAACCATTAAGAGTTATAAAGATTTTGACTTTGGATTTTATAAGTTAGAACTTAAAGAAGAGAATAATAAGCCTATAGGAACTTGCGGTCTTGCAAAACGTGAAGAACTGGAATTTGCAGATATTGGCTTTGCATTTTTACCACAATATGAAGGTAAAGGCTTTGGTTATGAAGCTTCCATTGAAATTTTAAAGTTGGCAAAAAACAGGTTTAAGCTTAGTAAAATTACAGCAATAACAGTTCCATATAATAAGAACTCCATTAAACTATTGGGAAAATTAGGCTTAACTTTTGAAAAAAAAGTAAAACCTTTTGAAGATGATGAAGAGCTCCTGTTATTTACAAAAAATTTATAATTATGATTATATATAATGTTACCGTTAATATAGATGAAACCATTCATAACGAATGGTTAACGTGGATAAAAGAACACATTCCTCAAGTATTGGCCACTGGAAAATTTGAAAAAGCAACGCTCTCCAGAGTTTTGGTAGAAGAAGATATGGGAGGTGTTACCTATTCTATTCAATACCGTTCCTATTCCAGAGAAGCCTTAGAAGCCTATTATAAAGAAGATGCCGACAAACTAAGAAACGATGGTATGAAAAAATTTGCAGATAAAATGCTGGCGTTTAGAACCGAACTACAAATTGTAGATGAATATACGGTAAATTTTAAATAGCTTACTTTGTCTAACAATAAAACAACCATAAATTCGTGTCATATAAACCCAACCAACATCAAGTAAAAGCAAAGAAACATTTAGGTCAACATTTTTTAAATGATGAATCTGTAGCAGAAAAAATAGCAGATACCTTAAGCCTAAAAAATTATAAAAATGTTTTAGAGATTGGTCCAGGTATGGGCGTGCTTACTAAATATTTACTCAAAAAGAACACCACCACTTATGTTATTGAAATTGACCCCGAATCGGTTGAATATTTACAATCCAACTACTTAAACCTTGCTCCTAGAATCATAGAAAAAGACTTTTTAAAATATGATTTAAACGACGTTTTTAAACAAGAACCTTTCGCTATAATTGGTAATTTTCCATATAATATTTCAACCCAAATCGTTTTTAAGACTTTAGAAATGCGCGAGCAAATCCCTGAATTCTCCGGGATGTTTCAAAAAGAAGTAGCACAACGCATTTGCTCTAAAGAAGGCAGTAAAGTCTATGGAATCCTATCCGTATTAACACAAGCATTTTACAACGCAGAATATTTATTTACGGTACCCCCAAATGTTTTTAATCCACCTCCAAAAGTAGATTCGGGGGTTTTAAGACTTACCAGAAAAATAGAATATTCTTTGCCTTGTAATGAGAAATTCTTTTTTAAAGTCGTTAAGGCGGCTTTCCAACAACGCAGAAAAACACTTCGTAACAGTTTAAAAACATTCAATTTATCTGATAATTTAAAAGCAAATAGTATATTTGGCAAACGTCCTGAACAATTAAGTGTTCAAGCTTTTATAGAGCTGACACAATTAATAGAAAAAGACGTTTAAAACTTTTCCGTTTGTCAGAAGAAATAGAAAACATACAATTTCAACTCACTAATGAACTCATTGAGCAAGTCGAGTTATTTATCGAGGAAAAAAACGATAAAGAACTTAAAAAACTATTAGATGAGTTTCATTACGCTGATATTGCCGAGATTTTAGATGAATTAAATCTAGAACAGGCCGTATATATTATAAAACTTCTGGATTCTGATACCACCTCCGATATTTTAACAGAGCTGGATGAAGACAATCGAGAAAAGATTTTAAAAAACCTTTCTGCTAAAGAAATTGCCGAAGAAGTTGAAGAATTAGATACCGATGATGCTGCCGATATTATTTTAGAATTACCTGAAGCACGTCAGCAAGCTGTAATAGCTCAAATTGAAGATGAAGCGCACAAAGCGGAAATTGCAGAACTTCTTACTTATGATGAAAATACTGCAGGTAGTCTTATGGCAAAAGAGCTTGTAAAAGTATACGAAACATGGACCGTTGCCGGTTGTATGCGTAGAATTCGAGGTCAAGCCGAAGAAGTCACAAGAGTACATTCCATTTATGTAGTAAATAAAGAAGAAAAACTTATAGGCCGCCTGTCATTAAAAGATTTGATTGTTGCTAAAAACGAGCAAAAAATTGCAGATATCGTTAAGGTAAATGTCGATTATGTTAATGTTGAAGAAGATGTAGAAGACGTTGCAAAAATCATGGCAAAATATGATTTAGAGGCTATTCCTGTAGTTGATGAAAACAAAACACTTTTAGGTAGAATTACCATTGATGACATTGTAGATGTTTTAAAAGAAGAAGCTGATAAGGATTACCAAATGGCAGCAGGTATTACAGGCGACGTCGATTCTGATGATAGTATTTTAGAACTTACAAGAGCACGGTTACCCTGGTTGTTTTTAGGTTTAGTTGGAGGTATAGGGGCATTTCTAATCATGGAAGGTTTTGAAAGTCTTTTTACGGGAAAAGCAGTAATCCTATTCTTTTTTACACCACTTATTGCAGCTATGGCAGGAAATGTTGGAGTTCAATCCAGTGCCATTATTGTTCAAGGTTTAGCCAATGATGATGTTCGAGGTAGCGTTAATAGCCGATTGATAAAAGAAATGTTACTGGCCGCTTTAAACGGTGTTATATTAGCCATATTTCTCTTTTTATTTGTATGGGCTTTCAAAGGCGAATTAAATACCGCTTTAGCCATTTCTGTATCTTTAGTAGCTGTAATTATCGTTGCAGGGCTCATTGGTACGTTTGTGCCATTATTTTTAAACAAACGTGGTATAGACCCAGCTATCGCTACAGGTCCATTTATAACAACAAGCAATGATATTTTAGGAATCTTACTTTATTTTTGGATAGCAAAAATGATTTTAGGCATTTAACGGCAAATAGTCAGACTTGTGTTTTCCTAATTCGAGTTAAAGGGTTACAACCTTTTTTCCTCGTACCCTACAAAAAAGATATCCTCTGCAATCCCTAACACAAAACTTCGTAATTTTATAGCATGAAATCAATCAATATTAAACAAAAGCTTTCCAAATTCAACAAAAATTGGCATCCACATCAAATAGCTGTTGTAGATAACATGCAAGTTATCCTGGCAAAATTAAAAGGCGAATTTGTATGGCATAGTCACGATGATGAAGACGAGCTTTTTCAAGTCATCAAAGGCACATTGTATATGCAATTTAGAGACCGAACCGAAGTTGTTAACGAAGGTGAAATTATTGTAGTTCCAAAAGGCGTAGAACATAATCCATACACCAAGAATAATGAAGAAGTTCATGTTTTACTCTTCGAAAAATTAAGTACAGCACACACAGGAAAAGTAGAACATAAAAAAACGCAAACACATTATCCAAAAATTTAAATGAAAGTATTACACCTCGATACAAATCACGACTTATTAATCAATCAATTAAACGATTTAGGTTTCACAAATCATGAGGACTATTCATCATCAAAAGAAGCCATTGAAGCCAAAATTCATGAGTACGATGGTATGGTTTTAAGAAGTCGTTTTACCATCGATAAACAATTTCTAGATGTCGCAAAAAATCTTAAATTCATAGGTCGTGTTGGCGCTGGATTAGAAAATATAGATTGTGATTATGCTGAACAAAAAGGTGTCTATTTAATATCCGCACCAGAAGGGAATAAAAATGCAGTTGGCGAACACACTTTAGGCATGTTGTTGTCGCTTTTTAATAAACTCAACAAAGCAGATAGAGAGGTTAGAGCCGGGAAATGGCTTAGAGAAGACAATCGTGGTATAGAATTAGACGGAAAAACAATAGGCCTTATTGGTTACGGAAACATGGGGAAAGCTTTTGCCAAAAAGTTACAAGGTTTTGATGTTACCGTTTTATGCTACGATATAAAAAACAATGTAGAAGATGCCCATGCAAAACAAGTAACACTCACCGAATTTCGAGAAAAAGTAGATGTTGTTAGTTTACATACACCACAAACACCATTAACATTAAATATGATTAATGATGAGTTTATTAATCAATTTAAAAACCCATTTTGGTTTTTAAATACCGCTCGCGGTAAAAGTGTTGTGACCAAAGACTTGGTTTCGGCATTAAAATCAGGAAAAATTCTAGGCGCAGGACTTGATGTTTTGGAATATGAAAAAGCATCTTTTGAAGATTTGTTTTCTTCAGAAATGCCCGAAGCCTTTAAATACCTTATAAAATCTAAAAAAGTATTATTATCGCCACATGTAGCTGGCTGGACTATTGAGAGTAAAGAAAAATTGGCTCAAACTATTGTCGATAAGATTACAGCTAAATTTTGTTAATTTTAATACATGAAGAAAACCATTTTAGTTTTTTCAGGCTTAATTCTAGCATTGATACTACTTTTTCAAATTAGCACTTTTTCCATACATTCAGGACATTTAAAAATAGAATTTATCCTAGCTATCATTGCTATTGTATTCTTAATTATTGGAATTTACATTAATAAAAAAAGTCTTCACAATAAAGTAAAAGATTCCAATGAAATCAATCATCAAAAATTAAAGGATTTAGAAATTACTCCAAGAGAATATGAAGTCCTTCAAGCTATTTCAGAAGGGTTATCCAATAAAGAAATAGCCACTAAATTATTTCTTTCAGAAAGCACTATAAAAACTCATGTTTCGAATGTGTTGTTAAAACTAAACGCAAAACGCAGAACACAAGCATTGCAAATAGCAAAAAAGTATCATATTATTTAAAAAAAGACTCTAAAATATATCTAGAGCTTCAAATGCCGTTGTCATTTTCAAAATGTTGAGAATTTAAAGTTCTTGAATTTTTCATACATTTAGATTTAAATACTATTTATTTGGTACTTTAGTATGACCCTCCTTTTCTAATCTATTCCTAGCTTTGTGTTACATTAATCATCTAAATTATATCATATGCAACTAGGAGCATTCTCAGTAAGTTTAGCAGTAAAAGACATTAAAACATCTAAAGCATTTTATGAAACTTTAGGGTTTCATGTTTTTGCTGGCGACATACAAAAAAACTATCTCATCATGAAAAATGGAAATGCTTTAATAGGTCTTTTCCAAGGTATGTTTGAGCAAAACATTTTAACCTTTAACCCTGGTTGGGATGAAAACGCCAATACATTAGAGTCTTTTGATGACATAAGAGCCATTCAAAAACATTTAAAAAACAACGTGATAACATTGGAACGCGAAGCGGATGAAAACAACTCAGGGCCTGCAAGTGTTGTGCTTTATGATCCTGATGGCAATACTATTCTTTTAGACCAACATGTGTAATATTAAAAATCAAACTAATGAAAAATACAATTATTAAATATGGGCTTTATGGCTTTTTTACAGGTTTAGTCATTTTTTTAGCCACCATTTTATTTGGCAAGAACTTAAGTTATTCAGCACAAGAAATTATTGGCTATACCTCTATGGTCGTATCGTTATCGTTTCTGTTTTTTGGAATAAAGTATTATCGCGATCATGTAAACAATGGAATAATTTCATTCGGGAAAGCCTTAGCCATAGGGGTTTTAATATCAGCTTTCGTTGGCATTGGTGTTGGCATTGCGGATTATATTTATACCAGTTTCATTAACCCAAACTTTGCTACAGAATATTTAGAAACGACATTAAAAACCATGGAAAATACTTTGCCAGCAGAAGAATTTCAAACTAAAAAAGTAACACTTACCAAACAAATGGAAGATTATGGAGGTTCTGGTTTTATGGCTTTTTTAATGTTTTTTACAGTGGTACTTATTGGGTTTGTTATCTCTTTAATATCAGGATTAGTCCTTCAACGTAAATAAATTCATTATGCAATACAAAGCAAGTTCACCCGAAGATTATATTAGTCAAGTTCCAGAAGAACGTCAACCTATTTTAAAAAAACTACGTGCCGTTATCAATCAAAATCTACCGGAAGGCTTTCAAGAAGGCATTCAATATGGTATGGTCGGTTATTTTGTACCACATGCTATGTATCCAAATGGATATCATTGTAAGCCTACCGAGCCTTTGCCTTTTATGAGTTTTGCGTCTCAAAAAAACTCAATTAATTTATACCATAGTGGTATTTACGCTAATCCAGATTTAAAGCAATGGTTTGTTAATGAATATCCAAAACATAGTAACCTTAAACTGGATATGGGTAAAAGTTGTATCCGGTTTAAAAAAATTGAGGCTATTCCTTTCGAATTAATAGCTGAATTAGTCAAAAAAATGAGTATTCAAGACTGGATAACACTTTATGAATCAAATTTAAAAAAGTCATAAAACATGAAACGCCGAGTAACAGGAATTGCAGGCTTATTTTTAAAACCAAAGACCCTAAAGCATCAAAAGATTGGTGCAAAAAACATTTAGGATTTAATACCAACGATTACAGCTGTACTTTTTGGTAGAAAGATAAACAAGGACATGATTGCTCAACGTAGTGGAGTCCATTTCCTCAGGATATCAAATATTATGAGCCTTCAAAAAAGGGCTTCATATTTAATTATCGTGCTGAGAATTTACATGAACTACTTAAAGTTTTAAAAGAAGAGGCCGTAACTATAGTTGGTGAAGGTGAAGAATACGAATATGGCAAATTTGGATGAATTTTAGATAACGATGGTAATAAAATTGAGCTTTGGGAACCTATAGATACCGCTTTTTTGTAAATTAGTTTCTAATATTTTCAATACAACCAACTATTGACTTATTTAGAAACCCTTCAATCCTATCATTTAACTGCAATACAATGGATCGCTATTGGATTTGCAGTTTTTTTATTGGGCTTATCCAAATCTGGTATTAAAGGAATCGGTATCATTATCGTAGTTATACTGGCTTTTGTTTTTGGCGAAAAAGCGTCAACGGGCATCCTGCTTCCTATGCTAATTTGTGCAGATATTTTTGCAGTTATTTATTATAACAGGCATGCGCATTGGGGAATTATAAAAAAACTAATCCCATGGATGATTGTTGGCGTTTTAGTTGGGGTTTGGATTGGTAATGATATTTCTGAAGTCATTTTTAAAAGACTCATGGCAATCATAATTATTGTTTCAGTACTCATTATGTTTTATACCGAACAAAGAAAGTCCAATAAAGTGCCGACCCATAAATTATTTTCAACCTTAACTGGATTTCTAGCTGGATTTACAACCATGATTGGCAACCTTGCAGGCCCAATTTCTAATATTTATTTCTTAGCCATGCGTTTTCCTAAAAATGAATTTATAGGTACCGCAGCTTGGCTATTCTTTATAATTAATGTATTTAAACTCCCCTTTCATATTTTTGTTTGGAAAACAGTTACCAAAGAAACCCTTATTTTAAATTCAGTTTTAATTCCAACAGTTATTATTGGTTTTTTTCTAGGCGCCTATATTGTTAAACTCATTTCCAATGTAAATTACAGAAGATTTATACTCATTATAACTGCTATTGGAGGTCTTATCATGTTATTTAGATAATCCTATTTTGTAACATTATTTAAATTTCATAGTCCTATAATTAAAACACATGCACTATGCCAAAAGAAACAAATAAAACTTCCGAAAACGATATGGTATATCAAGCTGAGGTGATAGAAGGAGGAACCTATGATCATAAAGCAAAATTTAATGATACCGTTGATAAATTAAAAGTTGAAGCAATAGAGGCTTATTATAATGTAAAGGAAAAAACGAGTACATTAGCTAGTGAAACCCATGAAAAACTAGAAGATTTCACAGGCTTAGCTAAAGAAAAAGTAGATAAGTTTAGTGATGAAGCAAAAGAGACTTTTGAAAAGGCTAAAATTGCAGCAAAAACATATACAGAAGATACTGAAGAACAGCTCGATAAAGCTGTTAAAAAAGCAACAGAATTAACTGATGATGCCAATGAAAAACTAGAAGAACTAGTCGTAGAAACCAAAGAAAAATTTACAGAAGTATCTAAAAAAGCAAAAGGCTTTCTAAAAAAACTTTTGGATAAGCATTAATACTATAACTATTTGTTAATAAGCATTATAAAAATTAATTCGTTTTTTTAGTACCTTTATATCCTAACCGAAATATTATAAAATTATGTCTGATGAAAAAAATTTAAGCGACGATCTAAATGATATGTTAGACGATGCTAAAGATGGTGCAAAAAAAGCTGCCGATAAAGTAAGTGAAAAAGCAACAGAATTAGCAGGTGATGCTAAAGAAAAAGCTAAAGGTTTTGCAAGTGAAGCCAAAGAATCTGCTTCTGAGTTTGCAGATAGTGCTAAAGAAGCATTCGCTTCTAATGAAAATAAAAAAATACTAGCAGGCATTTTAGGAATATTATTAGGAGGACTAGGTGTGCATAAATTTATTTTAGGATATAATAAAGAAGGAGGCATACTTTTAGGAGCTACATTAGTAGGTATTTTATTGTCTTGTGTTGGTATAGGAATATTATTTGTATGGATTCCTGGTGTTATTGGATTAGTAGAAGGTATAATCTACCTTACTAAATCTGACGAAGAGTTTTATAATACATATCAAGCAGGAAAAAAACCTTGGTTTTAATATAGTGGAACTCATTTAAACAAAAAAGTTTAAATGAGTTCCTAGTTATAAATTCTTTTTAGGTAATAAAAAAGTCAAAAAAAATACATTTTGACTTTTTTATTAAAAATTAACATCGTAATATTGCAATATATAAATAATAAAATGGGTATTACCAAAACACAAATATTTACAGAACAACAAAACGATTTGGCACAATTCTTTAAAGTGTTGGGGCATCCAGCACGTGTAGCAATATTACAATATATTAGTAAACAGAATGCATGCATTTGTAATGACTTAGTTGAAGAAATCGGGTTGGCACAAGCCACAATATCACAACATCTCAAAGAGCTTAAAAGTATTGGTTTGCTTAAAGGTGAAGTTGAAGGAAAACGTATGTGCTACTGTATAAATATTAAACGTTGGACTGCCATTCAAAAGCAATTAAACATATTTTTTAATACCACTAAATCCAATTGTTGTTAATCTTTAAAGACAATTAATTATTTCACTCAAGTGAATAAAAATTTTAAAAATCATGAAAACACAAGAATTTTTTTACGTACTCGAACAGCATAAAAACAAATCTTTATTGTTTGAATATGCTCCAGATTTATTAGTTGGTGCTAATTATCATATTACAGAAGTAAAGCATCTTACAATTGATTCTGTTGATTGTGGCTCGCAAACTGATGCATGGAAAGAAACCATTGTACAACTTTGGGAGAGCCCAAACGAATTGGACAAAACAGAATATATGACCGTTTATAAAGCATTGGCCATACTTAAAAAAGTAGGCACTATGAAACCTTATACTTTAGATTCTGAATTAAAATTAGAGTATAGCAATGCAAGCTTTCATACGGCACAACTATTTGTTAACGATTTTGAAATACAAGGCGACCAATTAATCGTTAAATTAGCCATCGAAAAAACCGACTGTAAAGCAAAAGAGCTTTGTGGCGTTCCTGAAAAAGAAGTTGAAAAAGCAGAAGCTTGTTGCTCACCAAGTTCAGGTTGTTGTTAATTGATACATAATTATTAATAATAAAATAATGTTTGAAACTATTTCTAATACTATAAATACACTAGAAATCACTGAAATTTCAGAAGAAAGAAAAGCGATACTAAATCCTTTAATAAGCTATATAAAAGATAAGGTTAAAACGGACTCGCCTATTCGTTTAAATTTTATTTGCACACATAACTCACGCCGCAGTCATTTGTCACAAATATGGGCGCAAACCATGGCGACACGTTATAACGTCAGCAAAGTTTCATGCTATTCCGGAGGGACTGAAGCTACGGCTATGTTTCCAAAAGTAGGAGAAACTTTAGCTAATCAAGGGTTTCAGATTATCAAGCTTTCAGAAGAAGACAATCCTGTTTATAGTATTAAGTTTTCAGAAAATGACCCTGCTGTTATAGCGTTTTCGAAACAGTTTAGTGATGACTTTAACCCTGCTTCAGAATTTGCAGCTATTATGACTTGCTCATCAGCAGACAAAGGTTGTCCTATGGTTTTTGGATGCGATACCCGTATAGCCATAACTTATGAAGATCCAAAAAAATCTGACGGCACACCTCAACAGGCAGAAACATATTTGAACAGGAGTTTAGAAATAGCAACAGAAATGAAGTTTGTATTTTCTAGTTTAAGGTAGATATATAAAGCCCTTTATACTAAAAAATAAAGGGCTTTATATATCCAAAAAAGAAAATCAACTATTAATCTATTATTAATGTTTTACTTTCATTAATACCACCAGAAGAGGTTACTTTAACAAAGTAAGTTCCTTTTTTTAATCTTAGGTTACCAAGAGACATTTTTTCTGATTTATAATTGCCAGAAAACTTTTTCATACCATAAAAGTCATAAACCTCAACATGATATTTTTTTACTTCTGTACTCAATAAAGCATTAGTAGGGCAAGGCTCTGGATTGGGCACTAAATTTACAGTAACACCAATCTCTTTCCCTTTATTTGGATTTGGAGAAACCCGTAATGAAAAGTTATTATTGCATGGTTCGTTTAAACTTTTAACCGTTACAAACTTTTGCCCAATAGATGTTGTACCACAATCATTTTCTGCCCAACAAACCACAGAATATGTTCCTGGGCAAGCCCCCCAATTTACTTGAACGGATGTACTAGAAGATGTGTACGGATTCACATTATTTATAGTAGGTCCTGAACCTGCACTACAACCACCAGCAGGGGTAATCCACCAATAATAAGAGCTAATACCCGACACAGGACTAGCAGACAAATAGGAAACACTGTTTACATACACGCTACTACTGCCACCATTTATACCATGGTTGTTAACAGTTGGCGAGCCTACTCCAATATTGTTTTTTGTTATTATTGCCGTTTGCCCACAAGCATTTGTTAAAGTTGCTGAAACCGTAATAATACCATTACCAACAGCGGTTAAAACACCTTTATTTTTACTATTTGTGGTCATGGTAGCAACGGCAGGATGTGAAGACGTCCAAGAACTTAATGTCGTACCAGCAGGTAAATTGTTTACAGAGTATGTAGCCGTTGAACATAATTGATTACTACCAGTAATTTGGTAGACAGGATTGTAACCACCCCTTGTTACTGTAGCCGTTTTAGTAGGGTAAGCAACACCATTTAAACTTGTGGTTACACTTACATTTGATGGTAAAGAGTTTGGTGAGTTTGGCTCTAAAGTAATACTATTAGTAGTGGTTGTAAAGCTACCACTTACAGGGCTACCATTACGTTTCCATCCAGAACCTACATTCCAGCTATAACTTAATGTACCAGGTGAGTTATAAACATTGTTTACGGTAAATGTTCTCGAACTTGTAGAACCACAAGATATAGTATAAGAATCATCATCTAATTCAAATGTTGGTATTTGTGTTTTAATTAATGGGTATTCACAGCTATAATAAAAGCCCCCTCCTGTTACAAACTCTAGAAAGACTGTACTTCCAGAAACTTGGATTTCACTTGCCTGTATATCTGTTGTAATAGTACTTGAATACATTTCTGAATCATTCCAGAGTGATGATGCTATAGTGGCCGATGTTTTAGTGTTTGCATTCACATTACTACTATATTTTAGCTTAACACGAATCTCTCCCTCAGAAACTGCCTGATTTTGTGGTTTCTCCAAAGTATAATAAAACACCAAATTATTATTAGCCGTTAAACCAAAATCAACAGTATTGCAATTTTGGATTGTAGTTTGGCTATTTAATTGAATTTGATCTAATTCTAAAGTTATTTGACTAAATGATTTTGTTAAAATTAAAAGACATATGATTGTAAAAGTTGTTTTAATATTCATAATTTTTAATGTTTAGAACATCAAAAATTACTTTTCTAAATGTATTTGAAAACCTATGTTAAAGCTTATTCTATCAAATATGATTTCACTGCCAGAACTAGAGTTTTGGTTGTCGTTTTTATAACTTAAAGTTAACTCTAAACCAACGCTGCTGTTAAAATATAATACAGGACCCATTTTGAATTCAAACGACTTTAAATCCCCTGATGCCCCTGACTGATTCTTGGTTTTAGCTAAAAAATAACTAGTATGAGCAAACAAATTGATTCTGTTTTCTGTTTTCAGAAAATAGTATCTCATAAAAGGACCAATACCATAATTCGTTACATTGTTATTTGCTCCATCAGGATTAGATAAACCCAAGAACGGACTAACACCTACAGCAAATTTATCAATGATAAAATAGCCTATGTTAGGGGTAACACGTAAGGAGAAAGCTTTAGTTGTTGAAGTAAAACCACTGCTACTAGTCCCTTCTGATTTATCAATATTAAGACTAGCATCACCTCCAACCATCCAATTGCCTTTGGTTATTTGAGCGTTAACAGTACATAGTGTTGTAAATACAATAAAGAAAAATAATGTTAATGTTTTCATGTTGTTAATATTAAATAGGTTAAAAATTAGCAATAGCTGTTTTTACCCTGTAAATAAAGCTGTTATTTACAAAGCGCAATAACACTGCATACAAATAACCTAAACGTTTTTTGTCTATGCAGTCTATAAAAGTCTATGTGGTTATTGGTTGTGGTTAGTCAGTCTATGAAAAATACAGCAGTCTAAAACTGTATTTGCATTAATAAAAAACTAGCGCTAGCTATAGAGTACTCAATTTGTTCTTAACATCTTTTTTGTATAGACTAAACAATAAATTTGCTTTGAACTATACAAATATGAAAAAAAAAAAACATAATTAGCAACTTTTTCCCACAGATTTTTAAAGAATTTTCATTTTACGGATTACCTATAATTATATTAAGGAAAAGTATTACTTTTTGAGTTTTTGCAAACAAAAATTTAAACAAACAAAACCTCTACACATACTATAAATATATCAAAATATAAAAGGCTAGTTTTCCCCTTATTAAGAGGAATAAAAGAATTCCTTGAAACCAACAGCCCTCAAGGCAAGCCACAGATGTATTTTGCTGGTTTTATTTTGACCTTATGGTCAAAAAATCGAAATTCTGTTATTTAGATTTCCGTTTTCACGGGAATGACAAGTTCAGCGGAAAGCCCGACGCTAGCATCGGGGAATTCTTTTCGATTAAACAAATTCATACAAGAAATTAACTTTCATTATTCTCCATAAACTTACGTTCCAATTCTGCTTGAAACTCTTCCATTACTGGTTTTACAGTACTTTCAGGTAAGTCGGCTATGCGAATGTACATCAATCCATCAACAGAGTTATTAAATAAAGGATCGACATTAAAAGCAACTAGGCGCGCATTTTGTTTAATGTATTTTTTTAGTAGCACAGGTAAGCGTAAAGCGCCTGGCTCTATTTCATCTATAAATTTATCAAATTTGTTTAAATCTGCCTCGGCTTCATCAAAAACAAAATCTTTATCGGCGTCTTTTAATTTGACTTTAAACTCTTTTTTAGGGTGCACGTATTGCGCTATATAAGGGTCGTAGTAATGCGATTTCATAAACTCAACCATCAATGATTTTGAGAAATTTGAAAACTGATTACTAATACTTACACCGCCTATTAAATACTTGTGTTCAGGATGTCTTAAAGTCGTGTGTACAATACCCTTCCAAAGTAAAAATAAAGGCATTGGTTTTTGTTGGTATTCGTTGATAATGAAAGCACGACCCATTTCAATAGACTCACTCATCATTTTATAGAGTTCCGGCTCAAATCTAAATAAATCTTGCAAGTAAAACCCATCGATACCATATTGTTCAAAAATCTTAGAGCCTAAACCCATTCTATAGGCGCCAGCCAGTACATTCTTTTCATTATCCCACAAAAACATATGGTGGTAATAATTGTCAAATGTATCTAAATCTATCGCTTCATTGGTTCCTTCACCAACTTCTCGAAACGTAATTTCACGCAAACGCCCTATTTCTCTAAGAATATTGGGCATTTTACTGGCTTGTGCCAAAAACACCTCATAGTTTTTACTCTCCAAAAGCCTAGAACCATCTTTTCTAAGCGCTTTAACTTCTTCAATCATGACCCCATTATCAACAGGTGTGACAATATTTTTAGGTGCTTTTGGCGTTTTTAATGTAGTTGAAATATTATCTAATATTTTTGGTTTATCTTCAAAAGCATGAGACAACATATATGTTTTTCGCCTTAAAAATTCCGTAAATTCTTCAAGTGTTCCATGTTCTTTTTGGTCATTTACCGAAATAGGTTTTCCAATTCTAACCTTTATGGTACGTCGTTTTTGGGTGAGTAATTCTGACGGCAATTTTGCCGTTCTAAACGTATCACTTAGTTTTGAAAGCTTATAAAACAACTTACTGTTTTTAGCATGAAAATAAATGGGAACTACCGGCACTTCTGCCTTTTTAACCAATTTCATGGCGGCTTCTTCCCAAGGTCTATCAACTACTAATTTTCCATCGCGATATGTGGACACTTCCCCAGCAGGAAAAATACCCAATGGGTGTCCGCCTCTTAAATGCAAAATTGAATTTTTAAACCCTGTAAGACTTGACTTTACATCTTTTCTGTCCTCAAACGGATTTACAGGCATAATGAATGCTTTTAAAGGCTCAATTCTATGCAATAAAAAATTAGCGATTATTTTAAAATCTTTACGTTGCTCTAGCATTAATTTTAAAAGTAAAATACCATCAATTCCTCCAAGCGGATGGTTTGAAATAGTAATATATGCACCCTTTTTTGGCAAGCGTTTTAAATCTTCTTCCGGAATTTCAAATTTTATTTGAAAATCATCTAAAATACCATCTAAAAAAGGTAATTCTTTAAGATGTTTATGGCGATTATATATTCTATTAAGCGTAGATATTTTAAGGACCTTCATTAAAATCCAACCTATAAAAGTTCCTATAAAGCCATATTTATCTAGCTGTATGGCTTTGGCAACTTCTTTGGCCGTTACTAACCCGGTGTCTTGTCGTTTGGTCATGAGTGTAAATGTACTAAATAAACTATTTAGTTGCTACTTGTTACTACTTGAACGGTTTCTTGAGTTAATTGTTTTAACAGCACGGTTTTACCTGTTTCAATTTGATTTATAGCATTTTGATCGTAATGTCGGATAGTGTAAAGTGATACATTTTCAATGCATGTAACTTTAAATTTTGCCTTCAAATGGTGTAACAATTTGTCTAGGTTATTGTAAATATTGTCTATGCAAACCGAAAAACTTATAGCTGAGTTTTGGATAACATCTACCTTCATTTTATATAAATGTAATAGATTGAAAATCTCGCTGATGTTTTCTTCAACTATATATGAAAAATCCAATGATGATAGTGAGATCAGGGCTTGATTCTTTTTTACAATAAAACAAGGCACCATAGGATCTAAAGTTACGTTTTTACCAATTTTAGTACCTGGCAATTCTGGGTTTAAAAAAGATTTGACATATAATGGAATTTCTTTTCTCTGCAAAGGCTGCAAGGTTTTTGGATGAATCACGGAGGCACCATAAAAAGCTAATTCTATAGCTTCTCTATAGGATATATTGTTTAGCAATTGTGCATTTTCAAAATACCGTGGATCAGCATTTAAAACTCCAGAAACATCTTTCCAAATCGTTACACATTCTGCATTTAAACAATATGCATAAATGGCTGCTGTATAATCACTACCCTCTCTACCAAGAGTGGTGGTAAAATTATTGGCATCACTGCCTAAAAACCCTTGAGTAATGTTTAAAACTGAGGTATTAAAATTAGACTCGATTAAGCGTTTGGTATCGCTCCAGTTTACATTGGCACGTCTGTAATAGCTATCTGTTTTTATTTGATTACGGACATCAATCCAATTATTTTTTATGCCTATAGAATTTAAATATTCACTAATAATTGTTGTAGATACGAGTTCCCCATAGCCTATTGTTTGATCATACACATAATTGTAATCGGGCGATTTATTGGTTTTAAAAAAGCGGCTTAGTTCATCAAAAAAAGCAGCTACTTTTTTAAAAGATGGATGGTTTTCATTCTGATAGCTATCGGAATCAAATAAGTCAAACAAAATTTCATTATGGTATTTTTTAACTTCTTGAAGCGCGCTTTGCAATTCAGATTTATTTTCAAAATAATTTTTGATTACGCCTTCTAAAGCATTCGTTGTTTTTCCCATAGCAGAAACCACAACTAAAGTGTTTTTATAACCTACCTTTTTTAAAACCGAAGCTAAATTTTTTACACCATCGGCATCTTTTACAGAAGCACCCCCAAACTTAAATACTTGCATATTATAATTTTGCTATATAATTTTTAATGCCTGTTTCGCTTAACTGAACCACATCCCAATCTCGCATAACATTTGCTCCTTTTTTTTCATAAAAGGCAATGGCTGGTTCATTCCAATCCAACACTTCCCAATTGATACGTTTAACGCCTAAATTATGTGCATATTTAATAACTTCATCTAAAAGCGCCGTACCTATTCCTGAACCTCGCATGGATTGACTGACTATTAAATCTTCTAAGTGTAAAATTTTACCTTTCCAAGTAGAATAGCGATTATAAATTAAAGCAATACCTTCAATTTTTGAATGGCCTTCGGCTACAAAACAATGAAATGCTGGATGCTCACCAAAACCATCGTTCTCTAAATCCTTAACTGTAACCTCAACGGAATCAGGTTCTTTTTCAAAAACAGCTAATTCTTTAATTAAATCAAGTACTTGAGGCATATCCTCTTTTTTTGCATTTCTAATTGTAAAGCTCATAGTAATTTATAATTAAGTCAAATATAGTTCAAAGTTCATTATTTAATAGCATTTATCTTTGACGAAAACGATGTAGTTAGTTAAAAATTATAGATATTTGCACAAATTATAACAAACATTTTTATGTCGCATAAAAAGCAAACTTTAGGAGAGTTTATTATTGAAAACCAATCATCATTTAAATTTTCATCAGGCGAGTTATCAAGCCTTTTAAATTCAATTCGATTAGCAGCTAAAGTAGTAAACCATGAAGTTAACAAAGCGGGGTTAGTAGATATTATAGGTGCTGTTGGAGACACTAATATTCAAGGTGAAGATCAGCAAAAACTAGATGTTTATGCCAATGAAAAGTTTATCCAAACGCTTACCAAAAGAAATATTGTTTGCGGAATTGCTAGTGAAGAAGAAGAAGATTTTATAGCCATTAATAGCCAAGACGAAAACCACCAAAATAAATATATTGTTTTAATTGACCCTTTAGATGGGTCTTCGAATATTGATGTTAACGTTTCTGTAGGTACTATTTTTTCTATTTATCGACGAGTAACACCTATTGGGACACCAGTAACTCTTAAAGATTTTTTACAAAAAGGAAGTGAGCAAGTTGCGGCAGGCTATGTGGTTTATGGAACATCTACCATGTTGGTTTATACAACTGGGCATGGTGTTAACGGATTTACATTAAACCCAGCCATAGGGTCGTTTTATTTATCGCATCCAGACATGCAATTTCCAGAGGATGGAAATATTTATTCGGTTAATGAAGGAAACTATATTCACTTTCCCCAAGGCATTAAAAATTATATTAAATATTGTCAAAGAGAAGAAGAAGACAGACCTTATACGTCACGATACATAGGATCACTAGTATCTGATTTTCATAGAAATATGATTAAGGGGGGTATATATTTATATCCGCAGAGTTCAAAAAATCCTAATGGAAAACTACGTTTACTTTATGAATGTAATCCTATGGCCTATTTAGCAGAACAAGCCAACGGAAAAGCCTGTGATGGGTTTACAAGAATTATGGATATCGAGCCTACAGAATTACACCAACGTGTGCCGTTTATTTGCGGAAGCAAAAATATGGTTGAAAAAGCTGAGGAGTTTATGCGAAATGCTTAGTGCAATTTAATCTTAAAATATGATATAAAAAATGCGAACTTTTCAGTTCGCATTTTTATTATTCCCGACTATAGCAGACAATAGCTAGGAATAGCAACTTACTTCTTTATGATTTTGAAAGAGGCTTTGCCTTGATTTGATGAAAGCTTTAAAAAATACATCCCTTGAGGTAAAAACCCTAAATTTAAATGGGTTGAATTTGTATCACTCTTATAAACCATTTTTCCTAAAGTATCATAAATTGTGATGGCTTCAATTGATAAATTTTGAGTCGAAGCTATTTTTATGTTTTCTTGAAAAGGGTTCGGATAAATAACCGTTGATTTAAGCAAATGCTCTTCAGTGCTTAAGATTCCTATTTCATCAAGAATAGTTGTAATGGACCAGTTATCGTTTGAATCCTTCACTCTTACAAAAAGTACATCGTCAAAACTATAATTTCCTGCTGGATATGGCACATTAAAACTCCAAGTGCCTTCTGCTTCTGGCGCACCTATGTTAACTATAGCATTATTCCCGAATTCCAAATCGGAATCATCATCAAAAAAGTATTCTATTTCTACAATATTGGTTACAGGGTTTTCATATACTTCTATGTTTTTTCTGAAGGTATGACTCCAATTTCCATAGGAATCTTTTACCCTACCATATAGTTTGTGATAGCCAAGAGGCGTATTAGCCAGTATTTCGGCAGTAAACGCTTGTTCAATATCTCCTTCCTCTGGATTGATAGTAAAAGTATTTGCTGTTCCTACCTCTAGATCTTGGTCAATAAAATACTCACCCATAACTATATTGTTTTCAACAACGGGAGCAAATATTTCAATATTCTTTCTAATTGTTTGACTCCAATTATCACTAGCATCTTTTGCCCGGATATAGAGTTTGTGATAACCAATAGACGTATTAGAAGGAATATCTGCTAAAATGGTTTCAGTTATATCTACATCGGGTGATGCAATATTTAGAATCGTATTCAGTCCAACACCACTATCTACATCTAAAAAATATTCTACTTGTACAGTATTGGGTTGGGCATGAATGCTTATTGTTATAGCCATAAAAATGGCTGTTAAAATAATCCGTTTCATAACCATATTAATTATTGGTTCTTGCTTTAACAGTAACTGATAGCCCTGTTCCTGGTTCAGACACTCCCGTTGTGGTTACATCGTAAACAACTGGAATAGCACCAAGACCAGAAAGGTTATAACGGTTAGTGACTACTGTACCTCCAAATGCACCACGCTCTGCACCGTCACTTCCTGGATCGTTATATGTAGAACCTGGCTGTAATTGATAGCGACCATCTGTAGTACCACTATCAACAAATAGCAAAGCCATACTTGGTGCCCAAAGGTTGCCTGTTGTTCCTGAAAATACACTTGAGTTGGAAACCGTATTATACTGTACGTTATTATTAGTGCCACTATTTATGTTGGCAGTAATACCAGCTGCTTTTAGAATATTATTTTGAAACGAACCTGTATTGAATTCCAAATTCAATTCATTTGCCAGACCATCAAAAATGTTGTTATTACATTCCATTATCGAGGCTCCTACTCCCCAAAATCCACCTGTCAGTATTAATTTTTTTTGACAAATATTATTGTTAAACACAATGTCTTGAGGGGCAACATAAGCACTATTAGAAGCAGTTATTAAAGCATTGGTATTATACGTATTGGGGAAAAAGTTTTGAAGAACATAAACACTTGCCAACAGGGTTTCTAAATAAATAGACTTTTCAATTCTACAACGCTTAACAGTTATATCATTTACATATATATAGATTACTCCATGTGTACTATTTGTTCCACTAACAATTACGTTCATTCCAATAACTTGAGAGAACTCAGAACCAGAATTAAAGTTTATCCGACCTATTATAGCATCATAGGTGTTGTTGGAAACTTTTGGGTTTTCAGTTAAAAAATAGCCAGGGCCAATAATTACTAATTGTTTTGTAATAGTCGCATCATTGTATCTTAATGGTGACCCTTCGATATGTAAAATATCTCCATCCACTACATTGGGGTATGCAACGGCTTCATTAATTTCACTAAATACGGGAAAACTTGGTGTACCTCCATAATTATCTCCGAACAAACTTGTACCATTATAGTTAGATTGATTATTTACACGCCAAGTTTTGGCTTGTAAAACAGATGTTAACAATAAAGCAGTGCATAATACTGCTGTTTTTAGAAATAATAGTTTTGTTCTTTTCATTGTTTTTGATTTTAAAAAATTAATTAATAGCTATTTAAAAAAAATATTTGTTGAAATAATTAAAGGTTAATATTTTAATACCACCCCCTTATATTGTAAGTTGGTTTTTGATTTAAACCATAAGCAACACCTATATCTCTTGCGGCTTGAATTCTGGATTTTTCAACATCTAATTCTATAAGTTTATATTGCCATTTTCCTTCTATAAGTTCTTTGGCTTTAATGCGTTCTGCTATATTTTGGTATAGTGTTTTTACATCTTCAAAACAGGTGGCTTGTGGTTCAATAGTTGCTAGAATGGCTCCTGCTTCATTTGCAGCATTTAAATCTTGATTTGCGGCCCAAATACTACTAGCTTCATTCAGTTTACGTTTACAGCTAATATTTATAGCTTTAATATAAATAGGATTTATTTTGTTTTTAACTTTATCAAAACAAGTACTGACTTGGGGAACACTAGCCAAAGTAGCTAAAGCTTCGTTATACTTATTTTGAGCACTTAAAGCATCCGCTTTTTTAAGCACTAAATTGCAATTTGCATTGTAATATTCTATAACTCGTTCTTTTCCTTTTTTTACAAAGTCTTGAAGTATAGGGTTTCTAGGTTTTATTTGTCTTATAGCTGCTATATATGCTTTGTTTTCGTTTGTTCCAACGCCTTTTACATTTATAGTTTCGCTTCCAAAAACAGTGCTTTCAATACCATCTCCTATATAAAATGTAACTTCTAAGTTTAGAGCAATTTTAGGTGGTGCGCTTGCTACTATATCTTTACTTAATACCATTACATTAGGCGTTATGATAAAACGAGAATTAAAACTGTTATCACCAATACCTTTATTGGTTATCATTTGAGTTAGCTTATTCCCTAACATTTTTTTTGCAGATTGAGGAATGGATTCAATTTGAAGAGGCACATACGCCCCAATAAAAATGCCGTCGTAATTAATATCGTCTTGTGCAACTAGTGTTATTGAACTAATTAGCATTACGCAGTATATTATTTTTTTCATCCTTTTTGATTTTTAATTATTTACCGCCTAAAATTATAGTGGCTCTACCCAGACCTTTCATAACTAATTTGTTAGGTATATTAAAAGGTGCATTTTTTAAATATTTGCTAAGTCCGTTAGTATAACGTCTAGCATCTATGGCTCTATTTTTTTCATTGTAAAGTGGTATTCTCACTTGTTCAAACAAGGCCATATTATCAGTAATATCCGTAGTGCTAAACCTGCCTTTTACTGTGTTATCGGCTAACCAATCTTCGATAATATAACCGAGTTCTTCGTCGTCATCTCCATATTCGGTTTCTAAGTCACCATCCCAATCATCCCATTTTTGAATTCGAATAATAATTTCCCTGCCGTTTTCAAACATATCATCAAAATGTGCTTGTAAGCGTTCCGTAAATTTATCCATGTGCGACAAAACTGCTTCTGATAGTAAAACAGGTAATTCAGCAGAAAAAGATTGAGCGCCAGTACCAGCAGCCGTTGCTATTTGCTTATCGGTATACGCATCAATGCCTTGTAGGTTAAAGGTTATCGATTTTTTGGGTCCCATCTTATTAACAACCCAAGTAAGCTGCATGATAATATCTGCTTTTGCTACTTTTTTTAGAGCATCAATAGGGCTCTCGTTTATTCCGCTACCCGTATTTTTAGAAGTTCTTAAATTGTCTTCTGCCGAATTAGATTTTAAGGTTTTAATAGCAGATTCCATATTTTTAAGTGGAAAACCTCTGTCGGCCATCATTCCGTTTATCTGGCTAATAACCAAAAGCACATCAGTATCTTCCTGAAATGCCTTTTGATAGTCTGGTATTTTAACCATGGTACCTTGGTCATTAAAATTTAGAACATATCCATTTTTAATACACCAAGCGTCACTAGGCACTACCATAAGTGTTGGTTTTTTGGCTTGGCTATAGGCAACTGTGGCTATTAGTAGGTAACTTAATGAAAGGACTAATTGTAAATGTTTTTTCATAATGATTTAATTTTTAATTTATCAAAACCCAGATGTTAAGCTTCTAACGATACCTTCTCTTTCAAGGCGTTTTCTTAATTGATCGGCTTGAATATTAACAACAACACCAATTTTATATTCGCGTTTACTGATTTTTAAGCGATCTCCCGCTGCTATACTTCCATCTGTAGCAGCTGATACATATTTAAGATACTCGCCCCCATCTGCAAAAAAAGCATCAAAAAATTCTTGGAACTCACCTTCTGTTTCAGCAGATTTTACCATAGGACTAAATGAAGTACAACCTTGTCCTCCTCCAGCATAGCCTTTAAAAATAATACCATGCACGGCATTCTTCATCGATCTAGATATAGCATGCTTAGGGTTTTTTGAATAGGACCATACCTTAACCAATTTAGATCCTAGTTTAGCAATACCTTCGCATTCCAAATCATATCGCCATATTTTGGTGTCTTCATTGGCTTTGTTTTTTTTCCATTGGGCGTTAGCATGAGTTCCCATGACTAGTAATACAACTAACACTAAAATGTTTTTTAAGTTCATATTTAGATTATTTAAGATTCTATTAATTAATTTGTCTAATAAGCATGCCTGCAAAGTATTTTTTCTTACCACCACTAAATGTTGTATACTTTATATTGGATTGATTTTCTTCATCGGCATTAAATCTATTGTCCCATATCAGATCTTTTTCTACTTTAATAACACCTAGGCGTTTAAATTTTGCAATTCCATTTTCATCAAGCATTTGCTCTAAAACTTCATACTTATCACCTTTTTCCAAACCTTCTTTTAAACCTATTTTGGCCGCTAAGGGCTCTGAACTTATAAGTGGTGTTTTGGTCCTGAACACTTCATGTTTTCTTTGTAGTTTGGCAATAACATTATCAATAGCCTTTATTGTAGCGTTGCTTATTAAATCTTCGTTGGTTTTTGTTGTTAAGGTTGTGCTTTGTATATCTGCCCATGAGGTTTCGGTGCCTATATACTCCAGTTTAAAAATATCGGTTTCATCATAGGCTTTTTTCTTTTCTAAATCTATGTTACTATCTTGATTCCAAAAATCATTGTAAAAGATAGAGGCAACTTCATCATTCCAAATAAGTTTGTATAAATGGGCCCTAGTTTTAATAACATACCCTTTACCTACAACGCCTATAACCTCTGAGGTACCTTCTGCTGCAAGCGCTATATTTGAATTACCATATTGAGAAGCTACAGATGTAACATTACCAAGAATGCCTTTTGCTTTTTTTGCAACCTCCTCTTTATTGGTGTAATTAAAATCGTTTACAATTACAAATGTGTTTTTAATTAATGCTTCGCCTGCGTCTGCTAACAGTGCAGTACCCCGTTCACTATTATTGGCTATTTTAACATCTAAATCTGAAGCATTATAAAAACCGCGTGCTGCAATTAAATCCATATTGAACCCTCCTAATTCACTTCTGTTAAACCATTTAGAAACCATGGTTTTTGCTATATTATTTGTGTTTAAATAGTTTAGAGCTGCTAAATACTGATATTCTTTTTCCTCTTTATTACTATTCATATTTAACTCTTCTGATATTTTTGATAAAAGCCCACTCTTTTTTGGTGTATCAACAGGTGGCGTGTAAACAAAAACAGAATCTGTTTTAGGAATCATTCTAAGATCAACAATATGATTATTAAACTTATCAATTAATGGAGCATTAATAAAAATATCTTGTATGGCTTTACTATGCTCTCTAGTATCATCAGATATCATGAGCGTGTGGAGAGAACTCCTTTTATATTTAATAGCTATGGTGTTTACGTTTTCTTGAGAAAAACCTTTACCACAAAAAATGAGTATTAAAAAAAGTACAAGTCTTTTTTTTACTTTCATATGTTTATATTTTTTGTGTAACACCCTATAATCATTTCCTGTACAACTAATCCATTTACAGGTTACGGGTATTCCATTGCGCTTGATTTAATGCGTTAATAACAATCTGCAAAACAATAAGAAAAGCAGTAAAACGGAAGATTTTGGGGAGGCAAGTTGAAATCCTGTGTCTAGCTCGATTTCTGATATCAATATTACTATAACTACATAAGAAGCACAATCCGTAAATTCCCGTATTTTTATAATTGCCCATTTTTAAACTTGATATTTTTTATATCTTGTTGTGCGGTAACCCGTTTAGTTTATGAAACACCTTTTAGGTATTCTTTTTTTTATATTATTTTTTAATTTTTTATCTGGGCAAAACAAAAAAGATGTTATTGACATACAAATAACAAAAGGAGATAGCCTAAATAAATTAAAACAATACACTGCTGCTTTAGCGCCTTATGAACTAGCATTAGCCATAGCTTTAGATAAAAAAGATAAAGAGCAACAGGCTACTTTATATAAAAAAACAGGAGTACAATATTATAGAATAGCACAATATGATATTTCCGAAAACAGATATCAAAAAGGATTGCGTTTAGATAGTATTTCTAAAACAGCAGCTGATTTATATTTTAATTTATTCCTAGTAAAAAGAAAACTAAACCAACAAGATAGTACACTGCTATATTTAGAAAAAAGCCTTAACTTATATAAAACATTAGAACAAGACAAATCAGCTTACAACGTTTTTTTAAGTGCCGGCATTGTTTATAAAGAAGTACAATTATACGACAAAGCTTTACTGTATTTAATCGAGGCTTATAATGGCTTTACCCGTTTAAAAAATGAAAACAAATTGGCCTATGTATGTACAACTATTGCTAATATCCAAAATCGTTTAAAAAATTATTATCAAGCTTTAAACTATCATAAACAAGCCTTAAAGTTGCATAAAAAACTCAATAATCCTCAAGGTATTGGAAGGTGTTATTCTAATATGGCAAATGTGTATGGCAACTTAAACCTTGTAGATTCTGCAATGGTTAATTTTCAAAAAGCACTAAGTTTTACTAAGGAAAAGAATGGACAATACGCTATTGCTTTGAGTAATTTGGCTAATACTTATAAAAAAACTGGAGATATAGATTTAGCGAATAAATCTCTTAAAGAATCTATTGAAATTAATACATCTTTAAAAGACACCTTATCGCTATTATATAATTATAATGGCATGATAAGTTTATTTTTGGAACGCAATAATCTGCCTAAAGCTAAATATTATATAGATAAGGCTGCTTTGTTAGTACCTTCTGTTTCAGACAATATTGCTATACTCAATTATTATGAAAGTGAAGTTGAGTATCATCAAAAAAAGAAAAACTATAAAATGGCTTTAGCGTATCAATTAAAATATTCTACGCTTTATGAAACTGTTTATGATATTGAACAAACAGAAATTGTTCAAAATTTACAAGCACGATTTGATTATGAAAAAAAGGAAAATGAAATCCTAAAACTAAACTTAATTAACAAGGATTCCCAACTACTGCTCGCAGAAAAAAATGAAAGCATTAAAAGCAAAAACCTAACACTTATCATATTAGCTATAATAATGATCTTGTTAATTGTAACCTATTATCTTTTTTCACAAAAACAAAAGGCTACCATACAAAGTGCTAAAATAGAAAAGCTTGAAGCCATATATGAAAGCCAAGAAACCATTAAAAAACGAATAGCTAGAGATTTACACGATATTATTACCACTAATTTTGATGGACTTAGACTTAGGATTTTAGCACTTAAGCCCACATCAAAAAAACCAGAATTAATAGATGGCATTACAACCGATATTAAAAATGTTAATCGCCAAATACGGGTGGTTTCACATCGTCTGTATCCATTAGAAATGCAAATGGGTAATAATCGAAAATTTAAAGATATTGTAAAATCCAGATTAACCGAGTTTCAGTTATACGGAAACATTTTTGTTGATTTAGAAGACAGCTTACCGGAAGCCATTAATGATCTTAACTTATCTACTCAAAATAATTTTTATGGCATATTACTAGAAGTTTTAAATAATATTGAAAAACATGCACATGCTACAAAACTTACCATAACATGTTACACAGATAGCAAAGATTATATACATTTTGTATTTTTAGATAATGGTATTGGCATAGAACATCATGCAAAAGAAGGCATTGGGCTACTTAACATTAAACAACGATGCGAGATTATAAACGGGTCTTGTAACATCCAAAAAGTTGACTCTGGGACAGAAGTGCATATCAGTTTCCCACTTAAAAAAAATGAAACATGATAACAGCAATAAATATATTAATAGTGGATGACTCTGTAATTTTTTCTCAAGGCTTAGCCTCCTTATTAGAGCAATATCCTAAATATGTAAAAAGTATCAAGATTGCCCACAATTACAAACAGGCCATGACAGTTTTAGAGCATGAAAAAGTGGATTTATTAATACTTGATCTTAATTTTGAATCTGAAGACTATAACGGCTTTAGTATTGCAAAAAAAGTAAAAGCCTTATATACTAAGGTTAAAATAATAATCCTTACACAACAAGCAAAAATAGACAACTATGAAATTCTAATTAATGATATTGATGTTGATGGGTATTTAGATAAACAATTAGGCATTGAAGAAACATTAGAAGCTTTAGAGTGCGTTGCTAAAGGGGAAAAGTATGTTGACAAAAACATAAAATCGATGTTAGAAATTGGTAAGTGGCTCGATATTTCCAATAGAGAAAAGGATGTTATCGGTCTGCTCTCAAAAGGTTTTACTCAAAAGGAAATTGCCGACAAACTATTTATTAGTAGCAGAACCGTAGAAACGCATATTAAAAATTTAACTAATAAAATTGAAGCAAAAAACACAACACAATTAATCGCCATTTACACAAAATATAAAGAAGGGAATAGAGAAAATACGTATTAAGAAGAGGTTATAAAACTAACCCATTTTAGAAATTAAATGAGTTAGTTCTAAAATAGGTATGATGTTTAATTATTAGGATCTAATGGTGGGCTTGCATCTTGGTCGGATGGATCTATTAAAATAGGATTAATAGAATCATCAGTTAAGATATCTTCTTCTACTGTACAAGATGTTATTGCAAGGCTAAATGCAAAAAATGACAAATAAAATAGTTTGACTAACACTTTCATAATTATTAGGATTTTTAATTAATTGTGTTATAAACCTAGTTTTAAAGCCCTCTAAAAACTATAAGCGATTATTATTTGCTAGTGTTGATTTATTATTTGTGGAAATGTGATAAAAAACTGATTACATATGGATTATTCTAAACCCTTTTGTCTCGATATGAGCTTGTTTTATCTTGCTGTGTTTTTTATAACATTAAGTTTTTCGCAACCACAAAAGGAAATAGACTCTCTAATACTTCTATTAGAAAACAATACACAAAGAGATTCGGTTAGAGTTAGGTTACTCCTTACTACATCATTTAAATTGAGGCATAAAGATTTGAACGAAGCCCGTAGCTTAGTAGATGAGGCATTAGACATTTCATCTGAGCTTAAATGGATTAAAGGGAAAGCTTTATCATTAAGGCAAAGCGGAATGATTTATTATAGAGAAGGAAATAGTTTAAAAGCCGTTGAAGTCTGGTATGATGCTCTAAAAAAGAGTAGCGCTATTAAAGAAGCTAAAGATTTTGAATTAACTATATATGGCAACTTGGCCAATGTGTATGCAGATTCTGGAGAATTTGAACAAGCTTTGGATAATTATAACAAATTCTTGGAATTAGCTAAAAAGTTAAATAATAGAAAATATCAAATTCAAGCATTAACTAATATTGGAACATTACTTACGGAAAAGGAAACTCGGATTAAAGAAGGCATTCAGACTTTGGAAAAAGCCCTTGCTATGGCTAAAAAGGAAAACATACAACAATATGTTGTTAGTATATTATTAAATATTGGGCTTAGTCATAAAAGAAATGAAGATTATTCTAAAGCTTTAACATATTATCAGCAAGCCAATAAATTATCAAGGAAAACAGGAGACAAATATGTTGAGCTTTTAACACTTAATAATTTATGTAATGTAAACATTTCCCTGTCCAATTATCATGAAGCAGAAATTTATGCTAAAAACACCTTAAATATGTCAAAAGAAATGGGGTCTATTGAATGGCAATCTAGTGCATGGGAATCGCTTTCACATATATATGAAACCAAAAATAATAGTGAAAAAGCTTTAAATGCCTATAAAAAGCATATAAAACTTAATGATAGTTTTGCGTCTCTACAAAACAAAGAGAAAATAGCCAAATTAGAGGCAGAATATCAATACAATCAAGAAAAAAATCGCTTAAAAGCTGAAGCTGATAAAAAACAACTTTTAGCTCAAGAAGAAATTAACAGACAAAAATTAATGACAAATACATCAATTTATGCTGGAAGTGGTATTGTATTAGCTTCAATAATTGGATTTATATTATACAGGCGTAAGCAAGATGCGGTTGTAAAATCTAAAGAAGCCGAATTTAAGACCAAAGTGGCAAATACCGAATTGAAGGTTCTGAGAGCTCAAATGAATCCACATTTTATCTTTAATTCATTAAACTCTATTGGAAGTTATATTTTGAATAATGATACCGATGCTGCTAATAATTATTTAACAAAGTTTTCTAAGTTAATGCGTCATACCTTAGAAAATTCAGAAAGAGAAGAAATATCGCTTGAAAAGGATATTGAACTATTAAAAACCTATTTAGATATTGAAAAAAAAAGATTTTCTCAAGGATTTAATTATGACATAAAAATTGACGATGCTCTAGATACTAAAAACACACTAATCCCACCTATGATTCTTCAACCTTTTGTGGAAAATAGTATCTGGCATGGTATAAGTAAATTGGAAGGTAACGGAACTATATCTATTGAAGTTAAAAAAAATAAAAATGTGATTATATATTCCGTTGATGATAATGGTATAGGAAGGAAAAAGTCTAGAAAGTCCAATCCCTCTAAAAAAGAATCCTTAGGAATAAAAATCACTAAAAACAGAATAGATATTATAAATAAAAGAAAAAACGTCAATGCCAATTTAAAAATAATCGATAAAGAAAACGGAACAAGAGTTGAAGTTACATTACCTTTAGAATTAGAATTTACAAATGATTAAAACGATAATAGTTGACGATGAGCAACATTGTATTGATGCGATAATAAAGCTAACATCAAAATATAAAACTGTTTTTAATGTTATTGGTTGCTACAAAACTGTTACTGACGCCATAGTTGCTACTAAAATCTTAAACCCAGATTTAGTGTTTTTAGATGTTGAAATAGATAATCAAACAGGGTTTGATTATCTAGAACAAATACGGGATATTAATTTTCAAGTTGTATTTACTACCGCCCATAATAAATATGCAGCAAAAGCTTTTAAATTTAGTGCATTACATTACTTGTTAAAACCTATTGATATAGATGATTTTGGTGAGGCTGTAAAACGAGTTACAAATGGTTCAACTCTAAAAAATTTAGAAGAAAACATTAATGTACTCATGCACAATTTAAAAATGAAAAATGCTGAAAAACGAATAACTATTAATACAGCTACTGATTTTAGGGTATTAGAAGTTTCAGAAATTTTGTATTGCCAATCCGATATAAATTATACCGATATCTTTACTATAGATCATGAAAAAATAACGAGTGCTAAAACATTAAAATCATATGATGATTTACTAACAGACTGTAATTTCTATAGAGTTGATCAATCCTATTTAGTCAACCTAAAGTATGTAAAAAAGTACACTAGAGGCAAACCAGCCTATGCTATCATGTCCAATGGTGCAAAAATTAAGGTGTCTTTAAATAAAAAAGAAGGGTTTTTAAAAGCATTAACAGGCTTTTAGGAATTAAATAAGCATAAAAAAATGCGAACTAAAAAGTTCACATTTTTTATTATATATATTGACACGTATTAATGTACACCCAATAAATCACCTGATGCGTTTTTAGTTGGCAAATCAGATTTGCCCATCAAGTAAATATCGACTTGACGTGCAGCTTCTCGACCTTCTGAAATAGCCCAAACAATTAATGATTGTCCACGACGCATATCACCAGCAGTAAATATGTTAGGCACATTAGTTTGGTATTTACCATAATCTGCTTTATAGTTAGAACGCGCATCTCTTTGCAATCCTAATTGATCCGCAAGTGTATTTTCAGGTCCTGTAAATCCAAGTGCCAATAATGCCAAATCGCACGGCCATGTTTTTTCAGTACCTTCAATTTCTATTAATTTTGGACGCTCACCAGGAATCATTTCCCATTCAACATTAACTGTTTTTAGCGCCGTAAGTTTCCCGTTTTTGTCGGTTACAAATTCTTTAGTATTTATTAACCAGTTACGTTCAACACCCTCTTTATGGGATGATGATGTTTTTAACTGTAATGGCCAGAAAGGCCAAGGTGTCGTTGGAGAACGATGTCCAGGAGGTTTTGGCATAATTTCAAAATTAACGACCGATTTGGCCCCTTGACGGTTTGATGTTCCAATACAATCTGAGCCTGTATCACCTCCTCCAATAACAATAACATGTTTATCGGTTGCAAGGACTTGATCTTTTACCTCTTTACCAAAAACCACTTTAGTTTGTTGGGTTAAAAAATCCATAGCTTGCACCACACCATCGGCATCAATACCTGGTGTTGGTAAACTTCTTCTTTCTGTAGCACCTCCACAAAGAACAATAGCATCAAAAGCTTTTAATTCTTCTACAGACACATTAACACCTACGTTAGCATTTACTTTAAAACTAATGCCTTCTGCTTCTAAAATAGCTACACGACGGTCTATGATCCCTTTTTCCATTTTGAAATTAGGAATCCCATAGCGTAATAATCCACCAATAGCATCATCTCTTTCAAAAACAGTAACGGTATGGCCTGCTCTATTTAATTGTTGCGCAGTGGCTAAACCAGCAGGTCCAGAACCAATTACCGCAATGGTTTTTCCTGTTCTGTTCTTTGGTGGTTGTGGTTTAATCCAGCCTTCTTTAAAGGCACGCTCCACAATATTTTTTTCAATATTTTCAATAGAAACGGGGTCTTCTATAATCCCCAAAACGCAAGCTTGCTCACAAGGTGCTGGGCACAAACGTCCTGTAAACTCCGGAAAATTATTGGTAGAGTGTAGTATCCAAGATGCTTTTTGCCATTCACCTTGATGTACCATATGATTAAAATCTGGAATTAAATTCCCAAGTGGACAACCACTATGGCAAAATGGAATACCGCAATCCATACAGCGAGACCCTTGTTCTGTAATGTCTTTATCACTTAAAGTTACTGTAAATTCATTATAATGCTCTACGCGCTCTTTTACGGGCTTGTATGCTTCATCTTTTCTTTCGAATTCTTTAAAACCTGTTACTTTCCCCATTGTTATACTATTTCTAATTCTTCAACCATGACTTCCCCTTTTGCTAAACGTGCTAACGCTTTCTTATATTCAGTTGGCATAACACGAACAAAATTCTCTAAACTGTTATCCCAATCAGCTAATAATTTCTTACCTAATTCACTCTCTGTATATAAAACATGCTTTTCTATCCATCCTTTTAAATCGGCAGCATCTTCATCTAAAATAGCTTCAAAATCAATAGTTTCTGTATTACATAATCCATTTACGAACTTATTTTCTGGATCGTAAACATAGGCAATACCACCACTCATACCAGCAGCAAAGTTTCTACCAGTACCTCCTAGTACAATGACTTTTCCGCCTGTCATATATTCACAACAGTGATCACCTACACCTTCAACAACTGTAGTTGCTCCAGAGTTACGAACCGCAAAACGCTCGCCTGCAATACCATTAATGTAGGCCTCACCTTCTACAGCACCAAATAAGCATACATTACCTACTATAATATTATTTTCTGCAATAAAATCGGCTTGAGTTGGTTTCTTAACAATCAGTTTTGCTCCAGATAAACCTTTACCTAAATAATCATTGGTGTTTCCTTCTAGACTAAACGTCAATCCATGTGCACCAAAGGCGCCAAAACTTTGCCCTGCTGAACCTGTAAAGTTTATATTCAATGTATTTTCAGGTAAACCAAGATGCCCGTGTGCTTTAGAAATTTCATTACTAATAATAGCGCCAACGGAACGGTCTACATTACTAATAGGAAATTCTAAAGTTGTTGGTACTTTATTTGCAATAGCAGTTCTAGAATGTTTTAAGATTGTAAAATCCAACACCTTATCTAAATTGTGGTCTTGTTTTCCTGTATTCTTAACGGTCATCTCTTTGTAAGCTGTAGGTCGGTGTAAAATCGATGATAAATCCAAGCCTTTTGCTTTATAGTGCGTAATGGCTTTATTAGCATTTATTTTATGGGTCTGACCAATCATTTCATCCATGGTTCTAAACCCTAACTGTGCCATAATCCCTCTTAATTCTTCAGCAATATAGAAGAAGAAGTTAATAACATGCTCTGGTGTGCCTTTAAAGTTTTTACGTAATTCTTTATCTTGAGTTGCAATTCCTACGGGGCAAGTATTTAAATGACACTTACGCATCATAATACAACCTGAGGCAACTAATGGTGCTGTGGCAAATCCGAATTCTTCGGCACCTAATAAGGCGGCAACTGCGACATCGCGCCCTGTTTTTAATTGACCATCACATTCTACAACTATACGGGAACGCAAATCGTTTAATACTAATGTTTGTTGTGCTTCTGCCAATCCAAGTTCCCATGGAAGTCCAGCATGTTTTAACGAGGTTAGCGGCGAGGCTCCTGTTCCACCATCATAACCAGCAATAAGTACAACATCAGCTTTTGCTTTGGATACGCCAGCAGCAATTGTCCCTACACCGACTTCCGATACTAATTTTACATTAACTCTAGCTTCACGATTGGCATTTTTTAAATCGTAAATTAACTGTGCTAAATCTTCAATAGAATAAATATCGTGATGTGGTGGTGGCGAAATCAACCCTACAAAAGGTGTTGAGTTACGTGCAGCAGCAATCCATGGCAATACTTTTTCGCCAGGCAATTGCCCACCTTCTCCAGGTTTTGCACCTTGAGCCATTTTTATTTGTATCTCTCTAGCATTAGATAGGTAGTGCGATGTTACACCAAAACGACCGGAAGCCACTTGCTTAATAGCCGAGTTACGGCTATCGCCATTAGCATCTGGAATAAAGCGTTTTCTGTCTTCTCCACCTTCACCTGAATTGGATTTTCCTCCAATTCGGTTCATAGCTATGGCCAAATTTTCGTGGGCTTCTCTAGAAATAGATCCGTAAGACATCGCTCCCGTTTTAAAACGTTTAACGATATCTGTCCAAGGCTCAACTTCATCTAATGGAATCGGGTCTAAATTATCAAATTCAAATAAACCACGAATAGTCATTAAGTTTTCAGCTTGATCATTAACCGCTTTTGCGTATACATCATAGCTGGCTTGATCACTCAATCTAACGGCTTGTTGTAATTTAGAAACCGTTGTTGGGTTGAACAAATGACGTTCTCCATTTCGTCTCCATCTGTAATCTCCACCAATATTTAAACCTAAACGTTTATGAATGTATGTATCTGGATAGGCGTATTTGTAACGCTCACTAATTTCTTTTTCAATTTCGTATAACCCAATACCTTCGATTCTTGATGCGGTATACGGGAAATATTTTTCCACAAATTGCGAGTTGAAACCAACAATTTCGAATATTTGAGAACCTCTGTACGAGTGTAAGGTCGAGATTCCTATCTTGTTCATTACTTTTAAAATACCTTTCCCGATAGCTTTGTTGAAATTATCAACTGCTTTTTGCTCGTCCATACCAGTAATGAAGCCATCTTTTACTTGCATTCTGATAATTTCGTTTACCATATATGGGTTAATAGCGGATGCGCCATAACCAAATAGGGTTGCAAAATGATGCGGCTCACGAGGTTCTGCAGATTCGATAATAATATCGAAATAAGAACGCTTACGTAAACGGTTCATTTGGTGGTGTACATAAGAACAGGCTAATAGAGAAGGGATTGGAGCAAACTCTTTATTTACACCTCTATCGGATAAGATAATGATGTTTGTTCCTCTTAATAGGGCTTTTTCTATTTGTACTATAATATCATCTAAAGCGTCTTCTAGTCCATTAAGCCCTTTTTCTTTAGGGTAAAGCATCTCAATAGTTTCGGCTTTAAAGCTTTCTACAGAAATACTTCTAATTTTTTCTAAATCGGCATTGGATATAACAGGGTTTTGAATTTTTAATTTTCTGCATTGTCTTTCTGTAATGCTGAATATGTTCCTGTCTTTTCCTAATGATAAACTAATATCGGTAACAATTTCTTCACGAATCCCATCTAAAGGAGGATTGGTTACTTGAGCGAATAATTGTTTAAAGTAGTTTGAAATTAATTGTGGTCTATCCGATAAAACAGCCAAAGGCGTATCGATGCCCATAGACCCTAAAGCTTCTTTACCAACAACAGCCATTGGCGTAATAACTTCTTGAATATCTTCAAAAGTATAGTTAAATAAGCGCTGTCTTGTTTTTATATCGATGGTTTCAATAGGACAGGTTTCATTATTATAAGGAATGTCCTTTAAATGTAATCTTGTTTTATCAAGCCATTCTTGATAGGGTCTCTCGGAAACAATTTTACTTTTAATTTCTTCATCGTTAATAATACGTCCCTCGTTCATGTCTACCAAGAACATTTTTCCGGGCTCTAATCGACCATGACTTTCTACATCTTCTGGGGCAACTTCTACAACACCGATTTCTGAAGACATAATCAGTTTACCACTTTTGGTAACGGTATATCTTGATGGTCTTAACCCATTACGGTCTAATAAGGCTCCTATATAATCGCCATCGGTAAATGGTACCGAAGCAGGTCCATCCCATGGTTCCATAAGGCAAGCATTGTACTCGTAGAATGCCTTGCGCTCCTTAGACATTGTTTTATGTTTTTCCCAAGCTTCAGGAATCATCATCATCATCACTTCTGGTAATGAACGTCCGGTATGCGTTAATAATTCAACTACCATATCCATAGAAGCAGAATCTGATTTTCCTGGTAATATAATTGGGAATAATTTATCTATTTGAGGTCCAAAAACGTCACTTTTCATAATCTCTTCTCGAACACGCATCCTACTTACATTACCACGTAAGGTATTAATCTCGCCATTCTGACACATAAAACGGAATGGTTGTGCTAATTCCCATGCGGGCATAGTGTTGGTCGAAAAACGTTGGTGCACTAAAGCTAAGCGTGTCACGAGATCTTCTTGTTGTAAATCCGTAAAATAAGGCCCAATATCTTCAGGCATAATTATACCTTTATATATTAAGGTTGTATTTGATAAACTTGGCAAGTAAAAATAACTGCTTTGAGACATTTTAGATTGTCTGATAGCATGTTCTGTAATTTTGCGCGCTGCATAAAGCTTGGCTTTAAAAACAGCTTCGGTAATAGCTTCTGTTTTACCAATAAAAACTTGTTCAATATTGGGTTCGGAAGCTAAAGCTATTTCTCCTAATTGTGAAGCATCCACAGGAACCTCTCGCCATCCTAAAACAGAAAGGCCTTGAGCTTTAATTTCTTCTTCAAAAATATTTTTACAATATTGGTATTGGTTTTCAACTTTAGGTAAAAACACCATACCAACAGCATATTCTCGTTGTTCAGGAATATTGAATTCGCAAACACGTTTAAAATAATCGTGAGGAATATCAATCAATAAGCCAGCACCATCTCCTGTTTTTCCATCTGCGCTAACACCACCTCGGTGTTCTAATTTCACTAAAATTTCTAGCGCATCATGAATGATTTGATTTGTTTTCTCTCCTTTAAGATTACAAATAAAACCAGCGCCACAATTTTCATGTTCAAATTCTGGTAAATAAAGTCCTTGTTTCTTCAGCATAATCGTTTAAAAACTTGAGTTGAAAGGTAAAGATAGGCACTAGTACTTGAATTTCAACAAGGGCTATTTCATTATTTCGATTATTGAAGCGAACGCGAGTTAAAAATAATTATATATCAATATTATACTGGTTTTTTAATAAATATTCAATCCTAATTTTTTAGTAATAAATAGCAATATGTGAATTAATTCTAACAACTGGTTGAAATAACGAAAAAAAAAGTATTAGAATATAGAAAATACTGACAATAATTCAATTAAAGTCATTGTTAAAAAACCAAAAAATGTTAAAATAAACTTAATACCTCTAAAAAAATAGGGTAAATTATGGAATATTGACAAAAGTAACCTAAATACCCCTATTTTTTATGGGGGTTAAAAGTTTTTGATATAGTTTTGGCTCGTTCTTAAGGAAAGGTTAGATCTAAAAAATAACTAAAAAAACAAAAACTAATCAAGTTTAGATCTAATAAACTAATAACTTAAAATGAAAACAATTATGAAAAAACTTTTTACACTTTCAATGCTTTTTGTAGCAACTGCATTATTTGCTCAAGAAGAAGTAACAGAAAAAAAACTTTCAATTAGTGGTAGTGTTGATGCTTATTATAGAGCAAACCTAAATGCTCCTAATGATGAGAATGCTATTGCACCAGGATCTTCATTTGCTCAATTACCAGGCTTTGCTTTAGGTATGGCAAACGTTGTATTAGGTTACGAAGGCGAAAAAGCTGGTTTTGTTGCCGATTTAGTATTTGGTCCAAGAGGTACAGATGCTATTTTTAACTCGCCATCTTATTCAGCGACTGGAAATATTATTAACCAATTATATGCTTACTGGAATGTTAGTGAGTCTGTAACATTAACATTGGGTAACTTTAACACCTTTTTAGGTTATGAAGTTATTTCTCCAACGGCTAATTTTAACTACAGTACATCGTATTTATTCTCTTATGGTCCTTTTAGCCATACTGGTATTAAAGCCGATATTGCTTTATCTGATGATTTTAGCTTAATGTTAGGTGTTATGAATGATACAGATGTAACCGAATTCAATACTACTGGTGATTATGCTTTTGGTGCTCAATTAGGGTATTCAGGTCAATTCCTAAATGTATTGGTTGATCCTTCTTTCTTTGAAATAGATTTTACTGGTGGATTTGATTTATCAGATGATTTCTTCTTAGGAATAAATGCAGCTTACTTAAAAAATGAAGATGTAGGCCCTATAGACGGTGGTGCTTTTGCTGGTGTGGCTTTATATCCTCAATTAGCGACTTCTGATGCCTTTACTATTGGTTTAAGAGGAGAGTATTTTACTGAAACTGACGGAGGTGCTGGAGCTATTGGAGCTTACGATGCTGATGGTGATTCTTCAGTATTTGCTGTAACACTTACAGGTAGCCTTGCTGTTGAAAATTTAACGATCAAGCCAGAACTAAGATTAGACTCTGGAAGCGAAGATGGAACTTTTATAGATAACGATTTAATGCCATCTAAAAGCTTAGGTTCTTTTGTATTGGCTGCTATTTATTCTTTTTAAATACCCACATAAAACATTCCTAAACGATACGTTTAGGAATGTTTCTTATTTTAACTAATCAATAAAACCATATATATAATATGAAAAAAATTGAAGCAATTATTAGAAAATCCAAATACAGCGCGGTTAGAGATGCCTTGCATAATGTTGGAGTAAATTTCTTCTCTTACTGGGATGTAACCGGTTTAGGAAATGAAAAAGAAGGACACGTATATAGAGGCGTATCATATAGTACAAGTGATATTCAACGTAGACACTTATCAATTGTTGTAAACAATGATTTTGAAGAGACAACCATTAAAGCTATCCTTACTGCAGCTGCAACTGGGGAAGTTGGAGATGGAAAAATATTTGTTTCGGATATCAACGAGTGTTACAGAATACGAACAGGAGAAAAGGGTGGCGACACTTTAAAATAATAACATTAAAATAATTTAAATTATGGAAGGATTATTTACAGCTAATAACGTATGGATGATGGTCTGTACAGCACTCGTTTTCTTTATGCATACAGGTTTTGCATTTCTTGAAATTGGGTTAACAAGACAAAAAAATACAATTAATATTTTATTCAAAAACATTTTTATCATTACAGTTGGTCTATTATTATACTATTTAGTAGGTTTCAATTTAATGTATCCTGGTGAATTTAACGGATATATTGGATCTATTGTTCCTGGTATTGGAGCTCCAGAAGGTGGAATGACACCAGACTATGCTGATGGTGGTTACACATGGTGGACAGACTTCTTGTTCCAAGGTATGTTTGCTGCTACTGCTGCAACAATTGTTTCAGGAGCTGTTGCTGAACGTATGAAAATTGGACCATTTATGATATTTACAATAATCTATGTAGGATTAGTTTATCCTATTGCAGGTTCTTGGAAATGGGGTGGTGGATTCTTAGATGAATTAGGATTCTACGATTTTGCAGGTTCTACTTTAGTACACTCTGTTGGTGGATGGGCTGCTTTAGTTGCCGTTTACTTATTAGGGTCTCGTATCGGGAAATTTAAAGAAGGTAAACCACAAGCTATTCCAGGACACAACATACCGTTAGCTACTGCAGGTGTTTTAATACTTTGGTTAGGATGGTTTGGATTTAATGGAGGTTCTGTACTTTCTGCTGATCCAGAATTAACATCATTAACTTTGGTTACTACATGTTTAGCTGCTGCCGCAGGTGGTGTAGTTGCTGCCTTAGTATCATTCTTAAAATACAAGAATTTAGATTTAACTATGTTCTTAAATGGTATTTTAGGTGGTTTAGTTGGTATTACAGCTGGTGCAGACGTTATGACTCCAGAGAGCGCTATTATTATTGGAGCTATTGCTGGAGCTATTATTGTATTTGCGGTAAGTCTTATAGATAAATTAAGATTAGATGACCCTGTTGGGGCTATAGCAGTACACTTAGTTTGTGGTATTTGGGGAACTTTAGCTGTTGGAATATTTTCAACTAACCCAGATCATAACTTTATGGCACAATTAACAGGTGTTGCTTGTTATGCTGTATTTTGTATTGTAACATCATTCATTATCATATTTGTGCTTAAGAAAACTGTAGGTATAAGAGTTTCTGAAAAAGAAGAATTAGAAGGTCTTGATTTACATGAACACGGTATGAGTGCATACTCAGATTTCCGAATGAACGAGCATTAAAAACTTAGTTTAGTTAGTAATTAAAGGGTGTTATACATAAAGTATACACCCTTTTTTTGTTATTGGGTTTACTTGAACTCTGCTTATTCTTTAAAATGTTATTTTTATTCTTTATTTTTATAGAAACGATCAATAATTACATTATTATGAAGAAAATAGAAGCCATTATAAGAAAGTCAAAGTATAAAGCCGTTAAGGAAACCCTTCATAACGCTGGGGTTAATTTTTTTTCCTACTGGGACGTTACGGGAATAGGGAACGAAAAGGAAGGTCATGTGTATAGAGGTATTTCATATAGCACCAATGATATTCAACGCCGATACCTTTCGATTGTAGTCAATGATGATTTTGAAGAAGCCACCATTAAAGCTATTATCAGTGCTGCTGGTACCGGTGAGGTCGGCGATGGCAAAATTTTTGTTTCAAATATAGAAGAATGCTATAGAATTAGGACAGGCGAAAAAGGCAAAAACACGCTGAATTAAGCTGAGTTTGACCTAAGTTATATTGAAAAAAAATCCACTTGTCATATCCATGTCGACAAAGCAAAGCATGAGCGACGAGACACCTTACTATGATAAGGTTCCGTGTCTGCTGAAAACTACGCTGTACTCACATACTTAAAGCACAACAAATACACGAATAGTTTCTTAGCATCATTCTTCTGTCCTAGTCTTTCGTCATTTGACAGAAGCTTTATAATATTGATTTTCTAGTAATATCCTCGATAAGCCATAAACTATATCATGGGTTATGACTATCGATTAGTGTCCTAGGTATTCTTAGTGCTTTATTCCGAGAGCTCGGAACGAACAATTCATGAAGTTAAATGATGGGAGTCCAAGTGTCATCCCACACCATTTCAAACAAAAAAACTGAACAATATTAATATTGTTCAGTTTTAAATATTTTAACTAGCATACGATTACCTCGATTGATTATTTAAGACTAGTCATATAAGGATTTAGCATCTATTCTTGAGTTGCCTCAGCTGCTGCTGGTGCTTCTGCACCTTCAGTATCCTCTGCTCCTTCTTCTTCTTCTTCTTCTTCTTCAACCGCTACTCTAGATGTGCTAACTCGACAAACTACGGTAGTATCTGATTGTAAAAATGTATAATCTCCAGCAGGTAAATCCCCTACCGCTACTTTATCACCAATTTTTAAAGGCGTAATATCTATTTCGATAAAATCCGGTAAGTTTATTGGAAGTGCCTTAATACGTAATTTTCTATTGTTTCTTCTTAAAACTCCACCGTTCTTAACACCTCTTGAGTTCCCTACAAGGTTAACCGGAATATTTAAAGCAATTTCTTTATCTTCAAATAATTGATAGAAATCAACATGTAAGATTCTATCTGTTACTGGGTGGAATTGAATGTCTTGAAGTACTGCATTTAAAGTTTCTCCATTGTCTAACTCAATCACAACTGTATGCGCATTAGGTGTGTATACCAGTTTAGAGAATGCTAATTCAGCTGCTGAGAAATGAACTGGCTTATCTCCTCCGTATAATACGCAAGGAACCTGACCAGCATTACGTAAAGCTTTTGTTGATTTTTTGCCCACGCTTTCTCTTTGAGATCCGTTGATTGTAATTGATTTCATAATTGTTATTTAATATATAATTTAATTAATATTCTTTTTTAAGTGACTTACATCACAAATTTTGAACTAATCGATTGGTTGTTATGTACTTTATCCATAACCTGAGCAAATAAATCTGCACAACTTAAAACCTTAATTTTATCACTTAAAGGCTTAACAGGTATGGAGTCTGTAACTATTAATTCTTCTAATTTTGAATTGTTTATATTCTCATAAGCCTTCCCTGATAATATAGGATGCGTACATATAGCCCTTACGCTTAATGCGCCACGCTCCATCATTAAATCGGCCGCTTTTGTTAATGTACCTGCTGTATCCACCATATCATCTACCAATACAACATTTTTTCCTTCTACATTACCAATAAGTTCCATATGGGAAATAACATTGGCTTTTGCACGTTGCTTATAACAGATTACTACATCACTTTTCAAGGCCTTAGAATAGGCATAAGCTCTTTTAGAACCTCCCATATCTGGTGAAGCAATGGTCAAATTATCAAGGTTTAAATCTTGCAAATAAGGCAAAAAGATTGTTGATGCAAATAAATGATCCACTGGCTTTTCAAAAAATCCTTGAATTTGATCCGCATGCAAATCCATCGTTATAATTCGGGTTGCACCTGCAGCTTCAAGCATTTTTGCAACTAATTTTGCTGCTATAGGAACCCTTGGTTTGTCTTTTCTGTCTTGCCTTGCCCATCCAAAATAAGGAAGTACTGCTGTAATATGTCTTGCTGAAGCTCGTTTTGCAGCATCTATCATTAACAACATTTCCATTAAGTTTTCCGGACCAGGATTAGTCGAACCAATAATAAAAATCCGTGTACCTCGTATAGACTCCTCATACGATGGTTGAAATTCACCATCACTGTAAGTCGACGTAATAACATTCCCTAATTTAGCACCAAAAGCCTTAGCAATTTTTTCACCTAGAACTTTACTCCGTGTACATGCAAAAATTTTGGCTTCTGTTATAACAATTGGCATAGTTAACTTGTTGTTTTAGAGTGCGCAAACACCACGTGGTTTTTAACGAGGTGCAAATTTATACATTTATTTTAACCTAAAAAGTATATTGACGGGTATTTTTATGTTTAATATCGAAAAAAACTATATTTTTGCTGTCCGAAATATGCTCAAGTGGCGGAATTGGTAGACGCGCTGGATTCAAAATCCAGTTTCTTCGGAAGTGTGGGTTCGATTCCCACCTTGAGTACAAAAGGCTTTAACAGAAATGTTTAAGCTTTTTTTTATTCAGGTACAACAATCAGTTTATACAGATAACTTCTAAAAACACCAATATAGTTAAAAGTTTTATCAAAAATCAGCGCCTTTTTATGTCCTAATCAGCGGTTTTTCTAAACGATCTAGTCATTATAATATTAAAAGCACTTGCTCCAATGCTTGCATAATAGAATGTAAAAACCGAAGGTTTAATAATCTTCGGTTTTTATGCTACTAATCCTAATTGAAATCATATAAAAAGTATGCCTAATTAATTTGTGATTTTAGTTTATCAATATTTTACTTGACTTAACACCCTTACCATCTACCTTTATTTTGGCAATGTAAATTGCGGATGACAGATTTACAAAATTATTTTCTTTAGTAATGTTTTGAACTTCACGTCCGAACAAATCATAGATTTTTAGCTCATATTTCTCTGAAGCATTAAGGCCTTTAATATGAATTCTATTATTTGAATATAAGACATTAATGTTATTCATTAATTCAGAGTCTTTAGTTGATAAGGCAGCATTTTGCAGGTTAATTTGAGTAGCAGGATAATCCCCGGCTAACCAATTCCATCCAGCATCACTTAATTCAATTACTAATTTATAGTTAAACGGACTTGTCAGATCTGCAGTTTGCGTAGTTCCTGGTGGTATTGTAAAGTCAAATGAGCCTGTTACATTGGTTCCTGCTGGAGCAGGACTTAATGACCCATCTGCAACCATTGCAGACCATGTAAAGTCATTATATAAATTTATAGCACAGTAAATATTCCCATCGGAAGGAATGGTATATTCATAGTTAATAGTAACTGTGGTTCCAATTTGAGCTTCAGATAATGTGGACGTAAAAGTAATTGATTGCGCATTAAAGGCTTGTAAAAAGCTAACAAATGCAAATAATACTAGTAGTTTTGTTTTCATAATATCATATTTATTTAGTTAATTATGTAAAATTACAATGTGTTGTATGACAATAGGGCCTATAAAAACGTTTGTATTAGGGGTGTAAATTCGTTTTAAATTTATGCTTACGTGCTAAAGCTATTTTATAGATGATTTATAGGTATTATCTTCTCTCTAAATTTCTTTTAGGGTTTTATTTGGATTACTTTTAATAGTATTAGAAAGGGTTTGCTATAAAAATTTAATGTCTAGTATATTTATCAAAAACACTTATAACCGGCATTACATTTCCTTCTTTATCAAAAAATGTTCGTGATTCAAACCCTCTATTTGGTGCAGCAGGTTCCCACCAAAATACACCTCGTCCTCTTCCATTAGGAACACTTAAGATTATAGTATTAATTTCTTCTAGAAATTCTTTTTGCCCTTCTGGAGTTTCAGGAAATGGAGCTTTGCTATTTTTATATTCTTGTAACCTGAAGTTATATGCTGCCTCAACAACAATAATATCTTTATTGTATGATTTTGATGCAAAATTTAAGCATTCACGCAAATCCAATAAACTACCATGCCACCAAGGATAATATGATTGACCAATAACATCATACTCTATATTATAGTTTTTAATCTTATCAAAAAAATATTTTGTGAAATCCTTATCTCCTCCCTTATCTATATGAACCATAATTTCAGGGCATGGGTTATTTGCGCAACTTGCCTTTACACCATTAATTCCGGCTTTTAATAACGCTGCAAAATTGTCCCAATTATCAGGTAATTTACCTATAGGCCAAAGCATGCCATTACTAATTTCATTTCCTACTTGCACCATATCTGGAAAAACATCGGCCTTTTGAAACTCCAACATAGTAGAGCGCGTGTATTCAAAAACGAGCTGTTCTAACTCTACAGGAGATTTCCCTTCCCAGGATTTTGGGATAAATTGCTTGCCAGGGTCTGCCCAAACATCAGAATAATGATAATCCAGTAAAAATTTAAAACCTAATGTTTTAGCTTTTTTTGCCAAAGCGATTGTATATTCTAAATTATTTGGCAGTTTGTATTTTTTATCTAATTCAGGACTATGAAATAACCTTAAACGTATCCAATTATAACCATGATCTTTAAATATTTGAATGCATGGTTTAGACTTGCCATTTTCCTTAAAAACGAATCCGCTATCTTCTGCTTCTTTGACAAAAGACAGGTCTGCACCGACCATATAATCTTGTGAGTATATAGTTTGAAATACTAATAGTAAAAAGGAAAGTAGCACTAGATTTTTCATTTCTTTATTGTTATTTTATTTGAATTATTTTCTTCTCAATGTTTATTAATTAATCATGCAATCCTTTTTTCTTTAAATAATCAACCATCAATTTTGGATAATCTGTTTGGATAATAGCTGGTCGCAAAAGCAACAAGCTATCTAAAGAATGCGTATTGCCATTAATGAAATCAATATCTTCATCCCAAAGGGTATTAATAAAAACGCTTACACCATTATTATTTGCCCAGTCCATATTACTGAATGAGTAATTTTTTTCTGTAAAATGCTGTAAAGGCGATTGATAACGTTCTAAATTTAATTGCATTTCTTTTTTATTTTCCGATAATGGCAAAACGGCATATGTAGCATCTATTTTAATCAATTCTTCAATGGTTTCTTTATTCCATATAAATGAAATTACTTTATGCTCCATATCATATGATTTAAGAAGCATATAAAAATGAAATGGCTCAATATTTTTTAAATCTAAATTTAAAATAATCTTGTCTTTCGCTAACAACAACACGTCGCTTAACTTCGGGATTTTATATGATGTTACTGAATCATTTATCTTCAAATTAAACTCTTGTAATTGACTATAAGTATAATCTTTCAAAAGCCCTTTGCCAGTTGTTGTTCTATCAATATAATCATCATGCATTAGCACTAAAATACTATCCTTGGTGGTTCTAATATCTACTTCGGCTATATCAATACTGGCTTCTATAGCATCTTTAATTGATTTTAATGAATTTTCGGGGGCATTTCTATAAAATGCTCTATGGGCACAGACTAAAATATTACTATCAGATTCTTTTATAATCTTTTCGATTACTTGATTACTGGTTATAGCTTCCTCATTAACATGAGATAAATCTACTTCTGTCTCATAATTTTGTCCATATGATAGTTGAATAGTGAAAATTAGAATACTAATATTTCTAACTATCCTTAAATAATCTTCAGTTATTATCATAATTAAGTTATTATATTTAAACTACTGTTAAATAGCCTCAATATTTACAAAATTAAACCCAATGGATTTACCATAAATTATCATTTTTTCTAAAGCTTTTAATTTTGCTTTCGAATTACCAAAATCAAAATCATGTAAAAGCACAATCGCACCTTTATGAAGATGATTTTTAAATTTTTTAAATAATTCATCTTCGCTGTTTTGAGTTTTATCCCAGTCCATTGTTGTTATAGACCATAATACAGTTGTAATGCCTTTGCTTGCTAAAAAGTCTATTTGATCTTGAGTGATTGCACCATAAGGTGGTCTGTAATATTTAGGCTTTGCTGTACCATTTAACTTAAAGGTTTCAATAGACTTTTCAACTTGATTTTGCCATAAATTTTCCTTTGATAGTTCCCAACCGTTTTCATGATCCCAACTGTGATTAGCAATTATATGCCCCCCTTCTTTTACTTGTTTTATGATGTCCTTATTTTCTTCAAGATTCTTACCTAACCAAAAAAAAGTTCCTTTAACATGGTGCTTATTTAAAATCTCAATAATTTTTAAAGACAAATCTGTAGGCCCATCATCAAAAGTTAGTGCTACTTGCTTTTTTGAAGCATCGCCATTAACCATGCAATAAGCTTTGCTTTTATTTTGATGTTCTAAAAAAAGTTTTGGAATTAATGGTAAACTATCTGGATTATTCTTTTGTGCAACAACCTCACTTTTTTGATTGTTTCTAGATGATATTAAAAGACTTTGTGAACTAGCAGTAATTTTAACGTCGCTTATATCTACACTTGTTCTAACTAAAATTGAAGCAATTCCTGCAGAACAATTTGTTGGATTTTGACCTATTAGTTCTGCTTTACCCTCAATACTAAAAGCAACTTCTCCTGTATAATCAGGGATGACTGTTCCGTTTGTATCTGTTATGTAAGCGTGCACAAAAAACAAATCGTTGTCTTCTTTTTTTAAATTTTCATAATCACTATCAATTACAATTTTAATTTTGGATGGTTTTTCCGGTGTTTGTCTAATATCTGATATAACTCGTTTACCATCAATATATCCTTTAGCTTCTAATTTCCCTTCTTGAAAATCGTCTAAAAGAAATGTAAAAGGGGGATGTTTTAAGTTTATTGATATGCGGTTTTTATCTGGTTTTTGACGCCCTAAACTATACCCATTCAAAAACAACTCTACTTCATCACAATTACTAAATACACGAACGCATAACGGGCTATCTTCTTGCCAATTATTAGCAATATATATCATGGGCTTTCCAAATGGATCATCTGCATCTCGTTGACTCTTATAGAAATAATAGGATGGTTTTGGAAGTCGGAAAATATCCATAATTCCAGAAGCTTCTAAATCATCTGCATACCCTCTATTATAATCATACATGACCCAGTAGCCATCTGCAAACGCAGGAGTGTTTAAATTATCATTATGAGCTTCTTGTATATTAGTTGCTTGTTGTAATAGTGCTTTTTCTCCTGCGCTTCTTAATTGGCGACTTGAGCGCTCTTCTTGCAGTAAATTGCTCCAAGTATTTTGATCAAGACCTGCATTCATAGCATAGTATTCCCAATCGCCATACTCTGAAACGTTGTATGGTTTTTTTAAGTTTTCATCATAATGATTTAAACGATGTTGACGGGCTTGCAAGTAAATGTCGTATCCATAAGATTGCCAACCAGCTGTAAAGCATTGATCACCTGGATATTCCTGATGTGCTATGGCTGTTAGTGAATCTATAAAATGTTCTGGCATCCATGATTCATTTAATGATACTTCCCAAGCCAAAACCGATGCATGGTTTCTATCTCTTCTAATTAAATCTCTTGCTGTTTGTAATACATGTTTTTGAAAGGTTGAATCTTCACTAAAGTACTGCCATCCTAAAATAGCATCAATAGTAATAATTCCTAACTCATCGCAAGCATCCATAAATGACGTTGCCTGTGGATAATGTGATAAGCGTACATAATCAAAACCTGCATCTTTTATTTTTTTTGCATCTCTATAGTTTGCATTATCGGAAATGGCGTAGCCAACATGTGGATATTCTTGATGGCGATTTACGCCTTTAAGAAAGGTTTTTTTACCATTTAAATAAAAATCCTGACCTACAAACATCATGGTTTTTATGCCAATTCGCGTTATTTCCTGATCTATGGTAATTCCATCCTGAATTATTTCTGTTTTTAGGGAATATAGATTAGGAGTGCTTGGAGACCATAATTCTGGATTCTCAACTTGCATTTCTGCAACTACTTCTTTGGTTGTATTTGTTCCTAAATCTTGATAACAACTTAATTGATTTAAAATGATATCGGTCCCTTTTAGTAGCGTGTTTTTAACTTTGAATGATACCGAATTATTATACGCATTCTTGATATGCGTTTTAACTTGTATTCGGGCTGTTTTATTTGACACTTCTGGATATGTTACAAAAACACCTCCACTGGCTGTTTTATTTGCTCCAACTGGGTCTGTAATATGAAGCGGATCTTTGGCAATAAGCCATACATTTCTATAAATGCCACCATAGGTATTAAAATCTAAAATTTTAAGTGGTTTTGGTCCCGTAACTGGATTATCAGTATTATTCAATTTTACAGCAACACTATTTTCTTGATTAAAATTTGCGACATTAGTAAAGTTCACAATAAATGGTAAATACCCACCATGATGCTCAATTAATTTTTGTCCATTTACCCATACTTCAGCAATATTCATGGCACCCTCAAATTTAAGAAAGAGTTGTTTACCCAGTAAACTATTAGGTAGGTTAAAGTTTTTACGATACCAACAGATACCTTGCCATTGATTGTTTACTATTTTAGGTTCAATTTTTGGTGTATGTGGTAATTGTACTCTTTCCCAATTATTATCATCTAATTTGTTTTGAGAATATGTACTGTCAACTTGCATGCCTTTTAATAATTTAAAAGTCCAATCCTTATTGAAATTCTGTTTCTCAACAAAAGTAGTTTCATTTTTACTACATGCTAGTAATAATAAAAAGATACTAGATATTACAATACATTTGAAATTATTCATTTACTTTAAAAATATGTTTACATTCATTCAACAGTCTATTGTTCAACAATTTCATTCATCCAATTAATGCCATCATGCAGGTTATAGTTAAAATCCCAAAAGGCTTTATTTTCCCAAGATGAGCCAGCGCCAAATTCATCTGGAAAAATCAGTGTATTGGAACCAACCCATTCGCCTCCCCAATAGATTAAACCTAATCCGCCAGCATCATATAATTCTTGTGCAAAATCTTTTAAATATTCTTTTTGAGTATCTGTGGTTGCTGGGTTATCATAACCAATAGGAATGTTGTCAATACCTAAAATATCAACATGGGCATCATTACCACCCGTTCTAAAAAGCTGGGCAGTTTCCATAATTAGAAAATCTTTATCGTACTTTCTTTTAACAAGATCTACGACATCGGTCCAGCTACTAAAGCTGCCTAATGAATGCCATGCATGATAGTGAGACAAAGCCATGATATCAAAATCCAATCCATTTCTTATATGGGTTTTCATCCAAGTTTCTAAAAAAGAAGCCTCAAATATATGACAGGCTATTTTGATGTTTAGTCCATATTTTATATTTAAATCTCTTACGGCTTTAGTGCCTGCATTTAATAGTTTTACGGTTCTAACTACGCTGTAATCGGGCAATTCACTTTCGAGCATGTTGGGTTCTAAAAACCTTTGGTTGGTTTCGTTTCCAATAGAAACAATTTCTGGTACTAAATCCGTATTAATAAAATCTTCCAATACTGTATATGTCTGTTGGTATAAAGCATTCTTTAGCTTTTCAATATCTGATGCAATCGTTTGCCATGCTAAAGGAGCAACGTATCGATTTAACTTTTGATGATCTTCTAAAGCCATGGATTGGTATCCAAATGTTAACAGCGTTTTTAGACCTGCGTTTTTAGCTCTTTGCATCTCAATTTTCACTTTCTCTGGCGAACCAAAATCCACATCGGCGTAACCAGCTGTATAACTGCTCCGATATGGCGGGTTATCAATTCTAAGCCTAACCATGTTTGCACCATGATCGGCAAGACTCTGAAAAGCATCTTTTGCCACACCATTTTCTTTAAATATTACATTGCCAAAGGTTTCTTGATGGGCAACATAGGCCATATAGCTCCCTTTATAAAATACATCTTGAGATTCAAGAGGACTCCTATCTGGAGTTCGAATAGGGTTTTCGGTTGTACAGTTGAATAAAAAAAGTAAACTAAAAATCACTAAAAGCCTTAAGGGGTTATGTGTCATATTTATATTATTTATCAATTAAATTTTTTATGTTTTTTACCCATAGATTGTACCCGTTTTCATTTAAATGAACACCATCAACAGACATTTCCATATTCATAGCATTTTCTTCTGTTACAAAATGGGTGTATAATTGAATGAGTTCGTATGGCTGATCAGACTCAGATTTATCAAGCATTTGGTTTGTTAACTGTATTTTTTCTTTTATGTTACTTGTTGTCGTTGGTAAGATGGTTTGTACATAGATTTTTGTTTCGGCAGAACCATCGTGAATTTGATTTACTATACTTAATATGTTATTAAAAACCATACTGGCAGTCATGTCGTCCCTAAACAAATCATTAATACCTATTAAAATAAATACGTTCTTAGGTTTAAAATAAATTATCTCAGCTAGCCTTCCTAAGACCCCTTCTGTGGTATCTCCAGAAATCCCTCTGTTCCTTGCCTTAGAATTATTTACCCGTATGCCCCAATCACCACCTTGCTCGGTAATACTGTTTCCTAAAAACACAATCTCGTTAACATTTAAAGGATTTTCCTTAAAAGCCTTTATGCGCTTTGGGTAGTGCGATCTTGTAAAATCTGTGTGGGTTGATATAACGATATTACTATCAGGATAAATGTTATCCGGAATTTCTGAATCCATTATGTTTTCTGGACCTTCGCTCCTATCAACAACATTATTGCAATGGCACAACAAGAGAAATAAAAGTATAGCGGTACAAGGTTTGAAATTCTTATGCATGAGATTGTTTTATGAGCCTTTAGATGAACTTTTATGGCATCCAATTGCCAGTTATTCGTTTTGAATCGAGATTTATGGCTGTAAAATATATGTGCCTGATTTAAAATCTACTTTAATCGTATAAGTTCCTGTTGTTGGTGCTACAATATCATTTCCTCCCCAAGCGGGTGTAGTCGCTGAACCTGAAGCTATAAAATCTCCACCCGATGCATCCTGAGAAGTCGTTTTAGCTTTATAAGCAGGGTCGCTATACGAAGTGGCCGTAATAAATGCAAACGCTCCACCTGCTGTGAGCGGTATGGTAATTTCGAAAGTGTGTTCGTTTATTTTTCCAAACTGTTGAGTCGCATCAACATTTGCTGCCCATCCAAGCGGTGTGGCATCACCAATAATGTACAAATCTGCTGGAGGAATCAAAATAGAAGGCTCGGGAGTTGCTGTGTATTTACCCGAAGTAAAATCTAATATAACTTTATAAATGCCTGTGGTTACTGGTGAGCTCATAGGACTTCCACCCCATTGAGGCACTGTTGCAGAACCGGCTGGTCTAAAATCCCCTTCTGCTGCTGGTTGCTGCTCATCTATGGCCACATAAGCTGGGTCTGACCAAGTTGTTGGAGTTGTTATAGCTGCATAATTTTTACCACCAACCAATTCTGTAATGAGTCCAAATCTATGGTTGTCAATCTGTGTCATTTTTTGAGAATCAGGCAAGGGTGTCCCCCAATTAGATGGTACAGCATCTCCCTGAAGGTACAATTCTACAGGCATATCATAGAGTAGAGTAAGCGTGTCATAGGGTGTAACGGTTATTGTTATAGCATTCGAATACGATTCTAAGGCATTATACTTTAAGCTTGTTTTTAACCTTAACTTAATATCTCCTTCAATATTAGAAGCCAACCCAAAGTCTAATGCATAAAAATTTAAGTCTGCATGGGTAAACGATTTCTCATTACTACTCACGGTAAAAGTTCTTGGACTAGAAAAATTACCTTCTTTTAAATCCATTTCCAAAGTATATGTTGCTGGGGTATCAACACCATACGAAGGAATTTCCCAATTAAAAGTTATGGCTGTTTCAGTTTCTGCATTTATCTCATTTAATAGAATACTGGTCGTGCTTGAGGTTATTTCAAAAGAACCATTTTCTGGTGCTGATGCTATGTATAAAGTGTCACTATCTGTACATGAATTTAAAGACATTGTTGCTAATACAATTGTCAACATCATTTTAAAAATACTTTTCATAATATTTGTTTTTTTAATCTTATGTTATCGTCTAGGAGTATTTAAACATGTTTTAAAAACCTTCTATCTGATCTAAATTAGGGTTTGCCAATAAATCTGCTGTTGGGATTGGAAATAGATTATATTTATCATCAACTGCTCTACCGCCTTCTACGTTTCCTTTCCAAGCCCATAAATAATCTCCAGTAGTCAATTTGTTATGCCTAATTAAATCTGTTCTACGATGGGCTTCCCAATATAATTCTCGAGCTCTTTCATCTAATATAAAATCAAGTGTTAGATTTGAACTTATAATATTTCCAGCTGTACTAGAAGGATCATTAGCATAGGCACGCCCTCTTATTTGGTTTACGTAATTAACTGCCATGGCTCTACTACCACCTGCACCACCTCTTAAAACAGCTTCTGCGTAGGTTAAATAAATCTCTGCTAGACGAAATACTGGAAAATCTATATCTGAAAGATTTCCAAAATTATTATTTTGTTCAATTGGATTTCCATCTCGATCTTTATTTCTGTATTTGTAAGCGGAGTAACCATCGGTACTCGTCGTAATAGAATTTACCTCTAAATTTTGTCCATTTGTGTAAAATAAAGCGCGTTTATCAACAGAGGGATCTACTGTTGGAAATAAGGCCGGTATTTGTTGCGTAAACCTAAAGGCATTCCAACTACTAGACATACCGTTTATAGACCCTGGAATGCCTGCAGGACCGAGTGCTAAAAAGTTTGTAGAGAACCAAGTTTGATTGGTATTATCATAATTTATGGTAAAAATAAATTCATTGGTATTTAAATTATTATCGCCTAGCATTAACCATTCATATTTAGACTCCAAAGCATATCCTTGGTCTATTATTTTACTACTATAGCTAATAGCTTCTGTATAGTACTCTTTTCCTGTATATGTTTTTGCATTCAAATACATTCTGGACAAAAGTGCCCATGCAGCAGCTTTATCTGGACGTCCTCTTTCGTTGGTTCTGGCATCGGCTAATAGAGGTTCTATGGTTTTCAATTCTTCTTCAAGAAAAACAAACAAATCGGCACGTTGAATTTGAGAAGGAGGCGTTGTTCCTAATGTTTGTTCGGTAGGGAACGGTGGGTTTCCATAACAATCCATGAGGATCCAAAAGCAGTAAGCTCTTAGAAATCTAGCTTCGGCTTGAAATTGTTCTATTTGAGCAGCTTCTGTATTAGAAAACCCTCTTGAATTAACACTCCCAGCCGATGCCTCTTTAACATAATTATTACATAAAGTTATCATGTTAATTGCTGCATTGTAAACATTTGTAATGGCAGGAGAGTCTGCACTCCACGCTAGTTCATGATAAACGCCATCACCGCCATCGTTCCAAGTGCTCACTGCCATATCGGTAGAATATTCTTGCATACTCCAATAAAACCTCAAGAATGTGCTATAGGCAAGGTTAGAATAAATAGACACTAAACCTTGTTTATACCCATCTATATTATTGAATTGTTTATCTGCCGTTATGATGTTGACAGGTGTTTTTTCTAAATCATCTGTACAGGAATTAAAATTTAAAGTAAAAACCAATAGTAGTATTACTAATAAAAATCTTTGGTATCTTATTTTTTTCATAGTTTTATTTTATTTTTTTTAAAAATTCAGGTTTACACCTAAGGCATAAACTCTTGGTACTGGGTATCCATTTTCACTACCACTAATAGCTTCAGGATCAATACCCTTATAATTAGTTATTGTAAAAACATTCTGAATGGAAAAATTCAAACTCATAGCAAGCTTGGAATTTGCCAGTGTCTTCCCAAAATCATACCCTATGTTTAGGTTATCCATTCTCAAAAAAGAAGCGTTTTGTAAATAAAAATCACTGTATCGCTGAGCTTCATCATTAAAATTAAAAAGAGTGTCGTAATAAAGGGTATTTAAATTTTGTGACACTTGAAAATCTGTAATAGCAACCGTGCTATTGTAGGGTTGAAAAAATAAATAGTGGTCTAAATTGGCATGAAATGAGGTGCTGAAACTCCACTTTTTATATTCAAAACTCGAACTGAAACCTAATAGGTATTTTGGTAAGGTCGATTTATTGGTTATGTATCTATCCTGAGCATTTATCATACCATCATTATTAACATCCAACATTTGTCCTTCTATGGGCATACCATTTGCATCATAGACTTGATGATATAGATAAAATGTATTACGTGGGTAACCAACTGTATTTACCAATGTGGCATCACTAAATAAACCAACTCCTGAATCATTACCGTTGGTTAACTTAGTTATTGTGTTTTCATTATAAGTAGCATTGAAATTTATGTTCCAAGACACATTATCCTTTTGCACCAGTATAGTATTTAAATTAAACTCCACACCTTTATTTTCCATCGTTCCAATATTAAGAAGCAATTGATTATTAAAATTAACGCCTAAAGGAACAGTTGTTAAATTTAATAAGTCCTTAGTGTCTTTCTTGTAAAGATCAATACTTCCTGATATTCTGTTATTTATAAATCCAAAATCCAATCCGATATTAAGAGATTCTGTTTGTTCCCATTTAAGATCTGGATTAAAAGCTTGAGGTGTAACCGTTGTATAAGGTGTATCGCCAAAAGTATATTGATTACTCAAATTGCCTGTATTATAACCTGTTTGGTAATAGTAATTTGCTATTCCATCTTGTTGCCCTGTAACACCATAACTTAACCTCAATTTAAGATTTGATAAAGATTTACTGTTCTTAAAAAAACGTTCCTCTTTTATTTTCCATGCCAATGCAACTGATGGGAATGTTCCCCATCGATTATCTTCTGAAAACCTAGAAGACCCATCACGACGTAAGGATGCGGTTAATAAATATTTGTTATTAAAACTATAATTAAGACGACCATAAAAAGAGATTATGGCATTACTTGGTTTATCGAAAAGAAATGGAGGGTCACTATTTGGGAACTGAGCACCAGTATCTGCGCGGTATGTTGGATAAAAATAGTTGGTTGTTAAAAAATCATTATAGGAATATCCTGCAGTTACGTCAAATTTACTTTTTATAGATTCTACTTCTTTGCTGTAAAACAGGTAAGATTCGAGCAATAAGTTCTTAACTTCACGAGAAGGGTTTGCGTAATAAATATACCCACCAGACAGATCGTTTGGAAAATAATTTGGTTGCACTTCATCTGTATAGGTTCCTTGAGAAATATCATACCCTGCATTTACATTAACATGTAAATCTGGTAAAAAGTGTAATGAATAGTCTAACTGAATATTACCTACACTTCTTTTATTTTGATTGGTTTGCCTACGTTGCTCTAACATACTTACGGGATTCGTTAAGGCTATGGCTGGATTATCTGCAAATTGGGTGTATTGAAAATAGCCGCCGTAGGTTTGATCTTCTACATATACAGGCTGTGTAGGGTCAAAGGCTGAGGCAGTCCAAATGGCATTTTCATTAGCGATACGGTCATCTTCAAATGAGCCTTTTAAATTTAAATTTATTTTTAAATGATCATCAAAAAACTTTGGACTTAAATTTAACAAAGCGGTAACCCTTTTGTATTTCCCTGTTTTTAAATTTCCATCTTGTTCAAGATATCCCACAGACGCTCGATATGGCAATGAATTAATTGCTCCACTTATGCTAATATTATGTTCTTGAGCAAATGCTATTTGAAAAACCTCATCTTGCCAATTCGTACTTGCCTCACCAAGCGGTGTTCTACTTGTTCCTATATCATTGACAACCGACCTATATTGATCTGCTGTTAATATTGAAGCATTTTGTATAATCGTTGAAACCCTTGTATTTGAGGATATATTAACTTGAAAATCGTTTAAACTCCCTTTTTTAGTTGTAATAATAACAACACCATTAGATGCTCTCGATCCGTAAATAGCAGAAGCCGATGCGTCTTTTAATACCGTAAAGCTTTCTATGTCATTTGGATTTAATTGACTTAGAATACCAGGGCCATTATTAGAGCCTTCAATAGGTACGCCATCAATAATAAACAAAGGGTTATTAGTTGCACTTAATGAAGAACCGCCTCGAATTAAAATAGAACTCCCTGCTCCTGGTCTACCACTAGAGGGTGTTATTTGAACTCCAGGTAATTTATTGGCTATTAAGCCCTCTACGTTCGTTACTGGCACGTTTTGAAAATCTTTAGCACTTACTGTAGCAACTGAACCTGTTAAATCTTTCTTTTTTTGTGTTCCGTATCCAATTATAACGACTTCATCTAATGTACTCACATCTTCTACGAGGACAATCGTTATGGTATTTTGATTATTAAATTGAACTTCTTGAGAAATATAACCAATATATGACACCACAATTATGCCTCCATAAATTGATGATGTATCTAAGTTAAATTGACCATCGAAATCAGTAATTGTTCCCAGTGAGGTGCCTTTTAATAATACGGTTGCTCCAGGTAGGGGCTCATTAGATTCATCTGTTACAACACCTGATATGCTTTGTCCAAAAAACAAAAATGGGATTAAATAAAAAAGCGTAAAACAACTTAATCTATAGAGCATAAGCTGTTTAATTCTTAATTGTTTTTCATTCATACTAGTTTAGTTTTAGTTTAGTTTAAAATCAATCTTTACAATGATTTGTTTTTGCTCTTCGGCAGAGCACAATACGTTGCAAGTAAAGATTTATACAGAAAACTTTAGGGACAATAATTCTTTTAATAAGGGGGGGTGTTTTCGTTTTTAGATTTAACACCCAGATTCAAATAAAATTACTTGTTTTTATTAAGGTATTCTGAAGGCACTTTACCAAAATGGTTTTTAAATAATTTACTAAAATATTTTCTATCGGAATAGCCAACATGATAACTGGCATCTAACACTGAAAAATGCTGTTCTTCAATTAGTTTTTTTGCCGTTTTTAGTTTGAAGTCTCGAACAAATTCCACATAACTCATATTGGTTAAGCTTTTGATTTTTTTATAGACTACCGAATGGCTCATCCCTAGTTCATTACAAACAAAATTTACATTGAGTTCAGATGAGTTTAAATTTTCTTCTAAAATCTTCATTAGTTTGGACATGAACGCTTCGTCGGACTTGTTAAGGTTCAATTCACTTATTGGTATAAGTTCTTTCATCCAAAATTTTTCATGTAATAAATTCCTGTTTTTTAATATGTTTTTAATTCTACTTCTTAACAATAATTCATTAAATGGTTTTGTTATATAATCATCTGCCCCAATTTCAAACCCTTCAATTTTATGAGTAAACGAAGCACGTGCCGTTAGCAATAAAATGGGGATATGACTTGTACGTATGTTTGTTTTCAATACTTTTGTTAAGGTTATGCCATCCATTATGGGCATCATGACATCACTTATAATGAGATCTAAAGGGTTATCAAAAACCAATTGTAATGCTTCCTCTCCATTTGAAGCTTCAATGATTGTATATTCATTTGCCAAAATACCAACAATATAATCACGGATATCCTCATTATCCTCAACAATTAAAAGGGTTGGGTTTTTAGTGTTATCATTCCCATTTTTAATAGTTAATTCCTTATTTGTTTGATGTTCTTTGGTTTCTTCTGTAAAATAATTGGTTAAAAATCCATTATTGGTTTCATCTCCATTAATTTGTTTTTGAGTAAAATGGTTTTCACCTTTTTTTAATTTAATGATAAATTCTGTGCCTTTACCCTTTATGCTATCTACAACTATTTCGCCTTGATGCATATCAATTATTTCTTTTGAAATGGATAAACCAAGTCCAAATCCATTAGTCTCCGTCTCGCTTTTTGTTTGGTAAAAACGATTAAAAATTTTATCAAGTTGACTTTTAGATATCCCTATACCTTTGTCTTTAATATGAATCTCTACAACAGCTTCTTTCTCAAAAAGAAAAAATTCAATAGTACCAGAAGCTTTTGTGAATTTAAATGAATTTGATAACAGGTTATACAGTACTTTTTCTAACTGATTTTTATCAAACCAAACTAAGACTTCATCTGTGTTTGTCTTAAAAATAAATTCAATTCCTTTTTCTAATGCCATCTCTTTAAAAGACAGATAGATTTCTTCGCAGAATTCCACTAAGTTTCCATGAACTATATGTAACTCCACTTTATCAAATTCAAGCTTCCTATGGTCTAGTAATTCATTAACTAAATTCACTAATTTATTACCATTCTTTTTAATGGTTTCTATGGCGTTGGATAGGTCCTCATTTACCTCATCTTTTCCACGTAACACTCTGTTTATTGAGCCTAAAATTAAAGTTACTGGTGTTCGGATATCATGGGATATGTTTGTAAAAAATTGTTGCTTAAAGTTGTATAGCTCTATGTCCTTCTCATGAGTGAGTTTTTCTAATTTTAAATTTGTTTTTAACTGTTCCCATGCCACGGTATACTTTCTAAAAAGGTATAAAATAAATAATGTGAATAAAATGTATATTACAATGGCCCACCATTCCAACCAAAATGGCTTTTGAATATAAATATTCATTGAAGTAAAATCATCTCCCCATTTGCTACCAGCTTCTTTACTTCTTACTTTAAAGTTATAATGTCCTGGTGACAGATTTGTATAGGTCGCTGTACGATCTGTTCCTATATTTCTCCAATCTTTGTCGAATCCTTCCATTTGGATGGCATATTCACATCTATCTGAAAATGGAAATTGTAATGCCGCAAATTCAAAGGTTAATACGTTTGAATCATGCTCTAAAGTGATATGATTTGTTAAATTGATATTCTTGGTTAGGATTTCGCTTTTACCTATTGGCAAATCTTTATTAAACAGTTTAAAATTTGTTATTTTTACCTGTGGCTGTATATTCTCATATAAAATATTTTTTGGGTTAAAACGTAAAACCCCATCAGAACGCCCAAAATACAATAGCCCAGCTTCATCCTTAAACACTGCATTTATTCGATATGATCCTGCAAAATTTGGAAAACTTATAAAATCATTAATATCATAATCATATTTCCCAACACCTTTTTCTGTACTAAACCATATATTTCCATTATCATCTTCTATAAGTGCTACTTCAGATTGGTTATTTAACTCATTATTAGTTTCAAAACGGTTAAACATTTTTGTTTCAAAATCAAAACGATTGATTCCTCCTTCAGAATCTCCAATCCAAATGTTTCCTTTTGAATCTTTCAGTAAGCTCAAAATATTATCACTATCAATTGAATTATGGTTTTTATCAAGATTTTTTAAACGTGTTGCTTTTTTGGTTTCTGTATTAAAAAGATTAATTCCCCCGCCATAGGTACCCAGCCATAGGGTTTTTCCATCTTTAATCATTGTAACTATATTATCACTACTTATTGATGTTGTGTCTTTTTTATTTTCCCGAAAAGCGGTAAATTCATTACTACTTGTATCGAAATAATTAAGACCACCACCCCATGAAGCTAGCCATAAATTACGTTTATCATCTTCAATAATACTCCTTACATCGTTAAAACTTAATGATTTGTGATTATCTGCTTCATGTTTATATTGTATAACTGATTTTGTTCTTGGGTTAAACTTAATAATACCGTTTGCATAAGTTCCCATCCAAAGGGTTTTGTCTTTACTCTCATATATACATTGAATGTAATCACCTCCAATAGAGTTATTAAAGGCTTTATTAAATTGGCTTACTACATTTGATTCTGTATTAAGTAGTGTTAAACCTTTACCATCTAGACCTAAATACAAGTCTTTTTTATTTTTAAAGATAGATAATACTGGAATTGGATTTAACCCCAGAATATCACTTGGTATCAATTCAAAATTATTTTTTTGTGGTAATATATTAATCCCATTCCATGCTGTACCTACCCATATATTAGATTGGTTATCTTCTATGATATCATAAACAGCATTTCCTGACAAAGAAGAATCTAATTGGGACCTATGAGTAAAATTGTATATTTCTGGGTTTAAACTGTTGGGATTTTCAATCTTTACGATGCCATTTCCATCGGTCCCTATCCATAAATCCTTTTTTTTATCAATATATAGTGAACGTACTATGGTTAATTCTTTACTTAATTTATTTGATTTTTTAAAAAAATTTTCAAATTTATGTGTCTTGAAATCAAACCTTAGTAAACCACTACCACTAGTTCCTACCAATAATACATCTTCATTAAGTTGAGAAATGGTATGAACAAAGTCGTTAAAAATAGAAGTATCAGATTCGATATATTTAAACATTTTTGTTGCCATTGAAAATTTATTCAATCCGCCTCCAAATCTACCTATCCATAAATCCCCTTGAGTATCTTCATAAATACTGGTTACTATATTTTGACTAGTATTATTATCATTATTTTGTTGATGATAGGTGATAAATAAATTTGATGCTTCGACAAAGAGGCATAATCCATTTTCGGAGCCAATCCATAAATTTCCATTTGAGTCTTCAAAAAGTTTATATAATTGATTTGAAGGTAGCGAGGTTAAATCTTTGGAATCGTTTTTAAAAACGACAAAGTCATCAATTAAATTATCGTATAAATTCAAACCTCCACCTAAGGTTGCAACCCAAATTCTGCCTTTACTATCCAATAGCACATCGCTTATATTATTTGAACTAATGGAACTATTCTGACTATTATAAATCTTGAATTGTTTCCCATCAAACCTATTCAATCCATTCTCTGTTCCTATCCAAGCAAATCCATCCTTTTCTTTTATAATACCAGTAACTCTATTACTTGAAAGTCCTTTAGATTGATTTAGTTTATTAAAAATGACTTGTGTTTGAGCAGAACAATGTATTGCGCCAAAAAAAGCGCACATAAAACAAATACATATTGTGTTTAATAGCCTCATTACAAATTGTTACAATAAAATAGGTGTTACTTTTAAATTTATTGAAGATATATATTTAAAATTAAGATTTAACGGTTTCTGTTTCAAAAGTCAATATTGAAGTTTAATTAAAATTCAATTATAAACATAATCGATATTTGTATAAGGGTATAAATCCGTTAATAAAAGGGGGGGTGTTTTATTGATTTGCACATCAACTTTAACCTTTTTGCGATTTATAGATGCCTGTTTTAATTCTTTATGATATGAGACCATACAAATAAAACCTCCAACAGAAAAAGGTTTGAAGGTTCTTATATTAATTGCATCTAAAACTAAACTCATCAATACAACATAACTGAATAAAAACTAACTTTATTATTATACGTCTTCTATGACAAAACATTTAACTATTCTAAAATTTATTAGATTTGTTGAAATCAATTTTATGAAATATAAGCTTCTCGTTTTCTTCTTTTGTATAAGTTACTTTATGTTTTCTCAAAAAAAAACAACCTATACTTATGCTATAAAAGGCTTAGACTCTTTAAAGCTAGATGTATATACCCCTAGAAAAATTAAGAAAAAGGAACGCTTACCTGCTATTCTTTGGATGCATGCAGGTAGTTTTTCTAGTGGAAAAAGAGATAGTTCTGACGAGGTAAAACTAATGAAATATGTTTCGCGTAAAGGTTATATAGGCATTTCAATGTCTTATCGCTTATTACGGAAAGGTACTGAAACAGGTTTTGGCTGCGATTGCCCTAAAGCAGATAAATTAGAAACGTTTAAACAAGCTACCATCGATTATTTAGATGCCGCTAAATTTATTTTCAACCATAACCACCAACTCCAAATAGACCTTACAAAAGTTATTGCTGGAGGTAGTAGCGCTGGTGCCGAAGGTATTTTAAACGCTGTATACTTAAAACCCTTTTTTATTGATGATTTAGCAAAATACACCAACATTAAGTTTGCAGGTGTCCTAGCTTTTTCCGGGGCTCTGGTAAACGCAGAATACATTACCAAAACGAATGCAATCCCGACCGTTTTATTTCATGGTTCTGACGATACTGCCGTGCCATATGGTAGTGCACCTCATCATTATTGTAGTCCAGAAAGCCCAGGGTATTTATTATTAGATGGTTCTCATACTATTTCTAAAAAATTAGATGACCTTGGCGTTTCTTATTATTTCAATAAGGTTCTCGGCGGTGGTCATGAGTTACACCAAATCCCTTTTGACCAATTAGATATCATATTACAGTTTTTTGAAAAAACAGTATTTGATTCTGAAACTATTCAAACAAAACGAACGATCATTAAAAACTAATTTTAATTGACTAACATATCTAGTGTAACCACAGTTCTAAACCCAACATGTTCAGCCGAAGAGTCTAAACTTGTTCCCATTCTAGAAGATATTCTATAACTAGCACAATATGAATCACTACATAAAAAAGACCCACCTTTTATGACTTTTTCTTGCAAATAAGGCTGATTAGGGTTATAGGCCTTGTCGGCACCTTGCGGATTAATAACCAAGGTTTTATTTGCTGCTAATTTCTGATAATAATTAACATTATACCAATCGGAGGTAAACTCCCAAACATTACCAGCCATATCATACAAACCAAAATCGTTTGGCGGATAGGTTTTTACAGGGGCAGTTCTTTCAAAACCATCCTCTAAAGTATTATTTACAGGAAACTCTCCTTCCCAACTATTAACCATTTTTGAAAGTTTAGACCTATCATCACCCCAAAAATAAATAGTGCTCGTTTTTTTTCCTCTAGCAGCATATTCCCATTCTGCTTCCGTTGGCAAACGTTTTCCTGCCCATTTGCAATAGGCTTGAGCATCTTCATAACAAATATGGACTACAGGATAATATGCTTTCCCCTCTAAAGTACTTTCAGTACCACTTGGGTGCCTCCAATTTACACCAATAGACCATTGCCACCATTGCGAAAAATCATATAAATTAGGAACTGAAGACTTTGTTTTTTTAAATAGTAATGATCCAGGTTGCATAATACTATCATGTGGTTTAGCAGAGCCTTCAGGAAGTTGTTTTTTTATGTCTTCCCAATCTATAGCACGTTCTGCAACCGTTATATAGTTCGTTTCTTCTACAAATTTTGAAAACTCAACATTTGTTATCTCAGTAATATCCATAAAAAACCCATCTACAGAAACTGAGTGTTGTGGCTTTTCATGGTTCATTGCCATGTTATCTTGAGGCACCGCACCTTGCAAAAAAGAGCCTGCAGGAACCCATACCATGCCATATGGGGGGTTAGCAATAAGACTATCCTTAACTTTTTGAGAAATACCTTGATTTATTTCAGTTTCATCAACGACCTCTTCAGTAATCTTGACTTCAGATTTTTTGTCTTTGCAAGACAAAATAACCAAGACCCAAATAATTGCAGAACCTATATATTTTATATAACCCATTAATGCTATTTAAAAAATTATTTCCGTAAAAGTATTTATTTAATCCCCTATTCCACACATTTAAAGTATTTTTTTAACATATCATATATCTATTTTCTATACATTAGGTTTTAATTACCTTTGCATTACTTAAAACAATCGTTTATGATTTATTCAATGACAGGTTATGGAAAATCTGTTTTGCAATTGCCCACAAAAAAAATAACTATAGAGCTTAAATCACTTAATAGTAAAAATTTAGATTTAAATGCTAGAATGCCTTCTATTTATAGGGAAAAGGAATTAGCTATAAGAAAGATTCTTGCCGATAAATTAGTGCGAGGAAAAGTAGATTTTTCTATTTATGTAGAAGCTACTGCCGAAGATACCTCTACACAAATAAACACACCTGTAGTTAAACAATATATTGAACAATTAAAACATGTAGTGGATGGTGATGATATTGATTTCCTAAAAATGGCGGTCCGTTTTCCTGATGCTTTGAATACCGTTCGTGAAGAGATTGACGAGGGGGAATGGAAAACTATTGAAGCAGAAATAAAAACAGCTATTGCCGATTTAATCAATCATAGATTAGATGAAGGCAAAGTTCTAGAAGAAGATTTCAATAACCGTGTTAGAACCATTAGTAACATCCTTGAGCAAGTCATAGCCATGGATCCTGAGCGTGTTGAAGGTGTTAGAGAACGATTACTAAAAGGCGTTCAAGAATTAAGAGAAAAACACGACGAAAATAGATTTGAACAAGAGCTGGTATACTATATTGAAAAGTTTGATATTACTGAAGAAAAAGTACGTTTAAAAAACCATTTAAATTATTTTACAGAGTCCATAAACTCTAAAGATTCAAATGGAAAAAAACTTGGTTTTATCAGTCAGGAAATAGGAAGGGAAATAAACACCATTGGTTCTAAAAGTAATTATGCGCCTATGCAACAATTGGTCGTTCAAATGAAAGATGAGCTAGAAAAAATTAAGGAACAATTATTGAATGTTCTTTAAAATAAAACAGCAGAAAGAGTCTAGATAACAGATAAATAAAGTTTAAAATATCGCACTGAGTTTAGTCGAAGTGTCTTAAATAACAACATATTATATTGAATCAAAAAAATAAAAAACAGGGTAAACTCATCGTGTTCTCAGCGCCATCAGGCTCAGGAAAAACTACCATTGTAAGACATTTATTAGGTATAGACGATTTGAATTTAGAGTTTTCTATATCAGCTACCTCTAGAACCAAACGTGGTAAAGAAATAGATGGACAGGATTATTATTTTTTATCTGCCAAGGCATTCAAAAATAAAATCAAAAACGATGAATTTTTAGAATGGGAAGAAGTATACCGTGATAATTTTTACGGCACATTAAAAACTGAAGTTGAACGCATTTGGGCAAAAGGGAAAAATGTAATTTTTGATATAGATGTTTCTGGAGGACTACGTATAAAACGTAAATTCCCAGAGCAAACACTAGCCGTATTTGTAAAACCCCCAAGTATAGACGAGCTAAAAATTCGTTTAAAAAAGCGTAAAACTGAAAGCGAAGATAAAATTAATATGCGGGTTGCAAAAGCATCGGCGGAACTAGCTACGGCACCTTTGTTCGACACTATTATTGTAAATGACAACTTAGAAAAGGCACTTGTTGAAGCAAAAAAACAGGTTAGTAGTTTTATAAATTCTTAGACTTTAAAAGGATGAAAATCGGTTTGTATTTTGGCTCATTTAATCCCATCCATATTGGGCATTTGGTTATTGCTAACCATTTGGCTGAATACAGTGATTTAGATCAGGTTTGGTTTGTGGTCACACCACATAACCCCTTTAAAAAGAAAAGTAGCTTATTGGATAACTATCAGCGTTTAGAAATGGTATATCGTGCCACTAAAGATTATACCAAGTTAAAACCAAGCGATATTGAATTTAATTTATCACAACCTAATTACACTGTAAACACACTTGCATATTTACAAGAAAAATATCCTTATTATGAATTTGCTTTAATAATGGGTGAGGATAACCTAAAGAGCTTCCATAAGTGGAAAAACCATGACGTTATTCTTGAAAACCATCATATTTACGTGTACCCTAGAATTTCGAAGCACAATCCCGATAACCATCAGGATAAAACACAATTTGATGGGCACAAAAAAATACATCTTGTTAATGCTCCAATAATGCAACTTTCTTCTACATTTATTAGAAAGTCCATTAAAGCTGGTAAAAATGTACAACCTATGTTACCTCAGCATGTATGGGAATATCTAGATGAAATGAATTTTTACAAATAACTATTTTTTAACACTTCACTTTTAAAATTAATTATGCCACATATACTTAAAAATAAAAATTTAGAAGTTCGTATAGATCTTCCAGATGAAAACTATAATTTTTCAAGATTTGACTGGACAGGAAAAATAGTTGAGGTAAAATTTAAAGACATTTTAGTATCAAGTATAGAGAGCAAAGTCTGTGAAAATGAAAATCATTTTGGAAAAGGGTTTTACAATGAATTTGGTATTGATAATGCTTTCGGCTTTGATGAAACTGAAATAGGAGATTGGTTTCATAAAATAGGCGTTGGTTTATTAAAAAAAGAAGATGACAACTATCTGTTTAGCAAAAATTATGACATTAAACCTGCCAAATTTAAAATCACTTCTGATTTAAATAGCATAGTAATGACTTGCACATCTGAATCTGTAAATGGATATGCTTATATTTTAAAAAAAGAAATTCAATTACATGAAAATGATTTTACCATTATATACAACTTGCTAAATACAGGTGAAAAAGATATTATATCTAGTGAATATGTTCATAATTTCACAGCCATAAACAACGATTTAATAGGATGTAACTACGTATTAAAATTTCCATTTGAATTAAAACCAGAATGTTTTAACGATACTGTAAATCCAGAACAAAAGGTTGATATTGGACAAAGGGATATTACATTTAATGGCACTCCTAATGCCCAATTCTTTTTTAGTAATCTAGCTGGTAATAATAACATTCATTCAAAATGGGAATTAACAAACCTAAACAACGATATTACGATTAGTGAAACGGGTAGTTTTAAAACTAAAAAAGTAAACCTTTGGGGCTGGAAACACGTTATTAGCCCTGAATTGTTTTTTGATATTTTTGTTAAACCTGGAGCGTCTACTACATGGTCAAGGACATACAGCTTCAATAAGGTTTAGTAAGTTCATTAAAAACTAATTTCGAATATTACATAAATCTGTTGTTAAAGTTATATTAGTATATTACTAAGCTTAAAAATGGTATATTTAAATTTTAAGATAACAAACTTCCCTCTAAAATATTATGATAGACTATTTAAAACCCATACTTAGCCTTATAGGGTGGCTGATAAAACTCTTAAACATTCCTATTAAGCAAGGTGGTTTTAAAATAAAGTATCCAAAATTAATGGCTAATTGGGAACGTGGGTATTTGATTTTTGGCAAATATGAATTACATGAAAGAAAACTAATAACCAAATATATCAAGCCTAACGATTCCGTTTTAGAATTAGGGGCTTGTATTGGAGTCGTTGCATTAACAATTAATGAAATTTTATCAGACAAAACAAAACAAGTTTCCATTGAGCCTAACCCACAAATGCATGACTATTTATATGAAAATAAAACCACCAATAATGGTTTATTTAACATAGAAACTTGTATTATCTCAAAATCTTCAGAAGTTGAATTTTACATTGGAGGAAAAGCTTTTTTAAGCTCTAGTACCCTAAGTGGGCATAAAAAAGTAACAATTCCCGGAAAGTCATTGGATGATATCATTAATCAATATTTTCCATTTACGGTTTTAGTCATGGATATTGAAGGTGGCGAATTAGAATTTTTTAGGTCTTTTGATTTAAAAAGTTCCAATATTCGACTCGTTATATGGGAAACACATGTACTGCCTAATATGCTCACTAAAAAAGAGCTTCAAGAATGTTATGCCCTCTTAACTGATCAAGGTTTTTCTTTAAAAGAAAAATCCAGTAATGTTGAAGCATGGACTAAGAATTGAATTCATAAAAAAAGCCAACTTAAAAAGTTGGCTTTGAACATACTTACTATAATTAAGTTCTAATCTAAAACTGGGTTTCTTAATACTTCCTCTGGACAAATCTTATCCGGATAAGTAAGCATAGGCTTATTAGCTTCAAAAACAACGTGGTATTTCATAGCATTCCCATAATATGTTTTTGCAATTTTTTCTAATATATCACTTTAGCTCCCACATTTTTTATGAATGGAAATAGTCCTGTTTTATTTTCTGTTTAACGATTTATACTTTTAAGACACCAAACATATAAATTAGTCACATACAATATTTTACAAAAAAAGAAACCACCTAAAGCGAAGTGCTTTAAGCGGTTTCTAAACTAAATAACCAACCAAAATTTTTATTAAACCCTCATGTTTTCTCTTGGGTTTGCTACTTTATCTTTTCTAAACTTTCGTTTTTTATCTTTTAAAACTTTTGCTTTTCCTTTTGTATCTCCTGTTTTTAAATACTGAATGTAACCTATACCTTCAAATTCATAAACCGTTTCGGATGCAGGGTGGAATAATTCTATCTTACTGTCATTTATAACGCTCAATTCAAAATATTCATTGCCTAACAAATCATAATCTAATGTTAAAGTTTTTAAATGCGTATTTCCATTTACATCTCCTATACCATAAATTCCTGTATAATGCCATATAAGATTGTTTATATTTGTACCATTTACATCCTGAGAGCTTCTAAACGTCGAATCGTTTCCACCGGCTAGAAACTGTAAATAATTCTCGTTATCAAATTCATTAAGCGCCCCAAAATCACTGGTATAGGTTTTTTCCCAAGCTTCATATTCCTGTAGAAAATAGTGGATATTATCATAGAATACAAAGTCATAATCAAAATTACGACGTTGGTAACCATCTAAAAAATACGAGGTGTCGTTATTGGGGTTATACAATTCAATAGTATTGCTATCTACTTGAAAGACATCAAATGTTTCAAACCCGTCAATATCATGACGTACATCTAAAATCATATCGTAAGCATCATACTCCCCTACATCAATACCAAAACCATTACCATTAGCGCCTAATCCCGCTATATTATTGTTGGCATACACCACACCATTAATAAATGAAATAGTAAACGCCTTTTGTAAAAAAGGGGTTTCTCCAAAACCCTGGGTAGTATTAATATCTATATACCACAGCTCATAATCGTTTAACAATTGATTTAATGAAATTGATGGTTCATCAAAATCATTAACGGCCACTTCTGTATAACAAGAAGTAAAAAGAGTTGCTGTAAGTGCAAAGCTTAAAAGTATTTTTATCGTCTTCATAATCCAAACATTTTAGGGTTCTTGATTATTGGAATTCAAAACACGTGCCAAAAAAGATACAGTCAATATTTTATTGTCTTAGTATTGATTAATATTTTGCTTATTTTTGAAATAGTAAACATGATTTATATATGGACAAACCTTTAAAGTACGCGGTTTTTGGTGCAGGAAGTTGGGCAACAGCAATAGTAAAAATGCTTTGCGAAAATTTAGATGAAATTGGTTGGTATATGCGCAGTGTTTATACTAAAGAACATTTATTAAAAGAACAGCACAATCCTAATTATTTAAGTTCGGTTGAGTTTCATTTGGAGCAATTGAAAATAAGTAATGATATTAATGAGATTGCTAATTATGCCGATGTTTTAATATTTGTTATTCCTTCTGCTTTTATTCATAGTGAATTAGAAAAACTAAACATTGATATTTCAAATAAAACCATTGTATCTGCTGTTAAAGGGATTATGCCTGAAACTGGGCTTTTAGTAGGCGAGCATTTTCACGAAATCCACAAAGTACCTTACGATAATATAGCCGTTATAGCAGGACCTTGCCATGCAGAAGAAGTGGCTTTGGAACGTTTATCATATTTAACTATTTCATGCTCTGATGCCAAAAAAGCCAAAACTATTGCCAATACCTTATCTAGCGATTATATAAAAACCAAAATAAGCGATGATATTATTGGTGTAGAATATGCCGTAATGCTTAAAAATATTTATGCTATTGCTGCTGGTATAGCACATGGTTTAGGTTATGGCGATAATTTTCAGAGTGTCCTTATGAGTAATGCTATTCGAGAGATGAAACGTTTTATTAAGAAACGACATAAAATGAAACGCAATATTAATAATTCGGCATATTTAGGCGATTTATTGGTAACAGGATATTCGGTGTTTTCACGTAATCGTATGTTTGGAAATATGATTGGTAAAGGGTATACCGTAAAATCTGCACAAATGGAAATGAGTATGGTTGCCGAAGGGTATTATGCTACTAAAAGCGCCCATTTACTTCATGAAAAGAATGCCAAAAAAGCTCAAATCCCTATTATAAATGCGGTTTACGAGATTTTATACGAAAACAAAAACCCTAAAAAAGTGTTTAAGAAACTAACAGATAAGTTGAATTAGTTGTCCGTTTTTCAAAGAATTTTGCTATTTCACCAAAACTCCTTTTACTTCCATTAAAGGTAAATCCTGTAAAGCTTTTAAGTTAATCGTATTTTTTCTAAACAAATACGTTTTATCAAACATTTGGTTACCTTCAAAAAAGCTTACTTTAAATGTGTTATTGAGTGCAAATAACCCTTCTTGCATCAATTCTACCTTGGCATAGCTTTTTTTAGGAAGTTTGTCTAATTTTTTTCTAAAAACCGAAGTTATTTTGTTTTCAGAATAGCCACTGGTAACAATAAGAATCATATCTAAATCAACATCCTTATCATTAATGATGTAAGCGTTCCAATCTTGGCTTTTATAAATATGGTTATATTCGTTTACTATGGCAATGTAAACACCTTCTACTTTTGGAATTTGGATATCTTTTTTCATAGTTTGTCATTCCTGAAAAGACAGAAAACCTTTTTCAATTGAAGTTAAAACTGGATCCCATATCAAGTGTGGGAGAACAAATTTATTTACAAAGCAGATTTAAACTGCTCTAAAAACCTAACATCATTTTCACTTAACAACCGAATATCGCCTATTTGGTGTAACAACATAGCAATACGGTCTATACCCATACCAAATGCAAAACCAGAATATTCTTTGGAGTCGATACCGCAATTTTCAAGAACATTAGGGTCTACCATACCGCAACCCATAATTTCTAACCAACCTGTACCTTTAGTAATACGGTAATCAATTTCGGTTTCTAATCCCCAATACACATCAACCTCTGCACTAGGTTCTGTAAATGGGAAATATGATGGTCGTAATCGAATTTTGCTCTTGCCAAACATTTCTGTTGTAAAATGTTGAAGGGTTTGTTTTAAATCTGAAAAGCTTACACCTTTATCAATATATAAACCTTCAACTTGATGAAAAAAACAATGTGAACGTGCCGAAATGGCTTCATTTCTATAAACTCTACCAGGTGAAATAGTACGAATGGGTGGTTTATTATTTTCCATATAACGGACTTGCACAGAACTGGTATGTGTACGCAATAAAATATCCGGATTAGTTTGTATAAAAAACGTATCCTGCATATCGCGTGCAGGATGATATTCTGGCAAGTTTAAGGCTGTAAAATTGTGCCAATCATCTTCTATTTCTGGGCCTTCACTAACATTAAATCCTATACGCGAAAAAATATCAATAATTTGATTTTTTACTATAGAAACTGGGTGGCGTGCTCCTATTTGAATAGGAATTCCTGGACGTGATAAATCGCCATAAACACCTCTCACCTCTTCATTGCTTTCTAACTCAGCTTTAAGAGTATTTACCTTTTCTTCAGCTGTTTTTTTAAGCTTATTTATGGTTTGACCAAATTCTTTTTTCTGGTCGTTTGCTACATTTTTAAATTCAGCAAAAAAATCATTTAACAATCCTTTTTTACCTAAATATTTTATACGGAATGCTTCGACTTCTTCCTTAGATTGCGCTTTGAATGCTTCAGCTTCAGCTATAAGTTGGTTTATTTTATCTATCATGATCTATTACAAAATGATCGCAAATTTAATAAATTATGTTTATAATAGGGCCCTTAACTAAAAGCCTCTTAAAATATATGTTAGTTAAACTTAATTTCTTATATAAACTTCTCTATAAGTATTTGTACCTACTATCTCTTCAAAATAAAATGTATCGTCTTCAAAAGTTATTACAAGAATAGACCTAACGGCTTCAAATATAAACAAATATGAACCATTTCTATTATTCACCCATGTACCTATGCCCGAATCTAAAATTTTACAAATATCGCCAGAATCATTAGTATACACGGTAAAACTGGAGGTCCCATCAGGATTTACAATAAGTGTCTCTTTTAAATCACAGAATTCAGAAGGAACTTCTACATCATTATCAAAACTTTTGTAAAAAGTCCAAGTCCCTATTAAAGGATCGATTGATTGCGAATCATCATCACTACTACAAGCATTTATGAAAAGTATTAAGATGCTAAAAAATAATATTCTTTTTTTTATTATCATTTGTAAAAAATTGAGGCGCGAATATATACTATTCATACTAAACAAAAAGACCTATTATGATAATTTTGTAGATATTATTAATGGTATAAAAACTACATTATATACTCCGTCTCCAAAAAGTAGTTTACGATGGCTTCTTTCATTAAAACACTCTGTTCTCCAGCTTTTAAATGAGGTAAGACTTCTAGTGTTTTGTAATGTGGCCAACCCTCATCATCAACAAAATCAAGTTCATAGTAACCATAAGGTGTTAGCAATTTGCAAATGGCAATATGCATAAGGTCTAGTTTCTGGTCTTTTTTAAAAGCTCTCTCTAATTGACCTAGTTCCTGTACACCAATAAGATAAATAATAGCATCAAGGTCTAATGGGTCTCCATCAGCAAATTGGTTGGATAGTTTTTGTACTATCATCTTCCATCGTTCTTTTAATTGTTCGTCTCTAGACATAATAATTTTAAAGTTGCAAAGTTAATAAACCATATTGTGACTATTATTTTATATTTGTTGAAATTGTTAAGTATATGGGCATTATTGATATTGTTTTAGGAGCTTCGATTCTATTTGGACTGGTACGTGGACTTATGAAAGGACTTTTTGTTGAAGTGGCTTCTTTAGTTGCATTGGTTGCCGGAGTTTATGGTGCTATCCATTTTAGCGATTTTGCTGCCGATTTTTTACAAACTAAAACGGAATGGAATGAGAAAACCATTAACATTACAGCTTTTGCCATAACTTTTGTAATTATTGTTTTAGCCATTGGACTTGCAGGTAAAGCATTAACAAAATTAGCTGATTTTGCTGCTTTAGGCATTATAAATAAGCTTGCTGGAAGCGTTTTTGGCGCATTAAAAATTGCTTTGATTTTAAGTGTGGTTTTAAATGTTTTTGATAAACTGAATAATACCATCTCACTTTTAGAGGATGATACAAAACAGGAATCTATACTTTATAAGCCTGTGAAATCTTTAGTCCCAATGATTTTTCCAAATCTACTAAATTCTGAAGAAGATGATTCTTCTGTAAAAACAAATGAGACATAAAAAAAGCCACTAAAAAGTGGCTTGATATTTAATAAATACGTTTATTTTTAAAGCATTTCTACTTTTCCTGTAGATAACATATAAACACCTCCCACGATTTGAATATCTCCAGCATCTTCCATGTCTTTTAGGATAGGGCTACGCTCTCTAATACGCTCTATAGTTAGCTTTACATTGTTCTCAACTGTTTTAGCAACAAAAGCTTTATTTGTTGAGTTTAAATCCCCATCTACTTCATTAGAACTTTGTTTTACTGCTGGTAAAATATTTGCCAACATATCTGTAATGTTACCTAATTCTACACCATCGCAAGCGGCTTTTACTGCTCCACAGCTTTCGTGACCTAACACTAAAATTAACTTACTACCGGCAACCTTGCATGAGTATTCTAAGCTTCCTAAGATATCTGTATTTTCAAAATTACCAGCTACTCTCGCTACAAAAATATCGCCAATGGCTTGATCTAAAACAGTTTCTACCGGAACCCTAGAATCAATACATGATAACACAACCGCTTTTGGGAATTGCCCTCCTGTAGTCTGATTTACTAAGGCTGAATTATCAACTGTTTGCATATTTCCGTTTACAAACCTTTTATTTCCTTCTAATAAATCATCTAAGACATTTAAAGGCAATAGGTTCGTTTGTTCATCTTTTGTAATTGCTATGTTTTTCATAATAATTATATTGTTATTAATATTCGTCTTTTATGTTTTCATTTATCCATACCATACAATCGTGGAAGGTTTTAAATATATGTTCATTAGGTACAAAATCTGGAATAATGTCAATACGCTCCATCATATAACGTGGTTGTTTTAACAATCCAACAAATAACACCTCTACATCATCATTCTTCTTTAAATCTTGAAGCATATCTTCCATCGCATATAGACCCGATTGATCCATGTACTGCATACGCCCAAGTCTTAAAATAACTGTTTTTGCGGTATCTGGTATTTGTGCTGCGAGTTGTTGAAAATCACTAGTAGACCCAAAAAACAATGGCCCTTTTATATGTTTAATAAAGACCTCTTCTTTTAAGTTTGAAGGAAACTCCCACTCATCGGCCCAAGCCTCTTCTTTAAGTGGTTTAACATCAGACCGCTCTGCAGTTAAATCTCCAATCTTTTTCATAAACATTAAAGAGGCAATGATTAAACCTATTCCTACAGCGTAAACTAAGTTCCAAAATGTAGAAAGTAGTAATACAATTAGCATAATCAACACTTCAGAACTCATTTTTAATGGTCCAAGTTTAATATCTTTTGGAAGTGTTGGTATAGCTTTCAAGCCTTTGTAATCCATAACGCCAATACCTACTGTAATTAATATTCCAGCTAATACAGCTGCTGGAATTTGGGATGCTACTGGTCCTAAACCTAAAAGAATCACTAATAGCATAATCCCAGCAATCATTCCTGATAATTTTGTTTTTCCTCCCGAAGTAATATTTACTACGGTTCTTATTGTTGCTCCTGCTCCTGGAATGCCTCCAAAGACAGCAGCAATACTATTACCAATACCTTGTCCGACAAGTTCCTTGTTTGGTTTATGTTTTGTTTTAGTCATGTTATCTGCTACCACACTGGTAAGTAAGGAATCTATGGCCCCTAAAAGCGCTAAAGTTAGTGCCGTAAATATGTAAGGTGTAATACTACTTAAATTAAAACCAGTGATAATCTCTAAATTTGGAATAGGCAATCCACTTGGAATTTCCTCAATGGGTCTATAATTTAATCCGAATCCAACTGCTATTCCTGACATCACTACTAATGCTACTAAAGTACTAGGAATGGCCTTAGTAATCCTCTTAAAACCATAGATAATAAAGATTGTTCCTAAAGCTAAAATTAACTCTAACCAATTAATATTCTGTAAAGCCTTAGGAAAGGCCTTTATAGCACCTAAGGCTCCCGAAGTCTCCTTTGTTGCTAAAGTTTGTGATTCTTTTAAAATAGCATCTTGAGAAATCTCATGGGCACGATTTATAGTTTCTTTAAAATCTTCTAAAACCAAAATGCCTTCTCCAGCTTCTTCTTTTAAAATATTCTCAAGAATAACCTCCTCTGCTTGAGGTTTAAAGGTATTTACAAACTCCATATCTTCTTTTGGGTAATACCCCAGAGATGGTAAAATTTGAGTCAATAAAATAATAACACCAATAGCTGTCATAAAACCAGATACTACTGGATATGGAATGTATCTTATATATTTACCTAAGCCCAAAACACCTAAGCCAATTTGCATCAATCCTGCTAATAAAAATACTGTGAGAATAACAGGTAAAGCTTTATTAACGTCGCCATCATTTGTGGCTATAATACCAGCTATAACAACCATACTTACAGCAGTCATTGGAGCTGTTGGTCCTGATATTTGTGTATTTGTACCACCAAAAAGCGCTGCGAAAAAACTTATAAAAATGGCACCATAAAGTCCAGCTGTTGGTCCTAAACCAGACGACACTCCAAAAGCTAAAGCCAGAGGCAATGCTACAATGCCTGCTGTAATTCCTCCAAAGGCATCCCCCTTTATATTTGAAAATAAGTTTTTCATATATGCTTTTTAACTTTTTTCTAAATTAACTTAAATTTTAAAAAATCAAAAATTGTAGCTCCTCTTTTATTAGAAACTAACAAACGCTATTAAATTAATTTAGACACTAAAAACGCAAAAAACAAGACTAAAAATATTACAGACTATACTTTAAAGGTTTCATATTTAATCTATTAATGAGTCTGTTTTTGTTCACTATCAGTTATTAATAAAGACACGTTAACTTCATCTATTATATCATTAATCTCAGACTTTAAAGCCTTAGATTTTTTTTTACTTTTTCCTCTGTTTACACATAATAAATTTACCTTATTTTTAACTAGATAATTTGATAAGTTTTTAATAGCATTATCATTTTTATCAAAAACATAATCTACTGTTTTTTCAGTAAGAGGAGTATTATTTTGTTCATTAAGAGCATTACTTTCTATAATGTTAAATGATTTTAAAGGCTTTTGCGTTTGTGCTATTAAATTTTCTACAAAGGTCATTTTAAAGGATTCTACTTTACCATTAAATAGCCCTAAGTTAAATTCCTTTTTAGGTTCCAAAACATTTTCACTTGATGCTATCATTATAGCTCCTTTATGTGTTTTTAAAACAAAATCCGTAATATTATCTCCAATAAATCTCATAGTCTTAGCTTTTCTTTTTCCTAAAACAATAATATCTGGTTTAACTGTTTTTATGTGTTCTTTTATTTCATGTTTTATATTACCAAAAGCAAACGTAAAATTTATGTTTACGTCATAACTTTTAGAAAAAGGGTCTAGAAACTCTTGTATTTTCTTTTTTGTTCCTAATTGTTCTTTATTTATAACTCTCATTGCAGATAATTGACTTTCTCGCTCTACAATATCTATAGGTTTTTTTACATGAAAGAAATCAATTTCTGCATCAATCATTTTTGATAAGCTAACTGTATTTTTTAAAATACTATCTGTATTTTTATTTAAATCTGAAAGTACTAATATTTTATATTTATTTGTCTTCATGACTTTTTTCTTTTTAACTTAAACTTAATTTTGATTTTGGTCTTGTATCAAAAAACTCCTTGAAACTTGATGGATTTTCTTCAACACCACGTTTAGAAACTAACTTAATATCTATATGCCTTTCTTTGGCTTTAAAAGTAAAATCATCTAAAATTTCAATAATATCGTTATCTAAATATCTAGTTTTTAAAAGGTTTAACTCTAGGTAAGTATCTCTAGGCAAGCTCTCTAATTCTTTTAAAATAGCACCTTTATTGAAAAAAGTAACCTCTTCGGCTAGCGTCATTTTAATTTTATGTTTTCCATTACTCTTATCTTCAATATGAAGGAAATGAGAATTTTGGTAACTTTTTAATAAAATAACCACAATACCCACAACTAGTCCTAAACCTATTCCCCAGAGTAAATCGATAAATACGATACCCAAAACAGTTGTAAAAAATGGTATAGATTGCTTCCAACCTAAATTATACATTTTTTTAAATAATGAAGGTTTAGCTAATTTAAATCCGACTATGAATAAGATTGCTGCTAAAACAGATAATGGTATCATATTTAACAATCTTGGAATTAATATCACTGAAATTAATAAAAAGAAACCGTGAATAATGGCAGATGCTTTACTGCGTCCTCCGGATTGTATATTAGCTGAACTTCTAACAATTACCTGAGTAATTGGCAAACCTCCTATCATCCCGGAAATAATATTTCCTGTACCTTGAGCTAATAACTCTCGGTTTGTTGGTGTTACATTTTTATGTGGATCTAATTTGTCAGTCGCTTCAACACATAATAGTGTTTCTAGACTAGCTACTAAAGCAATTGTAAAAGCAACGATCCAAATGTCTGGATTTGATATCGCACCAAAATTGGGAAAACTAAACTGACCAAAGAATGATGCTGCATCTTCAGGTATTGGTACACTTACTAAATGTGATTGATTAATACCAAGTGTTTCATTTGATTGTGTTAGCACATAAAAAATTATACCTACTACAACTGCAACTAAAGGCCCTTGTACTAATTGAAAAAATTTCCCTTTTTTCGATAGTACTTTATCCCAAAATAATAAAATAGCTAAACCGATAACACCTATCAAAGCTGAACCTGGGGTAATATGGTTTACTGCATTTATTATTTCTGAAAAGGTATTTTCTCCATCAACTTGAAAGAACGCGAAATCACCTTCAGGATCTGCATCATAGCCAAAAAAGTGAGGGATTTGCTTTAGAATAATAATAATACCTATACCTGTAAGCATTCCTTTTATTACTGAAGAAGGGAAGTAATAACCGATAACACCTGCTTTTAAATACCCAAATATTATCTGGATAACACCTCCCAATACAACTGCTAATAAAAAGTTTTGGTAACCGCCTAAGGTACCTATAGCGGTTAATACAATGGCTGCTAATCCTGCTGCAGGACCACTTACACCAATTTTGGAACCACTTAGGGATCCTACAACAACACCGCCAACAATACCTGCGATTAATCCTGAAAAAAGTGGAGCTCCACTTGCTAAAGCAATACCTAAACATAATGGTAGTGCAACAAAAAACACGACTATACTCGCTGGCAAGTCATTTTTAATAGTTTTAAACATATTACAATAATATTTTTGCTCTTGGTGTATATAATTACCAAAAGCTGTTAAAAATGAATCTAGACTTTTAAAAGTCTATAAATACTAAATTATAATGTATTGAACTCGGGAGGCGGGCAAATTAAATTTAAATGGGGCTTTGGATAGTTTTTAGAATAATATCTTAAATTATTTTCTGCTTCAGAAAACACAAAGTCTAAATCTGTATGGCTTAATTCAAAAAACAAGAGTTCTTTTTCTTTGTTTTTCTCATTTCCTTTCTCTTCTTCTTCTGAGGATGCATAAAAAAAAGAAATGTCAATCGAATTATCTACCAAAGTAATTATTGTTGGTGCTGCTAAAAAACCCAAAAACATTAATGATAAACAAATAGAAATTAACTTTCTTGACATTTATTTTAATTTATAAGAGTTGTAAATATAGTGCTTTGTCTTAAAAAACAATCAAAAAGCATTCAATAATTTAATATCATCTGAAATAACCCAACCTGTTTTTCCATCGGATAATTTTATTTTTTTCCAATCGTTATAGGTTTCAATTACTTGTACTTTTGTGCCTTCATGAAGCCTAAAAGACTCTTCACTCCTATTGTTAGGATCACTTTTTACTTTGCTTTCTTGTGTAAACACAATAGCTGGGTTGTCTTTTTTATCTAAATTGTACTTATGAAATGCAAAAGCTAAAGTTATGCAGACTAATACAAATGCTGTTAAACTACCTATAAACGCTATTCTTTTATTGATAGTTGAATAGGTGAAATAATAGATTAGAAACAAAATAACAAAACAGAATACTAAACCAACTGACGTTTTTGCCCAATTATCAAAAGACATTTTATTTGCTGTGGTTTTTAATACTTTAGAAAATCCTGCATCTGGAATAACATCAATAGCATCTATAGTCATATTTCTAGCAAATGCTATATTGTTCTTTATATCGAAATCATTTGGGGCTAATTGCAATGCTTTTTCATAAAAATAAATACTTGGTGCTATATTATTTAATTTATAATGGGCATTAGCTAAATTATAATATAAATCTGCAGAATGATTCCCGTTATCTAATATGCTATTATATATATCTATAGCTTCGGCATATTTTCCATCATTATACAAGGTATTTGCTTTTTCAAACAAATCTTGATTTTGAGCAAATGACCCTATGCTGAAAAAAAACAATAGTATGTAAAATACAGTCTTCATTTTTAACGTGCTTGTTTATCTATTAAAGCAATTGTTTTTGCTGCTTTTTTATAATCTTCTTGCATAGTTACGATATCTATAGGGGTGTAACGTGCCAGCTCACAATTTTGTAATATGCTACCAAAACTTTTAATAACCTCATTGTTTACCTGCTTTTCTTTTAGTAAACTATTAATCTTATCTTTACTTAACTCATTGGTTTCAATATGCAATTTTGCTTTTAAATAATTGTGTAATGCTTTCTCAAGAGCTACATAGAATACTTCTTTTTTGCCCAAAGATTTTTTTGCACTGCTTAAATATTTTCTAGCTAGTTTATCTGCTTTTCTGATTCTGTTTCCATAAACATCGGCATCTCTACTTGCTTTTTTTCGTCTAATAACAATAGCTAATGGAATTGCTAAAAACGGTAATAATAACAAGTTCCAAAACAAACTCGTTTTAAAGAAATGGCTTGGCTTGATGGTTTGAAAATCTGTTTTTGTTTTAATAAATGCAAACTGGTCATTATTTAAAACCACGGGTTGTTTATTATTATTTGAAACGGCACTTACCTCACTAGTATTTGTACTATTTGAAGGTCCGTTTAAAACATTAATGACAATTTCATCAGAAGATAAACGTTTATATGATTCTGTTTTTAAATCAAAATAGGAAAAAGAAATGCTCGGTATGGGATACTTTCCTTTGTACTGAGGCACTATGGTATAACTGTCTGAAATACGACCTTTCATACCTGTTAAATTTGTTTTTACACTCTCTTTATGCTCTGGTTCATAAACTTCCAAAGAACTTGGTAGTGATATTTTAGGTAGTTTAAAGAGTTTTAAATTTCCATTTCCTGTTGCACTTACTTTTAACTGTAAAGATTCTGATGCATCTAATTCTGTTTTTGAAGCCGTGACATCAAAACTAAAACTCCCTACAGCTCCTGTAAAATCTACTGGTTTACCAACTTCTGGCAAAGGTTTTACTTGTATTGTTTTATTTCCTGCTGATACGGTTTTGTTAACACGTGTCATTAAAAGACTTCCAAAAATATCCCGTCTTTTTGTTGGTACTCGTAATGCTATATTTAAACTTAACGGTTCTATGTTTAGCTTGCCTATTTTTTGAGGATATAATACGGCTTTTCGTAAGACTAAATAGCGATAATCTTGACCATTATAGGTGCCATTTTGAACCTTTTGTCCTTGTGTGTTTATGGCCTGGCTCCAAAAATCGTTGTATCGTGGGCTATCTATTTCATTCCAATTATCAACTGCTATTTTAGGCGACACATATAGTTTATACACTACGGTTATTGCTTCGTTTAAATATGGGTTTGTTTTTGAAACCTCAGCAACTAAATGAATGTTTTCTGATGCCAAATACGTAGGGTCATTGGGGTCTTTTGGAATATCAACGGCTCCTGTAACTTGAATTTTTACTGGTGTTGTTTTAAAACTTTCCCCATCAATAGTTATAGTTGCTTGGGATATTATAAAGTTTCCTCGCTGTTTTGGTGCTAAAAAATAACTGTATGTTTTTTTGTATGTACGAACTCCATTAATCCATGAATTACTTACGGATTGATTTGGTCCACCCACAACTGTAAAACCCGAAAAACTTGGCGGATTGAAGTTATCACCATCTTGATTCATTTCAAAATCAACACGCAAACGTTCATTTATACCTAGCTTTTGCTTACTTACTTTAGCTTCAAACTTTACTTGTGCTGAAACCACACTTGTAGCTAGTATAAATAGTAATAGGGTTATGTGTTTTATTGTTTTCATTTTATTTTCAAAGTGGATTCTTGCCTACGCAGGAATGACAAAATGATTATCTTTTTTCTTCAAACTACATTCTTCAAGCTTCAAACTTTTATTACCAATCTTTTTCAGTCTTTATTTTAACTCCTTTTTGTTTTTCAGCATTCATTTTTTCTTGAACTTTCTGCTCTTGATTATTCATGGCTTCTAACAAACTTTTTATTTGTTGTGGTGACAACTGACCAGGTTGTGGCTTAGGTTTTTGTTGCTCTTTCTTTTTCTCTTCGTCGCTTTTATCCTTTTTTTCATCTTTAGGCTTACCTTCATCGTCCTTTTTTTCGTCTTCTTTCTTTTCTTCGTCGCCTTTATCCTTTTTATCCTCTTTATCGTCGCCTTCTTTATCTTTATCTTGATTTTCCTTTTTGTCTTCGTTTTCTTTATCGTCTTTATTATCCTTGTCCTCTTTATCTTTATCGTCCTTATTTTTGTCTTGTTTGTCTTCTTGTTCTTTCAACTTTTTCTTAGCTACAGCCAAATTGTAACGCGTTTCTTCATCTGTAGGATCATTTCTTAATGCATTTTTATAAGCTTCAACAGCTTCTTTATATTTTTCGTTTTTCATAAAAATATTTCCGATATTATGAAATACTTTATGCTTTTCTGCTTTTGAAGTAGATGCTTCTACAGCTTGCAGATGCCTGTACAACGCTTCGTCATAATTCCCTTTTTCGTAATAGGAATTTCCTAAATTATAGGTTCCTGTAACAGTAGAAGGTTGTTCTGAAATGGCTTTTCTATAGGCCATTTCTGCAGAAACAAAATTGTCATCTTCTTTTAATACATTTCCTTCGTAAACATAATTATTAGCTTTTTTTAAAGCTTGTAATTGTGCCTTATTTTCTTGGGCAAAAGAAAATAAACCGAGAAACATTACTATAAGGTATACTATATTTTTCATTTTTATTTTATACTAAATTCTAAGATATAAAACTTAGATTTTTTGTTCGTTAAAGAATTTATAAAAATTATTAATTGTTTCAACTTATTAAGTTTCTGTCTTCGCAAGAATTCCATTTTCAATTAAAAATTCTCATTAAATAAATTCAATTTTTTTAACCATGCTGTTTTTCGTTCTAGCAAGAAAACATCTAATAGTAAAAAGAAAATACCAAATCCTAAAAACCATTGAAACTGATCTTTAAAATCTGCAAATTGTTTTGCTTCAAATTCTGTTTTATCCATTCCGTTTAAAATCTCACGGATGTTTGCTACAACATCTTTTGTGTTTTTTCCATTAATATATGCCCCGTTGGCTTCATTAGCAATATTTTGAAGCGTTTCTTCATTTAGCCGCGTGATAACGGTTTCGCCTTGATTATCTTTTTTATAGTTTAAAACAATTCCATTTCGTTTTTCTGGTATGGGTCCGCCTTTTATGTCTCCAACACCTATTGTAAAAATTCTAATGCCTTCTTCATGGGCTTCTTCAGCAATGGCTGCTGCTTCTTCGCTATGATCTTCGCCATCTGAAATAATAATAAGCACGCGATTTGTTTGCTCTTCATCATCAAAATAGGTTTTAGCCAATTTAATGGCCTCGTTTATGGCAGTTCCTTGTGATGATAGCATATCGGTATTCATGCTTTGTAAAAACATTTTAGCCGATGCATAATCGGTTGTTATTGGTAATTGTGGAAATGCTTTTCCAGCATAGGCAATGATGCCTATACGGTCACTTGCTAAATTATTAATGATTTGGGTAACAAGTTGTTTTGATTTTTCTAATCGGTTGGGCGCAATATCTTCGGCTAACATACTTTTAGAAACATCTATTGCAAAAACAATATCTACGCCTTCACGTTTAACGGTTTCTAATTTTGTTCCAATTTTTGGGTTTATAAGGGCAATTGTTAAACAAAGAAAGGCTAAGCTTAAAACAAAGACTTTTAGGGCGCCTTTGAATACAGACCTATTTGGGCTTAATTTTTTTAGTAATTGTTTGTCCGCAAATTTATTTTGTGTTCTGTATCTCCAAAATTGAAGTATCAAAAAGAGTAGGATTATTACTGGAATAATTCCTAATGTCCAAAGCCATATTTTTTCTTCTAATTGATACATTACTTATTTATTTGTTTTTCATGGAACTGTTTATTTGTTTACCACGCACCTTATTTTTATTCTATGTTCTTATTTCTCTTTTCAAATTATGAGATTTTCGTTTTCATAAGAATGAAAAAACTTAACTTATACGAAGCTTCTGAAAATAGTATTGCGTAACAATAATTCCAGTAGTAATAATAAGCCTGCTAAAATGACTAACGGGCGATATTTTTCTTCGTAATTATAGAACTTAAATTCTTCTATTTCTGTTTTTTCTAACTTGTTTATTTCATCGTAAATTTCTTCAAGTTTTTTATTGTTTGTTGCTCTAAAATATTTGCCTCCTGTAACTTCTGCTATTTCCTTAAGTAAAGTTTCGTCAATCTCTACTTGTATGCGTCCGTACTGAAAGTTACCATTGGGTAAAATTGCAACGGGAGATAATGCCATTCCGTTTGTTCCTAAACCGATAGTATACGTTTTGATACCATACTCAACGGCTAATTCACTGGCTATTTTTGGGTCTATAAACCCTGAGTTATTTACCCCGTCTGTTAATAAAATAATAACTTTACTTGTGGCTTTACTATCTTTTAATCTATTTACCGATGTTGCTAAACCCATACCTATAGCGGTACCGCCTTCTATTATTGTATTGTACTTTATACTTCTAAGCGACCTTAATACAATAGATTTATCACTAGTAATTGGTGTTTTGGTATAGCTTTCTCCTGCATATTCTACCAGTCCTATTCTATCATTTGGCCTGCCTTTTATAAATTCTGCTGCTACTTTTTTTAAGGCTTCTAATCTATTTGGTGATAAGTCTTTAGCCAACATACTAGCCGAAACATCTATTGCCATAACGATATCTATTCCTCGAGTTGTTTTTGTTTTGGTAGATACATCAACAGATTGTGGTCTTGCTAATGCTATAATAAGTAAGGCTAATGCTGCTAGTCGTAAAACAAATAGAAGATGTCTTAATTTTGGCAACCAGGAATTGGTAAGCTTAAAGCCTTTTAAACTTGATATTTTAAGTTCTGCTGTTTGTTTTTTGTATTTTAGAATATACCAAAGTACAGCCAATGGAAGCGCCAACAGCAACCAGAAAAATTCTTTATTTAAAAATTCTATGCCCTCAAACATTATTCTTCTAGTTCTTTAAGTTCAACTGAATTTAAAATACGTTCTACTATTTGATCTGCATAAACATCGTTTTCTTTCCAAGCAAGTATAATTTGCTGTACTACATTTTCGGCTGTGAATGCTAGAATGGTATACTTGCCTTTTTCAACTTGATCGGAGTTAGGAACCGCCATGTCCAATGTTCCATATACCTTTAGTCCTTCTGCTCCATTGGGTGTTTCAAACTTATCTTTTTTGGTAATAATATTTTGTGCACCTGCTGTTTCAAATGTTTTTAAATTCCCATCTATAGCTTGTTGTAGGTCAATTTCTTTGTCTCCTAAATTTTTAATCTTTGTGGTTGAAACGGCTACATTAAATTTATCAATCAAACTACCATAGCCAAATACTGTTAAGTCTATTTGTTGTTTCATCTCCTCAGGCAACTCTGGAGTCACTCGTTTTAAAACCTTAGGTGTTGTGATAGTTACTGGTGGAAAGCCGTAAGCACTAGTTACCCATTCTCCTTCTAGGAGTTCTTTACTGTCATGTCCTATAATCGTGTCCTTCACGTAACCAAATCCATATTTTAATGAAAACCCAACAACCGTTACTATTAATAAAAAGATGCTTAAGGCTACGGTTAATATAACTTTGTTGCGCTTCTTTTTACGTTCTTGCGCTTCTCTGTATTTTTCATCTAAAAGCTTTTCTTCTTCTGTTGGCTCAGGCAATGCTTCTTTTACATGGTCTATTTCTACATCAATAGTATCTCTATCAATTTTTGCGAGTTCTATATCTGGAGCAGACTTTGCAAATTTTACTAAATCGGCTCGTTTTAAAATGCTTTCTAGGTTTTTAATATCGTCTTTACTTAAATCGACTTGATTGCCTTCTTTTAGTAAATTAAGGCGATTGATTAATTCATCTGTAGTACTTTCTAAAGCGTGGTCGTAAACTTTCTCATCAAGATACTTTCTAATGATGAATGTAAGTTCTGAATAATAATCTTTTAAATTTTCGTGTTCTAAATAATGGCTTTCGTCTAATTTCTTAAGGGCTAGTTTAGCTCTATCATAAGGTGGCAGTAAAGCTATTTGTTCTTCTTCAGATAATGGCTTTTTTCTCCAAATAAACCAATACAATAAAAACCCTATGGCTCCAATTATTACTAAAACATATAGTAAATATATCCACCAGTTACTACTTGTTTTTTCTACAGCTATAATAGGTTTTATATCGTAAATCCCTTTTGTAGTATCTACAACAACGTCATTTATCTCAACTTTTAACGAATCGGTAAAAAATGTTTTATCGCCAATTATAATTTTTTGTCTTGGTATGGTATACGATCCTGAGTCAAATTGTGTCAAGCCATATTTTCTTATCAGGTTATATTTGTCTTTATTTTTTGTAGTATCTATTTTATAGGCTTCTACAACCTCTAAAGGCAAAAAGGTTTGTCCTTCTGGAAAAACAACTAGTTTTGTTGTATCTGCTTCAACTTGAATCTGATATGTAATCTGTTCACCAATTTTTATAGACATTGAATCTATAGTTGATGATACTTGAGCGTGTAAAGCAAAAGTAAAAAGGCAGAAGGCAAAAGTAAAAAAGGTTGATGAGCATCTATATCCAAAGACAAATAGCTTCATTCTATTAAAATTTCTATTTTTAAACTTTATACTTATCACTTTTAACTTTTAACTTTTAACTTTTAACTAAGATTAACCTCTTTTTTTAAAATATCCCAATAGCTTTTTTACATAACTTTCATCAACACGACAATCAATAGCGCCAGCTCCAGATTTAGTAAAACTCTCTTTGTAATAGTTCACTTTTTCAATGTAAAATTTACCATAATTACGCCTTACTGTTTTTGAAGATGTATTTACCAACATGAGTTCTCCTGTCTCTTCATCTTGCATTTGTACCATGCCTAAATTCGGAATTTCTTCTTCATATTTATCATAAACTCGGATTCCTGTAACATCATGCTTACCGGAAACAATTTTCATGGTTTGACGATAATCGTCGGCAATAAAATCAGACAGCACAAATACTATGGCTTTTTTCTTGATTACATTTTGCATGAATTTTAAAGCTTCTGCTAAATCGGTTTGTCTACTTTCGGGCTGAAATTCAATCAATTCACGAATAATACGAAGTACATGCGAACGTCCTTTTTTTGGCGGAATGTACAATTCTACTTTATCTGAAAATAAAATTAGCCCTATTTTATCGTTATTTTGTGTTGCTGAAAATGCTAAAGTTGCAGCAATTTCGGTGACCACTTCGTTTTTAAATTGCTGTACTGTACCAAATAATTCAGAACCTGACACATCAACCATAAGCATCATGGTTAATTCACGTTCTTCTTCAAATACTTTGACATAAGGTGCGTTATAACGTGCTGTAACATTCCAATCTATGTTTCTAACATCATCACCAAACTGATATTGACGTACTTCACTAAAAGTCATACCGCGTCCCTTAAAGGTTGAATGATATTCACCTCCAAAGATATGATCAGACAACCGACGTGTCTTAATCTCTATTTTACGAACTTTTTTCAGTAATTCTTTAGTGTCCATTTTTCAATTTACGATTGAAGATTTGTGATTTACGATTTCTTTATTTAAAGAAATCACAAATCGTAATTCGTTATTCTTAAATCTAAAATCCTATGGTACCTCTATCTCGTTTACAATTTTGTTGATTATGTCTTCTGAAGTTACATTTTCGGCTTCGGCTTCATAAGTAATGCCTATTCTGTGCCTTAGCACATCGTAAACTACGGCACGAACATCTTCAGGAATAACATACCCGCGACGTTTAATAAAGGCATAGCATTTGGCCGCTGTAGCTAAATTGATACTTCCACGCGGTGATGCGCCAAATGAAATTAATGGTTTTAAATCTGGCAATCTATATTTTTCAGGATAACGTGTAGCAAATATGATATCCAATATATACTTTTCAATTTTTTCGTCCATGTACACTTCACGAACAACTTCTTGAGCTTTTAATATTTGAGATACTGAAACCACAGGATTTACTTTATCCCAAGCACTTTTAAGGTTGGCTCTCATAATAAGTTGTTCCTCTTCAATTTTAGGATAATCTATAACGGTTTTCAACATAAAACGGTCTACCTGTGCTTCCGGTAAAGGATATGTTCCTTCTTGCTCAACTGGATTTTGGGTTGCCATTACTAAAAATGGCTTGTCTAACTTAAATGTTTCATCGCCAATGGTTACTTGTTTTTCCTGCATAGCTTCTAATAAAGCCGATTGTACTTTTGCCGGCGCTCTGTTAATCTCATCCGCTAAAACAAAATTGGCAAAAATTGGTCCTTTTTTTATCGAAAAATCATTAACCTTCATGTTATATATGAGTGTACCCGTAACATCTGCAGGTAATAAGTCTGGTGTAAACTGTATTCTACTAAAACTCCCATCAACGGCTTGTGCCAAAGTATTAATAGCTAATGTTTTTGCTAATCCAGGAACACCTTCTAACAAAATATGTCCTTGACCTAATAAACCAATAAGCAAACGTTCTACCATATGCTTTTGACCTACTATAACTTTATTCATTTCTAGCATCAGTAAATCAACAAAAGCACTTTCCTTTTCAATTTTCTCATTAATCGTCTTAATATCAATTGTACCTGTTTCTTCCATTATTTTTTATTTAATTAAAATTAATGCCTTTCATCCTTGAATTTGCTTTAGCAAAAGGCACGAATATACAGTCCTTATTTGAGCATTGCAAATTGTTAAATTTTTTATTGATACCATGTTAAAAATTGGTTAAAAAAAATGAATACATGTAATGATTTCGGTGTTTAACGTATAATTATGATAAGTTTATCTTAATTATACCTATTTTAAAATTTCTAACTTAGAATTAAAATGTCATACCCTTTAAACATAATTTATTATTTGACTACAAACTATTAAACTCGTTTTGAGTATTTTTATCTTCTTATTAATTTAACAAATAATCGATTTTGGTTGTTTTAGGAAGTTCCTATGATTAACAAACGTCTACTCATAAAACACCTTTTAGCTCATAATGATGAGAACAGTTTTTATGACAAAAAGCGAAAAATCGATATTAGTCATAAGGAAGGGAAAGCTAAATTTTTAAAACATATTTGTGCACTTTCCAATAGCAATCCAAAAAACAATTCCTTTATAGTAATTGGGGTTGACGATGAAGACAACAATATTATTGGGGTCGATTTTTTTGATGACAGTAAAATACAAAATCTCATTAATGCCTATTTAAGCCATCCGCCCATTGTTCAATATGAAAATATTCCGTTTCCGCATTTACCTGACGATAAGGTTGTTGGTTTAGTAACCATTAGACCTACTGGTAAGATTACATCACTCAGAAAAAACATTTGGAAATATTACGGTGGTTCTGTGTTTTTTAGAGATGGCAGTATGAGCATGCCCAAAGTTTTTGATGTTGAAATTAAAGATGTGAATTCTAAAATTGTTGAAGCTATTGAAAAACATGCACAAAACAATATTGAGCATACTTTAAATGGGGTGTTCGATTTTATGAACAGCCGAAAAGATTTTAATGCGCAATACAAGGTTTTTAAAGAGTATTTTGTAGTGTGTTGGGCAGGACAAAAAAAGACGGTTAAAAAAGAGGTATTCTTTTCTAGAGTTGATATTGAATTGATTAATGAGCAAGTACGCTTGTTCTTTTCAACCTTAGACGAAGTATCTATTTCGGTTACCGACGATAGTTTTACAATTATTGAATATGTAAACCTCGGGCTCCAAGGCTCTAACAAATATTACCCATTAGAGGAAACCATTATTGATTTTGAAGACAATGCCCATTATAATATAGAAACCACACTTTTATTTGAACCTCCTCAATTTGATAAAAAAGTATTACACCATATTTACAATACCAATAATGCACTATTGGAAAAACTAAAAAAAGGACTTACACTTACTAAAAGGGAAATATTAGATTTAAAGAACCTACCTGCCATGTATCTGATTTGCTACCTTAATTTATTCCACGATGCTTTAGATAAATTAAAAGAATCAAAACCATACTTAAAAGCTTATAGTCCTGAAATATATGGTTTATATAAAGAATCTTTAAGAATATTAAGAAAAGTAAAATACAGCTAACTCTTTAGTAACTTAACCTTAAATTAACTTTAAAGTTTTGTGTTTATAGATAAAATAGTCATTTTTGCACTGCTATTAATCATTTTAATAAACCTTGTGCTCCAAATCGATTTTAAAATCAGAGTCAAGGTTTTTTTTATGCTTTAATGTTAAATATAGCAAAGTTGTTTACCCCTTTTAATAAAAGCTGATTCCAATCTGCATCTTTAAGATACAAAAAAACCGTTTCTTAATTAAAACGGTTTATAAAAATATTCTATAATTATATATCGGCTTACAAATCAAATTTAATACCCTGAGCCAAAGGTAATTCAGTCGTATAATTAATCGTATTGGTTTGTCTACGCATATATACTTTCCAAGCATCAGAACCTGATTCGCGTCCGCCACCAGTTTCTTTTTCACCACCAAAAGCACCGCCAATTTCCGCTCCAGAAGTTCCAATATTAACATTGGCAATTCCACAATCAGAACCTTGAACGGATAAGAATCGTTCTGCTTCTCGTAAATTATTTGTCATAATTGCCGAAGATAAGCCTTGAGCTACTTCATTTTGAATATCAATGGCATTTTCAACATGACCCGAATATTTTAACAAGTATAAAACAGGTGCAAAAGTTTCGTGTTGTACAATTTCAAAATTAGGCTTTGCTTCTGCTATGGCTGGTTTTACATAACATCCACTTTCATAGCCTTCACCAGAAAGCACACCACCTTCAACAATAATATTTCCCCCTTCTTCAACTACTTTTTGCAATGCGTTATTATACATTTTTACAGCATCGGTGTCAATTAATGGGCCTACATGATTGTTTTCATCCAAAGGATTTCCAATTCGTAATTGCTTATAGGCATCAACAACAGCTTCTTTTACTTTATCATAAATAGAATCGTGAATAATTAAACGACGTGTTGATGTACAGCGTTGTCCTGCTGTACCAACTGCTCCAAAAACAGCACCTATTACAGTCATTTTTATATCGGCATCTGGTGTTACGATAATGGCATTATTTCCACCTAATTCTAAAAGCGATTTGCCTAAACGACCTGCAACTTCTTTGGCTACAATTTTCCCCATTCTGGTAGAACCTGTTGCTGAAACTAAAGGAACTCGAGTGTCTTTTGTCATAAACTCACCAACTTTATAATCACCATTAATCAAACAAGAAATACCTTCAGGTAAATTATTTTCAGCAAAAACTTCTGCTACTATATTTTGGCAAGCTATACCACATATAGGTGTTTTTTCGGAAGGTTTCCAAACACAAACATCGCCACATACCCATGCTAATGCCGTATTCCAAGCCCAAACAGCTACTGGAAAATTAAATGCTGAAATAATACCAACAACACCAAGCGCATGATATTGCTCATACATGCGATGTCCAGGTCTTTCTGAATGCATCGTTAAACCGTGAAGTTGACGTGATAAGCCCACAGCAAAATCGCAGATATCAATCATTTCTTGCACTTCTCCTAAACCTTCTTGGTAGCTTTTACCCATTTCATAAGACACTAATTTGCCAAGGGCTTCTTTCTTTTCACGTAATTTTTCGCCAAACTGTCTAACAATTTCACCGCGTTGTGGTGCAGGCATTATTCTCCATGTTTTAAATGCTGAAGTAGCTGCTCCCATTACAGCTTCATAATCATCTCTCGTAGTCGCTTTTACTTTTCCAATTAATTGCCCATCTACTGGCGAATAGCTTTCGATAATATCTCCATTCGAAAAATTATTTAAGCCTGTAGAAGTCCCTTCATTAACATCCTTTATCCCTAAAATTTTTAGAGCTTCGTCTATCCCAAAACCAGTTGCTATTGTATTCATTAATTATTGATTTATTAATTATGTCTAAATTATTTGCGAATATACTAATTTAAAGTCGTTTTTATTAAAATTCAATAAAGATAAAATCATTAACTTTAGTTGCTAGCACATCCCTTTTTTCATAAAAAAAAGCATTGTTTTACTAGTCTATATTCTCATTTTTATTCTTGTGAAAATGAAACAAAACCCTTCTTAGAAATTAATCATAATGAACCTTAAAAGGCTAAATTCTCAATTGTTATTTATCGGTGGCGCTGGGAATATTCGAAAAGACAACCTATCTGCTGTAAAAGAAGCTGAATATCGTCAAAAACTAGAAGAAGCTATTCGCATAGGTTATGGCATTCTAAAAAAATGGCGCAAGTTTAGATGCTGCCAAAAAAAACAACCATGGAGTTTAATCCCCAAAGAATATTTAGAGTTTCTATGAGTGATAAAGGTGAATTATATATTGGAATGTTTAAAGAATAATCTAGAACATTTTAATATTTTTAGTACTATTACTAATAAATAGCTCTCCTTAATATCTTTAAGTAAAACCATAAATGAGGTTAAAAGAAGATTTAAAATATCTAACTAACGCTTTAAGGTAAAACTGCCTGTAAACTTATAGCCTTCTATGATGATAACATACCAATAATCATTAGTAGGCAAGTTTTGGTTATTAAATGTTCCATCCCATGAAAAAGGACTGTTCCTAGAAAATTTAATTAACTTTCCATAGCGATCAAAAATGGAAACTTCTGACGAACTGAAGTATTCGATTCCGCTTAAACTAAATGTATCGTGGGTTCCATCACCGTTTGGAGTAAAATACCTTGGAATAAAGAAGTGTAAATGTTCAATAGTTACAATACTATCACAATTAATTTCTTTAACAAAAATCGTGTAAAAACCTCCTTCTACATTAGAAAATATATTACTTGATTGAAAAATAATGCCATCAATAGAATACTCAAAATCTCCTGCATTAGTTGTTGTAACAATAATATTATTACCATCTGAAACAACCGCCTTTATTTTTGGTGTTTCAAGTTTGGAAACATTGAAGCTTTTTGTTTCAAAAGAACAATTATCTCCTGAGATTTCTACTGTGTAAGTTCCAGAAACATGAACAGCTATTTCATAACTGATATCGCCCGTACTCCAGACATAACTAGGATTTGATATATTAGTTTGAGCTTCTAAGATTAATATTTCTTCATCGCAAAATGTTACATCCTCTTCACTTATAGGTAGAGCAATTCCTACCTCCCAAGCACAACTACTTGTGTTAAAAATTGGCGTATCCCGACAATCTAACACTGGAGGCTGAACAGGTTGCGTGCCTAAGTTTTCCCATGTACATAATGTTTCATTGAATTGGTAATCGTCCCAACAGTTCACTGCGGTTGGTATAGTTGGTTGTGTCCCGGTAACTTCCCAAAGACAAGTCGTGTTATTGAAGGTAGCGGTCTCCCAACATTCCAAGCCTGTTGGAGCGGTTGGTTGTGTGCCAGTGACTTCCCAAAGACAAGTCGTGTTATTGAAGCTTGCGGTTTCCCAACATTCTAAGCCTGTTGGAGCAGTTGGTTGTGTACCGGTGACTTCCCAAACACAGGTCGTGTTATTAAAGGTAGCGGTCTCCCAACATTCCAAGCCTGTTGGAGCGGTTGGTTGTGTACCGGTGACTTCCCAAAGACAGGTCGTGTTATTAAAGGTAGCGGTTTCCCAGCATTCTAAGCCTGTTGGAGCAGTTGGCTGTGTCCCGGTGACTTCCCAAACACAGGTCGTGTTATTAAAGGTAGCGGTCTCCCAGCATTCTAAGCCTGTTGGAGTAGTTGGTTGTGTGCCAGTGACTTCCCAAAGACAGGTCATGTTATTAAAGGTAGCGGTCTCCCAGCATTCTAAACCTGTTGGAGCGGTTGGTTGTGTGCCAGTGACTTCCCAAAGACAGGTCATGTTATTAAAAGTAGCGGTCTCCCAGCATTCCAAGCCTGTTGGAGCGGTTGGTTGTGTACCGGT